>NZ_JBFAYO010000001.1:0-373011 GCF_040681325.1 Nocardia sp. NPDC051787
GTCAAGGGCGAGAACATTCCGGAGCCCGGCATCCCGGAGTCGTTCAAGGTCTTGCTCAAGGAACTCCAGTCGCTGTGCCTCAACGTCGAGGTGCTCTCGGCTGGCTCCGCCATCGAATTGCACCACGGCGACGACGAGATCGACCGCACCGCCGCCAATCTCGGAATTACGCTCTCGCGCAACGAATCCGCATCCGTCGACGACCTCCCAGGCTGATCCTCCTATCGGAGCTGCCGCGCACCGGATATTTGGTGCGCGGCATTCCGAGATATGCGGGGTGCGGCTGTCGAGCGGCCGCCATGTAGATTCTCAGGCCCCATGTCGAGGATCATCGCGATGACCTGTGAGTGGTCCGTCGTTCTCACGACGGTGTCATGCCGTGATTCTCGTTCCAACGTCATTTCCTACCGGTCGAGGTGATCGTGGTACGGCTGCGTTGTTACGGGAGCTGTGGTGGACAAGCGTGGGATCGAGCTGTCTGTTGATCACCAAGGTGGGCCGGTCGATGGCCGGCCCACCTGCTGGCCTCCGCGATGTCAGCCACGCCCGCCCTCACGCCAGTGTGGAGGGCGTGTGCGTTTCTCGCGCTTCTATGGCAGTGGGATGGCGAGCCGGCGTGCGGCCTCGACGACCGCGGCTCGGCGTCGCGCCAGCTCCTGCTTGCTGTCGCCGGGGCCGGCGATCATGCGGGTCACCTGCGGCAGCATCGACCAGTAGCCGGTGACTCCGAGGATCAGCACGTTGAGGATGTCGGGGTCGAGGGAGCCGGTGACCGCGCCGGTTGCCTGACCACGGGCCAGCTGCGCGGTGCGGTCGGCATACATTTCGCTGCGTCGTTGCTCGTCGGGCACGGTTCCCGACATCGTCAGCGCCTCCCATTGCAGTAGCCGTATCAGGTGCGGGTGCTCGGCGAGGTAGTCGAACAGGCGGCCGGCGTAGTCCCCGACGTCCTCGGCGCCGGTGGAGGGAATCGGGACCGAGGCGGTCGCCGTGGCCATCTGCTCGCGCAGCACATGAGCGAACAGGGCTTCTTTGCCGCCGAAGTAGGTATAGATCCGTTCCTTGTTGACCCCGGCCTCCTTCGCGATTCGCTCGATCGTTGTCCCGGCCGGGCCCGTCGCGGCGAATCGTTCCGTCGCGGCGTCGACGATCTTGCGTTTGGTCCCCTCGGTATCCCAGGCCATCCCAGAACTCATCTCCAACGTTGGCGTTGCAATTCTGCACCTAGCGTACTACAGTTGATTGCAACGCCAACGTTGGAGATGGATTTAAGGAGGAAGCGCATGAAGATCGCTGTAATCGGTACGGGCATGGTCGGCCGGGTCCTCGCTGCCCGACTTTCAGGGCTGGGGCACGAAGTCGTGATCGGGACGCGCGACGTGGAGGCGACGATGGTGCGTGCCGACACCGACGCTCTCGGCACGCCTCCGTATGCCCAATGGCAAGCTGAGCATCCCGAGGTCGGCCTGCGAACGTTCGCGGCCGCCGGGGCTTTCGCCGAGCTCGTTCTCAACGCGAGCAACGGTGCCAATTCGCTGCGCGCCCTCGAGCAGGTGGGTGCGGACAACCTCACGGGCAAAGTCCTCGTCGACGTTGCGCTGCCGCTGGACCTGTCACAGGGGATGCCGCCGACGCTCACCGTCGCCAACACCGACAGCCTCGGCGAACAGATCCAGCGGGCGTTCCCGGCGGCACGCGTGGTCAAGACGCTCAACACCGTCTTCTGCGAGGTCATGGTCGACCCGGCCCGCGTGCCCGGCGAGCACACCGTCTTCGTCGCCGGCGACGACGCCGACGCCAAGAACACCGCACGCGAGCTGTTGTCGGCGTTCGGCTGGCCCGAACGCCGAGTCATCGACCTCGGCGACATCACCGGCGCCCGGGGCAGCGAGATGTACATGCGTCTGTACTTCCAGCTCGCCGGACTGCTGAACACCTTCGAGCTGAACATCGAGGTCCACCGCTCCCAGACCGCAAGCCGCTGACAAGACCTCACACCCCAGACCAGGAGAAACGATCATGGCCATCGCCTTGACCCTGCAGTACGACACGCTCACCGTCGACGACTACGCAGCCGCTGGGAAGGCTCTCAACTTCCCTGACGACTGGCCCGACGGGCTGCTCTACCACGACTCCGTCGTCATCGACGGCAAGCTGCGGGTCTACGAGGCGTGGGAGTCACGTGCCGCATTCGACCAGTACGCCGCCGAGAAGATGGCGCCTGTCATCCCCGCGGTGCTGGGCGAGCGTGCCGAGGCGCCCACCATCACCGAGCACAACCTGCACACCTGCTACCCGCGAGCCTGACGAAAGGCGGAAACGCTCATGAAGAAACTGACGCTGAACAACGGTGTGCAGATGCCGATTCTCGGGCTCGGGGTGTTTCAGATGGACGACGAGCAGGTCGCCCAGACGGTGCCCGAGGCGCTCGAACGCGGCTACCGGCTCATCGACACCGCCTCGCGCTACTACAACGAGAACGCCGTCGGCGCTGCTATCAAGGCCTCCGGCGACCAAGCCCGCCCGCCTGCAGGCCAACCTCGACGCCCTTGAGGTCTCGCTCACCGCCGACGAGATGACCGCCATCACGGCGCTGGATCGTCAAGAGCCCAATGCCGGTTTCACCCACCAGGACCCGCGCATGCTCGAACTGCTCCAGCGCTTCGAATAGGGACCCACTGAAACGTCAGCCACCGTGACCCCCGGCCTCCGCGAACCTGCTCGCCGGCCAGGCCATCGCCGGCACGCTGCGGCTCGACATCGGCTGAGCAGCCGCATTCGCGTCGTCAGCCCTACTCGATTCGGACGGAACTGCTATGTCCCACAAGGTTATTCTCCTCACCGGCGGTGGATCCGGGATCGGCCGAACAGGCGCTCGCTCCCTGGCCGACGCCGGGCATCACGTCGTCATCGTCGGACACCACGAAGCCGACCTCGCCGAGACGGCCCGCGAGATCCCCACCCTCGACTACGTCGTCGCGGACATCACCGATACCGACGACCTGGCCCGCGCTGTCGCTTTCGTCACCGACCAGCACGGCCGGCTCGACGTCCTCGTCAACCACGCGGGAACAGCCCCCGTCGTACCACTCGCCGATCTCGATATGGCCGTGTTCGACCAGGTGTACGCCGTCAACGTGCGGGGCCTGGTCGACCTGACCCGCCAATGCCTGCCCCTGCTCAAACAGTCCCGCGGCTCGATCATCAATATCTCCGCCGCACTCGTCGACAACCCCATGGGCTCGATGGCCATCTACTCGTCGTCGAAGGCCGCTGTGAACCATTTGTCGAAGGCGTGGGCCAAAGACCTCGCCGCCGACGGTATCCGCGTCAACCACATGTCCGTCGGGCCCATCGAAAGCCCGATCTACGACAAAACAGACCAGACCTCAGACGAGCGCCGAGCCCACGTCGAGGCCGTCACCGCCCAAGTCCCCTTGGGACGCTTCGGCACTGCCGAGGAAGTCACCGCGGTCATCCGCTTCCTGGTCTCCGACGACGCTGCCTATTTCACCGGCTCCGACTACGCCGTCGACGGCGGTTTCGGCCTCTGAACCAGGCATCAGGACCTGCTCGCGGCTGCTGCTGGCACCTTCGAGCGAACCGGTCCGGCATCGCACCCCCGAAACCCCAAAATAGTGAGGAACCTCATGTCTACCGCACCTTCCGTCCGTTCCTCGTGGTTCTCCGCCCGCCGACGCTGGCTGGCCATCGCACTGACCGCGGTCGCGGCCGCCGTCCTCGCCGCGTGCAGCAGTGGCGTGTCGGCCGACAGCCCTGCCGACACCGCGGCCTCGAATACCGAGCTGGTCCGCCGCTTGTACCAGGCAAACGGCGACCCATCCGCGTTCCGGGAACTCACCGCGCCCGACCTCGTCTGGGATGTCACCCCGGGCTTTCCCGACGGCGGTGTCTACCACGGCGCGGACGGCGTCTTCGAATATTTCGGCAAGCTCATGCCCCGGGTCGACGCCTGGCCGACCGTGGTCGACGGGTACTTCCCGTCGGGTACCGATACGGTATTCGTGGTCGGGCATTACCAGCCGAGCAAGCACGGGGTCTCCGAGTCCGTGCGATTCATCCACGAATGGACCGTCCGTGACGGCAAGCTCACCCGCATGTACCAGGCTGCCGACAGTTCCGTCGCTCAGCGATTGGTCAACAGCTGAGCCCGACAAGAGTCTAGCTCGGCAGGTGAGCACGGAGGGTTCGGGCGATCGGGGTGACCTCGCGGCCGTATGGGGTGACGCTTGACGGTGGGGCCGCCCAAAAGCGGTCCTCAACCCGTGACGGTTCAGTCTTCGCGGATGCGCAGTTTGAACTGCGTCTCGATGAGATTGCCGGACGTCTCCCACCAGCCGATCGAGAGGTCGCCCGTGCGGTTGTGGACAGAACAACCTGCGCAGCAGCACCTTTGGGTTGGTGCAGTGGGCTTAGTGCGGGAGGGCCGGAACCAGAGTGTGCATGGCGGAAATGACTTCGTGGCCGTGATCGGTGAGTCGGACTCTTGTGGTGCTACCCAGTTGGCGGAGTAGGTGCTGGCCGAGGTCGGCTTCCGTCTCGGTGAGGATCGAGCACAGGTCGTTGAGGCCCAGCTCCAAGGCTGCTGCGGCAGATTCGTAGGTCTTGTGTCGGGCGGTGGCCGTGAGGATCTTCACTCGGTGAAATCCCGCAATCGAGGTGCTTCTGCCCGAGCCGCCACCGGAATGTCCGCCACGGTGCGGAATCGGCGACCAGATCGCCGACCTGCACACCCTCCCAGGGGATTTCAGCGGTAACTCCGCTGGAGCGGCGATACGAGACCGCCGAACCGTGCAGGTCAGACGGGCTGTGCACCACACGCGCTCCTCACGTCGCACGATCTTGTGATGAGCAGGATGCCACCGGAACACATCCGCGCGTGACCGAATCCGATCATCGGCCCACGAACAAGCCGCTACGGGGCGGATCGGTCTGTCAAGGGACCTGACGGAGCGCCCGGATTCTCATTCCCATGTCATAAATGACATCGCCATGACATCGCGACTGAGAATATGACACGCGATTTGAGAATCTACACGCCATCAGCTCAGCCGCGCGCCATATCCACGAATCGTGACAGATGCAATTGGTGGGCGACGGTAATCGTCGCGGTCGGCCCGTTGCGGTGCTTGCCGAGAATCAGGTCGGCCTCGCCACCACGCGGGTCGTCGCGTTCGAAGGCATCCGGGCGGTGCAGCAGGATGACCATATCGGCGTCCTGTTCCAAAGATCCGGATTCGCGCAGGTCGGAGACCATGGGGCGCTTGTCGGTTCGCTGTTCGGGACCTCGGTTGAGCTGGCTGATCGCGACCACGGGGACTTCGAGTTCCTTCGCCAGCAGTTTCAGGTTTCGGGAGAAATCCGAGACTTCCTGCTGGCGGGATTCGACCTTTTTACCGGAGGTCATCAGCTGGAGGTAGTCGACCACGACGAGTTTGAGGTCGTGGCGCTGCTTGAGCCGTCGTGCCTTCGCGCGAATTTCCATCATGGTCAGGTTCGGTGAATCGTCCACGAACAGCGGCGCTTCGCTGATTTCACTCATCCGCCGCGCCAGTTTGGTCCAGTCGTCGTCACTCATCCGCCCGGACCGCATATCGCCGAGCTTGATCTTGGCCTCTGCCGACAGCAGCCGCATGACGATCTCGGTGCGGCTCATCTCCAACGAGAAAATAACGCTCGCCAAGCCGTGCTTGATCGAGCAACTTCGCATGAAATCCATTCCGAGAGTGGAATTGTGCGTCGGGACCATCGAGCGACCGGCCAGATACAGATGGTCGGCGTTGTCCACTTCGACGCAGCGCACCGGAACGGTGTCGATCCGGCGCACGTCGACGATGAAACGTGAGTTCGATCGGACGGTGTTGCGGCTGGCGCGCCGTTCTTTGTGCAGCATCGCCTTTCGGTGCAGGCCGAATACCTCGTCGTCGGTGGCGAACGTAATGGTGTACGCGGTGGACGATTCTTCGGACCGACCGCGGACTCGTTTGGTGGAGACGTGGCAGCGGTAGCCGAGGCTGACGATCAGCTCCTGCACGTCCCGGACGAGTCGTGCATTGGTGGCGCTGAACTGCACCGAGCCGCCATGCGTAACGGTGCCGTCGGTGTCCAGCAGACCTGCCAGCAGTGCACGGCGTTGCTGTTCGGAGGCCCGAAGGTACTCGATAGGGATGTGCTTGTTCCCGAGTACGCCGAGTGCCCGCAGCCGCGCCTGTACACTGCCCACGGTGTTTCGGCACCTTTGGCATAGGCGCAAACCGATCGACCGCTCGCCGCAATTCGGGCAGCGGGGCGCGGGGACCGGAACCGAATAAAACCGTGCCTTTCCGCCACAGGAGCGCCCACAGGTTCGGACCTCGCTGGTGGACGGAACGAATTCCCGTCCACACACTACGCACTCGCGAGCGGCAATCGGCTCGTCGGCAGGCAGGCGGAGTTGGTAACGCAGTCGCGCCGACTGCGACGGCACGGCGACGATCCCCTCTGCCTCGACGCGCACCACAATCTCCGGGTCGGCACACGTGAGCTGCGCGGCCGCCGATGTTCCATCGCCGAGCCAGGCGCCCAGCGTGTAGGGCGGCACCGGCAACGCGCGCGCGGGCAGCCGTAGCGCAGCGGTGTTGGTGACCGAGTGATTGAGCTGGCGATCGGCCGTGTCGCATCGCAGCGTGCGCGCGATCTCGGCGGTGGTCCGCACCTGGGCGAAAGTCCGCCTCGACCGCCGAGACGACCTGGTCTCGGTGAGCCACTGGTGCTGTTCGTCCGCGACGAGCACTGAGCCGTCCGAAAACTCTACTTCGTAGCAGGGGCGCCCGGACATGACCTCGGTGGCCGCCACCACACGGGTGGGAAAGCCGTCGGCATCCAGCAATTCGTCGCCGACCTGGATCTCACCCATCGTGGTCCATCCGGTAGGCGTAGGCAGCGGAGTGCCCACCGCCAGGGCTTTGCCAACTCCAGGGCGTGCCGCGACGATGATCATCTGTCCCGGGTGCAGGCCATTGGTGATTTCGTCGAGTTCGGTGAAGCCGGTGGGGACGCCGAGGGAGATGCCGCCGCGGCTGGCGATGGAGTCGATCTCGTCCATCGTCGGCTGGAGCAGTTCCTCGAGCGGGAGGAAGTCTTCGCTGGTGCGGCGCTCGGTGACCTCGTAGACCTCGGCTTGGGCGCGGTCGACGACCTCGGCGACATCCTGGCCGTCGGCGCCGGCGTAGCCGTACTGCACGATGCGGGTGCCCGCCTCGACCAGGCGACGCAAAATGGCTTTCTCCGCGACGATTTCGGCGTAGTAACCGGCGTTGGCGGCCGTGGGCACGGTCTGCGTGAGCGTGACCAGATACGGTGCGCCGCCGATGCGCTTCAGTTCGCCGCGGCGGTCCAGCCCGGCGGCGACGGTGACCGGGTCGGCAGGTTCGCCACGCCCGTAGAGATCGAGGATCGTGTCGTAGATGGCCTGGTGGGCGGGACGGTAGAAATCGCCGGGGCGGATCGCCTCGACCACATCGGCGATGGCGTCCTTGCTCAGCAGCATGCCGCCGAGTACCGATTGCTCGGCCGCCATATCATGGGGCGGCTGGCGGCCGAAGTCTTCGCCGGGGGGTTCGGGCGGGAAATCCGTGTGTCCGCGGTCATCGGTGGCTGTCACCTGACTCGACCGTCCTCTCTACCCCACGACCGGGTTCCACACCCTGTTGACTCGTTCTACCCCCGGGCACCGACATGTTCGTCACCGCCGCTGACCAGGGGGCCAGCTATCGCCACGGCACCCGCCCGTGCACGCCGTTCGGGCGGTGCGCACACGGCGATGCGAAGAACCTAGGCGACCCGGAGGGCACCCATCAAACCGGACTGTGCACATAGCTGTGGATAACTTGGGGAGAGTTCACCTAACGGATGTGCACCCCCTGTGTACAACTTGGGGAAAACCCAGGTGAGCGCAGTCGAACATGCAGATAGATAGTGAATTCCGCATTTCGCACCGTGTGGATTAATGAAGGTACGGCGTGTCGGCCAAGTTGAACAGCCGGGCGTGTTGGGTTAACAGCATGTGAGGTGAATATGACTTGAATCACAGTATGGCCGGTCCGATTCACCGGTAGTCCACAGGCTCGAAAAACCGATGCTCCACCGCCACGTGATGAGCAGGCCAAATGCCCCGAATGACGCCCCGGTCAATTGGCAAACAATTAGCTATTTATCAACCCGTGGCACAGTCAGGACCACCCCCGTGTGTCGCCACGGGAGTGGTCCTCGATGGGATGCCCGAATCAGGCAGCCGTGACCGTCAGGTCGAACTTCGCCACCACATCCGGGTGCAGGTGCACCACGACGACGTGCTTGCCGGTCGTCTTGATGTGTGCCTTCGGCAGTTCGATGCTGCGCTTGTCGACGACGGGACCACCCGCCGTCTTGATCGCGACCGCGACGTCCGACTGGGTCACCGAGCCGAACAGCTTGCCGGTGCCAGCGGTCTTCACGGTCAGCGAGACCGCCTCCAGGCCCTCGATGGCCTGCTTCAGCTCGTTGGCGTGGTCCAGGTTGCGGACCCGGCGGGCTTCCTGCGCCCGGCGGATGCCCTGGACCTGCTTCTCCGCGCCACGGGTGGCCACGATCGCCAGGCCGCGCGGGAGCAGGTAGTTGCGGCCGTAACCGTCCTTGACCTCCACGGTGTCGCCGGGGGCACCGAGGTTGTCCACATCAGCAGTCAGAATCAACTTCATTTGCGTGCCTCCCTTTCTCAGCGAGCCGTCGACACGTAAGGCAGCAGAGCGACCTCACGCGAGTTCTTGACCGCAACCGCGACATCGCGCTGGTGCTGCACGCAGTTGCCGGTGACGCGGCGGGCGCGGATCTTGCCGCGGTCGCTGACGTACTTGCGCAGCAACGCCGTGTCCTTGTAATCGATCGAGACGGTTCCGGTCTTGCTCTCCTTGCAGAACGAGCAAGCCTTCTTCTTGAGCACCTTTTCGCGCGCGGGCGCTTTAGGCATGGTCTTTTACTCCGTAATCATTGATGGCCCGAATCGAGCGGGCCGATGTGGCCGTTCTCAGAACGGCGGTTCGTCATCCATGCGGCCGCCGCCCCCGAAGGAGCCGGCCGCGGGCGCACTGCCCCAAGGGTCGTCCTCGGCACCACCGGAACGCCCACCGCCACCACCGGAGGAGGCATAGTTGCCACCACCGCCGGAGCCCGACCCGAAGCCGCCGCCACCGCTGCCGCGGCTGGTCTTGTTGACCTTCGCGGTGGCGTAGCGCAGCGAGGGGCCGACCTCATCGACCTCGAGCTCGACGACCGTGCGCTTCTCGCCCTCGCGGGTTTCGTAGGAGCGCTGCTTGAGCCGTCCGCTCACGATGACACGGGAACCTCTGGTCAGGCTTTCGGCAACATTCTCCGCGGCTTCGCGCCAGATATTGCAGCGCAGGAACAGCGCTTCGCCGTCTTTCCATTCGTTCGAATTACGGTCGAACACCCGGGGGGTCGACGCGACGGTGAAATTCGCCACCGCCTGTCCCGCCGGCGTGAATCGAAGCTCCGGGTCGGCCGTCAGATTTCCGATGACGGTGATGACCGTGTCGCCTGCCATTGTGGTTCCTCCTGCTCGGTGTGCAGTCCGCGTCTCGCTGTTGCGCTAGAGCCTAAGCACAGGCTCCGACGCAAACGAGGGTTGCCGGACTACTTGTCGTGGCGCAGAACCTTGGTGCGCAGCACCGACTCGTTGAGACCGAGCTGGCGGTCGAGCTCGCTCACGGTGGCGGGCTCGGCGGTCAGGTCGACCACGGCGTAGATGCCCTCGGCGTGCTTGGCGATCTCGTAGGCGAGCCGGCGGCGGCCCCAGATGTCGACCTTGTCGATCTTGCCGCCCTCGGTGCGAACGACACTGAGCAGGTTGTCCAGCGACGGACCAACAGTGCGCTCGTCCAGGCTCGGATCGAGGATGACCATCACTTCGTAATGACGCACGGACCAATCACCTCCTGTGGACTAGGAAACGGCCACGGACGGTCCGTGGCAGGAGGGTTCGTTGCGTCAGCAACCCGACAAGGCTACATGAGCGGTATTCGCCGGGGTTCATCGGCATGGTCCGGCTGGGCCGCTTAGGGTGGTTGTCATGCCGACCGGACTCGCCGCCCGCGACCTGCCCGCGGGCCGTGTGCGACGCTCCGCGGCGTTGGCCGCCGTGGTGGTGCTGCTGTGCGGCCTCACCCTCGCATTGGCGTATGCGAACAAGGCGCGCTGTGCGGGTGCGCCGTTCGACCGGGACGGCCGCAGCACGGTCTTCGACGTCATCAAGGATTCGGACGTCTGTTACTCGGATATCCAATTCCTCTGGCTCGGCAGAGACATCAACGAGCACGTCTTTCCCTATGTGAGCGGCGGTATCACCGAGGACGGCGCTCTGGTCGGTGGAGCGGTGGAGTATCCGGTGCTCAGCGGGGTGCTGATGTGGCTCGGCGCAGTCGGCGCGGACAACGACGCCGAGTTCCTGCGGTATTCCGCCCTGCTGCTCGCGCCGTTCGCGCTGCTGACCGCGTGGATGTTGGCCCGGCTGGCCGGTCCAGCCGCCCTGCTGTGGGCGGCTGGACCGCCGCTGGTGCTGTATGCCTTCCACAACTGGGAGCTCCCGGTCGTGTTCACCTCAGTGGCGGCTGTCTACGTAGTCGGCGCGCTGTCCCGGTTTTCCTTGCGCACCAGGGGAGTCGCGGCCGCGGTCTTACTCGCTCTCGGATTCTGTCTCAAGCTGTACCCCGGGATCTTCGTCCTTCCTTTGCTGGCGTACGTGCTCACCGGGGGCGTCGAACGCCACAAGGATGAGTCTGCTCGCGGTCTGGATGTCCGCGGTGCACTGCTCACCGGGGCCGCGGCAGTCTGCACCGTCGTCGTGGTGAACCTGCCGTTCGCGCTGTCGGGTTACGAGGGCTGGCGCGCGTCGATCACCTTCCAGCAGTTGCGCCAGGCCGACATCACCACGAATTCCATTTGGTACTGGGGACTTCGGCCGATGTTCGCGCACGACATCGCGGGCGAGGCGGCGTTCCAGCAGGTGGTGTCGATCGTGTCCCCGATTCTGGTACTCGCGGGCTTTGCGCTGGCCATGTGGCTGGGCTGGAAGCGATATGTCGTGACGCGCGTCTTCCCCTGGATCGGCGTGAGCGGTGCCATGCTCTGTGGATTCCTGCTGTTTCACAAGGTGCATTCGCCGCAGTACACCTTGTGGCTGGTGCCGTTCCTGGTGCTGCTCGAGGTGCCGTGGTGGCTGATCGGCAGCTACCTCGTCGCCGACGCGGCCATCGGGATCGGGGTGTTCCGCTACTTCTACTCGATGGGGTCGGGCACGTCGGTCGAGCTGATGGAGAACATCGTCCAATTCGGAGTGTGGGGACGCGCGAGCCTGCTGGTGGTGCTGTTCTTCGTGTTCCTGTGGGCGCTGCCGCGTTGGTACCGATCGGTGTCGCCGTCGGCGCCGCGGTCCGACCCTCGTGATCTGGTTCCGATTTCCTAGGATCCGCCCTACTTGCGTGCGCTGTGCCACTGCATGCCCCAGTGGTAGGCCTGGTCGATCTCGCGCTGGGCGCCGTTGATGTAGTACACCTCCCGGTGCACGGTGATCCCGGCGCCCTGGTTCTGCAACAGGGCGATGGCACACGAGCGGGCACCGTCCACCGGGGAGTCGAGCCGGACCTCGATCTGCGGACCTGCCGTCGGGTAGAGGGTCACCACGCCATCGGCGGCGGCCCAGTTGGGCACGCCCTCGTAGATGCAGGCGAAGATCAGGATGCGCCGGAACAGCTCGGGCCTGGCGAGGTTGATGTGCATGTTCTCGCCGCTCCCGGCCGAACCGCTGCGATCGTTGCCGTCCAGTTCGATGTAGGGCTCGACGTCCAGAGCGCCGAAATTGTGCCCGATCGCCTGCACGACACCTTTAGCGCCGTTGGACAGTTCATATAGGCAGCCGAGGCCCAGATCGACCGGCTTGGAGCGGCGGAAAAATCCTTTGGGACCGCTCGACCAGTTCAGGTTCACCAGCATGGTGCCCTGCTGTTCGCCCGGCTTGGTCAGGTTGATGCTCGGTGTCGCCTTCGACAGCGTCACCTTGGACAGGTTGACGCCGCCGGGGTTGCCCTCGATCACCATGGCGTGCTCCCCCTCTGTGCAAACGAGAGCGGCAGCGGCCATCCCTGGGGACGGGCCGCTGCCGCAATGGGTCTTCGGCTGGATGCCGGGAATCAGCCTACCGGCGTGGGTTCCCGTTCGCTGTCCAGTTCTTCCTCGTCCGAGCGGCCGTTGCGGATGATGCTGCTGAGGAACGCCGCGCCGATGAACCCGACGCCGATCAAACCCGTGACGAGCTCGTTGACGTGCACGCCGATCGAGATGAGCAGGATCACCGCCAGCGCGCCGATCGCCCAGTGCGCGCCGTGCTCCAGGTAGACGTATTCCGAGAGGGTGCCCTTGCGCACCAGGTACACCGTGATCGACCGGACGAACATGGCGCCGATCAGGCCGAGGCCCAGCGCGATGATGATCGGGTCGGAGGTGATGGCGAACGCGCCGATCACGCCGTCGAAGGAGAACGACGCGTCGAGCACCTCCAGGTAGAGGAACAGGAAGAAGCCCGCCTTACCGGTGGCCTTGGCCAGCTCGGACGGCCCTTCGATCTGTTCCTCGGTGTGGAACATCGAGCCGAGCCCGTCGACCGCGATGTAGGTGATCATGCCAAGCAGGCCGGCCGCCAGGACCGTCGAGCGGTGCGCCTCGTCGGAGACGAACTCCGCGGTCAGGATCAGACCGGTGCCCGCGACCACTATGGAGAGCATGTCCAGCTTGCCCGCCCTCGCCAGGGGCCGCTCCAGCCAGCCGAGCCAGGTGATCTCGCGCTCTTCGAAGATGAAGTTGAGGAACAGCAGCGCCAGGAACATGCCACCGAAGGCCGCGATCTGCGGGTGCGCGTCGGTGAGCAGTTTCTCGTAGCTGGGGCTGCCGTCGGGGAAGGTCAGCGCGTCGTTCGGTGGAGGGTTGAGCGCCAGGTCGAAGGCCTGCACCGGATCCAGTCCGGCCGTGATCCACACGATGGCCAGCGGGAAGACCAGGCGCATACCGAAGACGGCGATCAGCACGCCGATGGTAAGGAAGATCCGCTGCCAGAACGCGCTCATGCGTTGCAGGACGGTGGCGTTGATCACGGCATTGTCGAACGACAGCGAGACCTCGAGGATGCCGAGGATCGCGGCGAGCGCGAAGGCGGTCGGCCCGCCGTATACGAACGCCACCACGAGCGAGAGCACCGTGACGATGAGGGACATGCCGAATATGCGCAGGACCACGCTGGGACCTTTCGTGAAGTAAAAACGAGTCGGCGAGGGTTTGCTACCAGCGTGGCCGCTGGATCGCCGGTTGTCCAACGCTGTTCCCAGGGCGCACCGGCATGCCTGGGTCGCATGGCGAGGGGGCCCGTCGCCGGGCCCCCTGCGAACAGCGAAGAATTCTTTAGACGTTCACGCCGTAGTCACGGGCGATGCCAGCCAGGCCGGAGGCGTAGCCCTGGCCGATCGCGCGGAACTTCCACTCCGCACCGTTACGGTACAGCTCGCCGAAGACCATGGCGGTTTCGGTCGAGGCGTCCTCGGTGAGGTCGTAGCGGGCGAGTTCCTCGTTGTTGCTGCGGTCCACCACGCGGATGTAGGCGTTGCGGACCTGGCCGAACGACTGCGAGCGGGAGTCGGCGTCGTAGATCGAGACCGGGAAGAAGATGCTCTCGATGGTGGGCGGGGTGTTTGCCAGGTCGACGTTGATGACCTCGTCGTCGCCCTCGCCCTCGCCGGTGCGGTTGTCGCCGACGTGCTCGATCGCGCCTTCCGGGGACTTCAGGTTGTTGAAGAACACGAAGTGCTGGTCGGACAGGACCTTCTTGTCCGCGCCGGTCGCGATGGCGCTCGCGTCGAGGTCGAAGTCGGTGCCGGTGGTAGTCCGCACATCCCACCCGAGGCCGACCGAAACAGCGGTCAGGTTAGGCGCCGCCTTGGTCAGCGAGACATTGCCGCCCTTGGACAAACTGACACCCATGCGGGATTCCCTTTCAATAGTCCGTCATTGGTTCCCAGCATGTCCGAATCGCCGGGTACGCCATACGACAGTAGTAGGTTTCCGCGAAGTTGCGTAGGAACCCGCGTAACCTCGGCGAACAGGAAGATCTCCTACCATCGGGGCGTGGCAGGCCGAAGGCGTGGTTGGTTCCGGTCGTCGGAGAACGACGAATGGATCGAGCACGCCCGCACCGCGTTGGCCTCGGCGTTTCTCGATATGGATCGGCGTCAGAGCGCGGCCGACGCGGCGGTGCACGCGGCCGATCAGGTTTTCCCGGAGCGGCGGACGGGCGCGCGCTGGGAGCCGGTGCGCGACAGGTGTTATGGCGCGGGCGAGATCTACCTGGCGCTGAGTGAGGAGTTGGACCGTGCGCAGCGCGGCGGCACGGCGATACCGCATGGGCAGCAGCACATCGATGCCGCGGTGCGGCAGCTGACCGACGTGGCCCGTGCCGTCGACGAGTTCTATCACGGCAACCGGAGCGGGCTCGAGGAGGCGGTTGCCGTGCTCGGTGCGGTGCCGCAGCTGGTGCGGCAGGTCAAGCTCGCCGCGGCGGCCGTGCGCGGGCAGGCCGCCGAATCCGAATTCGCGAATTATCCCTCGGTGCGTGAACGCGCGGCCGCGGTAGATGAGGCGCTGGTCACACTGGAAGCCATCGGCTCCGGTGCACCTGGCGCCGTGCGCGGGGCCGCGAACCAGCTGCAGAGCGCCACCAAGGAGTTGGCGGAAGCGTTGGCGCAGGCCCCATCTCGGTCCGCCGCGGCGCGGACCGCGATCACCTCGGTGACCACTCGTCTCGCCGCCGTCCGGACCAGGGCCGAAGGGGCCGGACCCGCGTACTCGGCGCTGCTGCGCGAGTTCAACGCTGCGAGTTCGGCGGATCTGGCCGACAATGAGCGGGAAAGTCGGCGAGCCATCGAGGCCGCGGAGGCGGCTCTGGGCAGGGCGCGTGCGGCAGCGACGGAAAACAACCCGGAGTTTGCACTTGATCTGACCACATCCGCGCGCGGGTTCCTCGCCGAGGCCGAGCAGCAGGTAGATGCCGTCACCAAGCGGCTCACCTTGCTGCGTGCGATCCGGGGTGACCCGCAAGAACACGCCAAGGCCGTACGATTCCGGCTGCGGGATGCGCAAATGCTCGCGGAGAGCCGCGGGCTGGTCGCCGAATGGGGATCGGTGCTCGACGCGCAGGCGGCACGGATCGACCGAATCAGCGAAACACTGTCGGGGCGTCACCCTGACTACTGGGCCTATGTGGCGGAATTGGATGCCGTCACCGAATTCATAGCCGGGATAGTGGATCGAATGAGAAAACAAGCAGGACCACGACGAGAATGAGGATGGGGCACCGATGACCGCAGGCATCGCCGTCCAGCAGGAGGTTTCCCTGCGGAAGCGAATGCCGCTGCGCCACTTCCGGCAACTGCACGGCCCAGAGGCGAGGCGTCTTTTTCACCGGCAGCCCGAACCGTTCGCCAGCGACCGCACGGATCGGGAATTACTCGCGATCGGGCTCGGCGCGACGCTATATGCGCCCGCGACCAGGCCCGATCTTGCCCTGACGATCAGTAAACGGGCTGAGCACGGGGTGTGCTCGATGGTGATCGATCTCGAGGACGCGGTCGCCGACGACGAGGTGGAGTACGCCAAACAGCAGACCGTCGCCGCGCTCGATCTGCTCGCGACCGGCCACGACGCCAATCCGTTGCTGTTCGTACGGGTGCGCGACGCCGACACGATCACCGAGCTCATCGAGCAGCTGGGGCCCGGGGCGCGGGCGCTGACCGGGTTCGTGTTCCCGAAGTTCGACAGCGTTTCCGGAACGAAATACCTCAACGCCCTGAACGTGGCCGCCCAGCGTCTGGACCGGCCGCTGTACGGGATGCCGGTGCTGGAGTCGCCGTGCCTGGTGCACCGGGAGACCCGCGACTACGAGCTCACGCAGATCGCGGCGCTGCTGGCCGCGCATCGGGACCGGGTGCTCGCGGTGCGGGTCGGCGCGACGGACATGTGCTCGACCTTCGGCATCCGGCGGGATCGCGACCTGACCATCTACGACGTGCGGGTGGTGGCCGACGTCATCGCCGACATCGTGAACTATCTGGGGCGCGCGGACGGAACGGGTTTCGTCATCACCGGCCCGGTGTGGGAGTACTTCGCCGACCACGAGCGGATGTTCCGGCCGCTGCTGCGCACCGCGCCGTTCGAGGAATCCGACGCCGTGCCGTTCCGGCAGTACCTGGTCAGCCGGGACCTGGACGGATTGCTGCGGGAGATCACTTTGGATCGCGCCAACGGCATTCAGGGCAAGACGGTGATCCATCCGTCGCATGTGGCCGCCGTGCACGCGCTGTCGGTGGTGACGCACGAGGAGTACTCGGACGCGCTGGACATTCTGCGGGCCGATGTCGGCGGTGTGGCGGCCTCGGGTTACCGGAACAAGATGAACGAGATGCGGCCGCATCGCAGTTGGGCGCGGCAGACACTGTTGCGCGCCAGGGTGTTCGGCGTGGCGAACAAGGGAGTGTCGTTCGTGGATCTATTGACGGCGTTGGTCACCGTATGAGCCAGACGGCGACCGAGTTCGGACACAACGAAATACCATGGGCGACCAGAACTCTCGGTATCGGTTTGCATCACGATGCCGAGCGTGACGCGGATTGCCTGCGCTCGGCCCAGCTGCCGATCACGGCGCTGATCCGGCCGGGGATTCGCCACAACAATCCGCGCCGTGCGCACCTGCTGGTGTCCACGGTGCTCGGCAAGCATCTCCCGACCGATCCGCGGGTGGTGCTGGCGGCGGGCGATCACCTCGGTGATCTGGTGCGCGAGGTGCTCGGCGAGCGCGAAGCGGTGGTGCTCGGCTTCGCCGAGACCGCGACGGGACTCGGCCACTGCGTGGCGGCGCGGATCGGCGCGAGCTGCTATCTCCACTCGACCCGTCGCGAGGTGCCGCACGCGCAGACCCTCGCCGGGTTCGAGGAGGGACATTCGCACGCCACCTCGCATCTGCTGCAACCGGCGCCGGCCGACATCTTCGTCAATGATCTGCCGCTGGTGCTGGTCGACGACGAAATCTCTACCGGCGCAACGGCGATCGACGCGGTGCGTGCGCTGCACGCCTTTTCGCCGCGGTCGCACTACGTGCTGGCGTCGCTGGTCGACCTGCGTGGTGCCGCCGACCGCGCCGAATTCGACGCGGCCGCGGCACAACTCGGTGCGCGCATCGACACGGTTTGTCTCGCCACCGGACGGGCGACGCTGCCCGATGGACTGGTCGACGCGGTCGGCGCGCTCCCCGAGCCCCTGCTCAACCCGACCGCCGGGCATCCCGGCTCGTTCCGGCGGATGGAACTGCCCTGGCCGGCTTCGGTACCGGAGGGTGGCAGGCACGGGATACTCGCGTCCGACACCGAGGCGTTCGAGGCGGCGCTGATCGCCGCGGCCGCGGTGTTGACCGCGCGGCTCGACGCTGATTTCGCTGGTCGGCCCGCTATCGTGCTCGGTCACGAGGAGCTGATGTATCTCCCGCTGCGGCTGGCGGCGCTGCTCGCCGGAACCGGTACGCCGACGCGCTTTCAAACCACCACGCGATCGCCCGCGTATGTGCTGGACGAGCCGGGATATCCCTTGCGACGCGGGTTCCGGTTCGTCGCGCCGGAGCCCGGCGACGCCGCGCCGCGCTACCTGTACAACGCGCACTGGCCCGATGATTCGCTGGAGCTTTTCGAGGCCGATATGGCGGGGCTCGGAGTACTGGTCGCCGACGCGGCGTCGGGCGGCGAGGATGTCGCGATCATCGATGACGGCGTCGACAGCGGCGCGGAGGGCGACGGTCCGGTGTCCGATCCGGTGCTCGTCGTCGTGGTCGACTCGCCCGCCGACACCGCACAGCTGCGGGCCGAGGGCGGATTGATCGACGTGCTGACCGCCTCCGGCGCCGACGTGCTGCTCGCGGTGTTGCGGGAGGCCGACCCGCGGCGACTGCACGAGGAACGCGCCGAGTCGCCGGGAACAGGGAACGGGAGCCGACTATGACGACCACGAGGGTGGGTGCGTTGCCTGTTCCGCTGCACGGTCCGGAGTTCGGATCCTATGCCGGCGATGAGGTTTCCTGGTTGCTGAAGGATCTGTCCGATGTCGATCTGGAGCGTGACGTCGCCGAGCGGGAACGGAGGATCCAAGCCGGTCAGGCGCATTACGCGGAATCGCTGCCGATCGAATACCAACCGGACGCGCAATACCGGACGCTGTTCGACGAAGTGCTCGCGGCCAGTGCCGAGCGGCTCGCGCTCGCCGTCGCGACAGTGTCGGAACTGGTCGTCGCCGAACGCGGCGAGGACATCGTGCTGGTGTCGCTGGCGCGGGCGGGCACGCCGGTCGGCATCCTGATGCGCCGCTGGCTGCGCGCGCGGCGGCCGAGCCTGGCGGTGCCGCACTACGCGGTGTCCATCGTGCGGGATCGCGGCATCGATGCGGTGGCGCTGGACTATCTGGCCGAGCACCACGACCCGGATTCCGTCGTGTTCGTGGACGGATGGACCGGCAAGGGCGCGATCACCCGCGAGCTCACCGAGGCGCTGGACGCCTACCGTGCGGTCGGGGGTGCGCGATTCGACGACGAGCTGGCCGTGCTGGCCGATCCCGGGCACTGCGTGCGCACCTACGGCACCCGCGACGACTTCCTGATCGCCTCGGCCTGCCTGAATTCCACGGTCTCCGGCCTGATCTCGCGCACCGTGCTGAACGAGACGCTGATCGGACCCGGCGATTTCCACGGCGCCAAGTTCTACCGGGAACTGGCCGGTGACGATGTGTCCGGACGGCTGCTCGACACCGTGAGCGGCGCCTTCGACGCGGTCCGCGATCGGGTAGCGGGCGAGGTGGCCGCGATCCGCGCGAGCGACCGCACGCCCACCTGGACCGGCTGGGCTTCGGTGGAGAAGGTCAGGGAGCGGTACGGCATCGCCAGCGTCAACTTCGTGAAGCCCGGCGTCGGCGAGACCACTCGGGTGCTGTTGCGGCGAGTCCCGTGGCGGGTGCTGGTCCGTGTGGCAGACGCGCCGGAGCACGCGCATATCCGGTTGCTTGCCGCCGCCCGTGGGGTTCCTGTGGAAGTCGTCGATGACCTGGCATATTCGTGTATGGGATTGATCAAGGACGTGCAGCAGTGAACCTATCTCGGAGAGTGCAGCGAAGACGTGCGCTGATCGCGACCGACCTGGACCGGACGATGATCTACTCGCGTAACGCCTTCAACACCACCGCCGACGTGCCGATGGTCTGTGTGGAGCATCTCGAAGGGGCGCCGCTGTCGTTCATGACCACCACCGCGGCGCTGCGGATGCAGTCCCTGACCGAACCCGCCGCCGTCATTCCCACCACCACCCGCACCATCAAACAGTTCACCCGCATCCAGTTGCCCGGGGCGCCGTGGCGTTACGCGATCACCAGCAACGGGGGCAACATTCTCGTGGACGGCGTACCCGACCTGAGTTGGCGCATCGATATCGATGCCAAGGTGCGCGCTGGCGGCGCCACCTTGTCCGAGGTGACCCGGGAACTGCACACCCGCATCGATGATTCATGGGTGACGAAGTTCCGGGAGGCCGACCACCTGTTCTGCTACCTGGTGGTGAAACCCAAGGCCGTCCCCGACGGATTCCTCGCCGGATGGGACGACTGGTGCCGTCCGCGCGGCTGGTCGGCCTCCCAGCAGGGCCGAAAAATCTATACCATGCCGCTCGCCGTCTGCAAGAGCCGCGCGGTGGACGAGGTACGCAAGCGCCTCTGGGAAAGCGGGGAACTCGCCGACGACGCGAGGGCCCTTGCCGCAGGTGATGGCGCCCTGGACGCCGAAATGCTGCGCGCCGCCGATTCCGCCATCCGCCCCCGCCACGGCGAACTGGAACAACTCAACTGGACCCATCCCAACCTCACCGTCACCCGCGCCACCGGCATCCTCGCTGGCGAGGAAATCATCAACTGGTTTATCAAAGCGGCGCCCAGCCACTCGGACACATAGGCTTTCGCACCTGCTGTGGTCGACCCGTGCACTGGCGAACCGGATCAGTGAAGCATCACACCGGTTCGAAGGTGGACTTGAAGTCCGGGCATTCGACCAGCGGGTCGTGGGTGCAGGTGCAGGCGTGGCGGAGGCTGTCGCGCATGCGGATGAGGCGGGCGATGTCTTCGTCGAGTTGGTTCGCTTTCTCGGCCATGCGGGCGCGTAGTTCGGCGTCGGTGGGGGAGGCGCGGAGGAAGCGGGCGATTTCGGCGAGGGTGAAACCGGCGCCTCGGGCGCAGGTGATGAGGGCTAGGCGACCCAGCACGTCGGGGTGGTAGGTGCGGCGCAGGCCGTTGCGGCCGGTCGCGGCGACGAGTCCGCGTTTTTCGTAGAAGCGCAGGGCGGAGGGGGCGAGGCCGGTGTGTTCGGCCACCTCGGCGATATCGAGCAGGACGTCGGTCATCTTGGCTCCTTGACTTGAACCGCGCTTCAAGTCACAGACTAGCTCGCATGACAGTTCATCACCTCAATTGCGGATCGGTGCGGCAGATCGAGGCCACCTACGACGGACCAGCGCCCGCCCACGCGGTCAACCACTGCTTGCTGGTCGAGACCGAATCCGATGGGCTGGTCCTTATCGAGACGGGCATCGGGCTGGACGATGTCCGCGACCCGGCGGGCACTCTCGGCGCGGACTGGGTCGCGATCTCGCAGCCGGTCCTGTCCGAGGACGAGACCGCCATCCGGCAGGTACGGCGTCTGGGCTACGACCCCGGCGACGTCCGGCACATCATCCTCACCCATCTCGACGTGGACCATTGCGGCGGGCTGCCCGACTTTCCGCACGCGCGGGTCCACGTGCTCGCCGCCGAACTGGCAGCGGCCCTGGCCGAAGCACCGAGTTTCCGCTATCGGCCCGCGCACTGGGCGCACGACCCGCAGTGGGTCACCTACCCTTCGGACGCCACCGGAAAGTGGTTCGGCTTCAACGCGATTCAACCGAAGGATCTGCCGGAAGACTTCCAGCTGATTCCGCTGGGCGGGCACACCGCGGGCCATACCGGCGTCGCCGTGCGCGATGGGGAGCGCTGGCTGCTGCACTGCGGCGACGCCTACTACTACCATCGCGAACTCGATCCGGCTCCGCAGCCGCATCCGATTCTCGACATCGTGCAGACCAGCTCCGAAGTCCACCATGACCTGCGACTGGGCACCCAGGCGCGGCTGCGCGAACTACACCGCGATCACGCCGGCGAAGTCACCCTGATCAGCGCGCACGACCCCTGGGAATTCCAGCGCGCAAGCTGAGCGGCCGCGCAATCGGTCATCGCCGCCGCCAGCACTGGGCAGTGTCGCCGAGGTTCCACCATGAGACGTAGTCCGGGTCCTGCTCGAGCCGGGTCCAGTCGGCGTCCAGGATGTCGAAGAACGCAGTGTCCGCGGTGCGTCCGCCGCGCGGCTCGCCGATGTAGACGAGTGTGCAGCCACCTGCCTCCTGATAGGCGGTGAGAGTGGTCGAGGCCATGCGGTCTTCCCAGCCGGGCGGCCAGCAGAGGAACAGGACGTCGGCGGCGTGGGCGGCGGCCAGATCGGCCGTCGACGCGGGTGGTGTCGCGGTGGGATGCCACGTCGCGAGTTGTCCGGGGGCGGCGGGGAATGCCGTATTGGTCATGAGGTCGGGCGGATGTGAGTCGAAAGCGATAGTCGGTACACCGATCCGGGTGAGTTGATGCGCCCAGTAGCCGCGCCCCGACCCGACCTCCACGATCGGCCTGCCCTCCGCGACGTCCGCGACCCACCGCAGCGTCGCCGGGGACGGAATGGCATACGCGTAGGCGGCTTGCAGGAGGATCTGCGCATAGGCCAGACGAGCGCTGCCTTTCGGGTTTCCGCCGTTCACCTCGGGGCGCGCGGCACGCTCCGGCGGCCCCGGCGAGACCGCGGCGGCGACGATGTCCCAGTACGGGTTCGTGCTCGCGCCGCCGGTCATGTAGTGCAGCAGGTGCAGGTCGAAGGTGGCGTCGGCGATGTCGTCGCCGGTGCCGGGCAACCGGCCCGCGGTAGCCCAGTAGTCCGCGACGCGCGGATACGCTGTCGCGAACGTGGATTCGTCTTGGACCAGGTTCGTCAGCGCCGTGCGACGCTGCGGCGAGAGCGCCAAGTCAGCCATCCACCGATTCTCCGCCGCCAGCGCCTCGGGTCGGCGAGCATCGAGACGATTTCACCATACCGACGCGAATCCTTTGCTGTCCGTACGCTATCCGCCTGGCCACTCGCGATACCCGTGCGCGGTGGACCGGTACTCGGCGACGCTCGGACACGCCGTCGCGAAGGCGTATTCGTGCGTCGAGCCGGGCAGATGCTTCCCCGGGCTCAGCCGCCGTCGCGCATCGACACCAACCCGCCGAGCGTTCCGAGGTATGCCGCTCCATCGGGCCCGATAGCGATCCCGGCGTAATTGTTGTTGAACCCGGGGCCGGTGCCGGACAGTTGCTTCCACACGGTCGCACCGGTGCGGTAGTCGAGAGCGGTCCAGTACCAGGGATCGCTCGGCTCGGTGCCCTTCGTGTAGGTGTAGATCAGTCCGGTGGCGAGCGACAGCTTGGGCACCACCGTCGGCGCGGCTTCGACCGAGTTGGTCCAGGTCACCTGGCAGCCGCTGCCATCGGCATCGATGTCGACGCGAGCGAAACCCGGGGTAGTGGTCTTGCCGGACGCGGTCGCATCGGGGTGTGCATAGCCGTAGTTGTTCTCGACGATGAGTGAGCGTCCCGCGCCGATCAAAGAGTTCTCGGTGGCGCCGCGGCCGGGCTCGAACACCGGTACCGCGCAGACCTGCCGTTCGGCGACCGAGGGCGCTGTGCGGTAGACGACGACGTTCATCGGGTCGGCGTTGTCGGTAATGGCGACATAGCCGTAGGGAAGGATGGTGGGTGTGGTGCCGGTCCCGTCGTCCACCTGGCCCGGTTTGCGCTGGTTGCTGTTGGCGTAGGTGACCTGCCAGGTGATCCGTGGTGCGCCATCCGGACCCGCGTCGAAACGCAGGAGTTGGCGGTTGGTGGCGATGTAGACATCGCCGGCCGCCCCGACCGCGAACGAGTTCTCGATCTGGTTCTCCGTGCCCATGCCGAGCCTGATGACCTGGGCCGCACCGGTATCCGGATCGAGCGTGCCGACGACGCCGTTCGTCTTGGCCACGAACCAGATCAAGCCGTTCGAGTCCGGAAGCGCGGAGTTCAGCGTCTCGTCCGGACGCAGCACGCCGGTCAGGTCGTAGTCGCGCATCAGTGAAAAGCCGTCGGCGGCAGGGGTTTCAGCGAAGGTCTGAATATGTCCGGTGCTGGTGCCGACCACCGCGGTCGAACGCTACCGAACCGCACTCACTGCCGAGCAGCAGGGAATCGGTCCGCGGCGCCCGGCCGAGCGGGCCGGGGCGGGTATACGTATCGCTCATCCAGCCGTCGTTGTGGACGCCCGAGTTACCGTTCGGCGCCAAGTATGGGTGCTGCGGAACCGGGGCGATGCCGGTGACCGGTTCGCCTACCGCGGGTGCGCCGAGAAATCGTGGAACACCGGGTACGGCTGGAACCGAAGGAATCGGTACCGCGGCGGCGGGCGCCGCGACCGCCGCGATAGCTGCTGCCGGCAGCGCTACGCGCAGGATCCGGGAGGAGAGAATGTGAAACACGGGTGAACGCTATCCAGGTCCTCTGCGTCGCGAATCCCCCGAGCGAGTGTGGGCGGATCCCCCGCGCGAGTGATTGCGCTCAGTACTGCTGCTGCCCGGCCAGCTTTTGCGCGATCACACCTTGCAGCCGTTGCAGGCCGCCGACGGTGATGCCGCTCTGGAGCTGTCCCTCGATGGTGCGCACCAGCACCGAGTCGCTGAGCACCTTCTCGCTGGACTGGATCAGCACGGTTCCCGCGCCGGTGAAGTCGAACTGGCGCTCCTCACCGGAGTTGACGCCCAAGGCCGCCGCGCCCGCGGCCAGGAAGTCGGTGACCCACCGCTGGTCGTAGTGGTGGCTCGGCGAGGGGCAATCCGCCCAGCCGACCAGCGATTCCGGGTCCACCCGCAGCGGCGGCTCGGCGAACATGACCGGTCCATTGGACGAGGCGAGGAACTTGCCGGTGCCGATGAGGGTGAGGAATCCCGGCACGATGGACTGATTCAGCGACAGACCCGGCTCGAACGCCAGCAGGTTCGCCGCCCGGATGGTCAGGTTGCCGTTGTCCTCCAGGTCATAGGAATTGATGTCGTAGCCGCGGTCGCCGATGATCAGCTTGCCGTGTCCCTCCGCTACGACGTAGTCGCCGGTGAACAGGGGCGCGGAGAACTGCTGCGACACCACGTGCAGCAGACCGCCGTGCAGACCGTGCGTGAGCATCTGGAACCGCATATCGCCGTAGTAGGCGATCATCGCGCCCTTGCGCATGAACCAGGGCTTGTTCAGGTCGATGCAGTAGGCGTAGCTGTTTCCCGGGATGTTGTCGCTCTCACCGAGATTCATGGGATTGAGGATCTGGGACATGCTCACAACTTCTCTTCGGAGGCCTGCACATAGACGACGCCCTGCCCGACGCAATGCAACTGCATCGCCTCGCCGGCACCGCGGCCGACCGCGTCCCGCCAGCTCAGCGCCGTCTTCAGCTCGGTCTGCACGTTGCCGTAGGCGGCGACGAACGCTTGCGGGTCGACCACGATCGGATTCGGGCCGCCCACTTGCAGTTCCAGGAACCCTCCGTGCGCGAGCAGCACCGCCGCGCCCTGCCCGGACAGCTGGGTGGTGAACATGCCTTGGCCGGTCAACGCGCCCGACGCGGCGCCGCGCAGCGCGCCCATCAGGCCGCCGCCACCGCCTCCGCCGCCCGAACTCATCACCGACACCACCGAACTCTGCAACCCGGCGGTGTTGGCCAGCAGTCGCGAAGCCTCGACGCGCAGTGTCGCGCCCGGCTGCATGTGCACCACATGCACTTCCAGGCCCGCGAACCCGTAATGCACCTCGCCGGTGCCCTGCGCCAGCATGGTGCGCTCGTGCTCGCCCGCCATCGCGCGCCCGGCCAGCCGCATCACGCCACCCATGCCGCCCATCCCCTGGCCGCCCGGAATCTGATGCGGCGCAAAGGAAACGTCGCCGGTGTAGAACAGCATCGCGCCGTTGCGGGCGACCACGCCGCCCGCCATCCCGACGTCGACTTTGACGACCTTGCCGTTGACATTCTCGAACATCGCTGGTCCCTACCGTTCCGCAGGCTGGATCGACACCACGCCCTGCCCATCCCAGCGCAGCGAGAACGCCTCGCCGGCGTCTTGGCCGACGAAACTGCGCCAGGACACGTCGGTGACGAACGACTGGTTGAGGTTGCCGCGCGCGGCGACGAACGCGTCCGGGTCCACCACCAGCGGATACTGCGGCGACACCCCGAGGTGAATGAGCGGCCCGCCCGCCGAGAGCAGCGCGACCTGCCCCTGGCCGGAGACGGTGGTGGTGAACAGGCCCTGCCCGGAGGACGCGCCGCGCACACCGGCGAAACGCACGTCGGTGCGCAGGTTCCCGGCGAAGGCGAGCAGCTGCTGCGACTCCACTTGCAGCGTCTCGTTGTTCAGGTCGACCACGGTGACATGCTGGCCGGTGACCGCGAAGAAAACCCGGCCGTTGCCGGAGCACTCCATCAGAGACAGCTTCTCGCCGGTCGCCCGCCGCTTGAGCCCGGCGAGCACGCCGTCGCCCCCGCCGAAACCGGCCGACTTGAACTGTACATTTCCTTCATAGGCGATCATCGAGCCGGAAATCGCCCTGAGGCTGGTTCCGGCGAGGTGGGCCTCGATCACCTTCTTCGATTGCTCGAACAGTTGCGCCATGGAGTGTTTGCCTGCTGTCTCGATCGGGAACACGGTGTGATCGCCGTATTCCATTCTGCGTGCCGTCACCCTAACCGATGTGCCGGCGCGTGTCGGGGTAGCGCGGCCGCTCCGTACGAGCGGTGCCGAGCGCGTTTCTCGTAGAGTGTCAGGCGTACGCACCGACAAGCGAAGGGTCGAACTTGTCCGCAACACTCGCCAAGGGCCAGAACGGTCCGCTGGCCACCAACGACGTGGTGATTTCCGTCCAGCTCCCGACGCCGGCGGATCTGTCGGCACTACTGGTCACCGAGCGGGGCAAGGTCCGTTCCGACGCCGACTTCGTCTTCTTCAACCAGCCGGCCGGTCCCGGCGTGAATCTGCAGCCCGCTCCCGCCGGACAGCCCGCGTCTCTGGCGGTGTCGTTGAACGCGGTGCCCGCCGACATCGACCAGATCCGCGCGGTGATCACGCTGGACGACGCGAACAGCACCTTCGGCCAGTTCGCCGCGCCGACCGCGATCGTGTCGGACGCGGCGGGTAACCGCCTGTACGAGTACCGGATCGACGGCCTGAACACCGAGTCGATCGTGATCGCGCTCGAGCTGTACCGGCGCCAGGGCGCGTGGAAGGTCCGCGCGGTCGGACAGGGCTACGCCGGTGGGTTCGCCGCGCTGGTCACCGACCACGGTGTCACCGTCGACGACACGCCAGCCCAGCCCGCGCAGGCTCCCCAGCCCGCGCAGGCTCCCCAGCCCGCGCAGGCCCCTCCGCCTCCGCCTCCGCCTCCGCAGCCCGCGCAG
This sequence comes from Nocardia sp. NPDC051787, assembly GCF_040681325.1. Lineage (NCBI taxonomy): Bacteria > Bacillati > Actinomycetota > Actinomycetes > Mycobacteriales > Nocardiaceae > Nocardia > Nocardia sp. NPDC051787. Next base: position 26,756 of record NZ_JBFAYO010000001.1, read on the forward strand.
GCCCCGCCGCCTCCGCAGCCGCCCGCCGACTACCCGCCGCCGACCACCCCGGCATACCCGACGCAGCAGCAGGCGCCGCAGCACTCGCCGCCCGGTTCGTACCCGCCGCCGCCCGGTCCCGGTTACCCGCCGCAGGGCGGTCCGGGCTACCCGCCGCAGGGCGGTCCGGGTTTCCCGCCGCCCGGCCCGGGTTACCCGCCGCCGCCCGGCCCGGGTTACCCGTCGGCCCCTCAGCCCGCGCCGCCGCCTCAGCAGCCGCAGCAGCCCCCGGCAGAGGTCAGCTTGACCAAGGACCGGCCGGTCAGCCTGGTGAAGGGGCAGCGGGTCACGCTGCGTAAGGAAGGCACCGCGCTGACCTTCGTCAAGATGGGTCTCGGCTGGGATCCGGTGCGCAGCCGCGGCATGTTCGGCAACCGCACGGTCGATATCGACCTCGACTCCTCGGTCATCATGTTCGCCGACATGAACCCGGTGGACGTCGCCTACTACGGCCAGCTGACCTCCAAGGACGGCTCGATCCGCCACCAGGGCGACAACCTCACCGGTGAGGGCGAAGGCGACGACGAGGTAATCCTGGTCGACTTGACTCGTGTTCCGGCGCATGTGACCACGCTGGTGTTCATCGTGACCTCCTACAAGGGCCACACGTTCGAGCAGGTGCAGAACGCGTTCTGCCGCTTGGTCGACGGCGCCAACAACGGCGAATTGGCCAGGTACACCCTCGCGGGCGGCATGCCGTTCACCGCCATGGCGATGGCCAAGCTGTACCGGGTGGGCAACGATTGGAAATTGCAGGCGCTCGGCGAGGGCTTCCAGGCCAAGCATCCCGGTGAGGCCGTGCCGCAGCTCGGCCGGTTCCTCGTCAACGGTTGATCTGCGGGGCGAACAGCAGGGCGGATACGTGATTCAACTGAAGGCCGGTCAGAACATTCCGTTGACCGGTGAGGTCGTTCGTTTCAGTGCGAAAGCCGAGGCTGCCCTCGATGTTTCCGCGCTGGTGGTCGCCGAGAACCTGAAGGTGTTCTCCAGCGACGATTTCGTCTTCTACAACCAGCCCGGCACGGCCGGTGTCGCTTTGGCCGCCGACGGGGTGACGATCACCCTCGCCGACGTCCGTCCGGACGCCAAGGCGGTGTTGCTGGTGGTGAGTGCCGATCCAGCCGCGCCTCCGAGCGGTGACGGGCTCGGGCCGGTGACCGCGACGCTGTCCGAGAACGGCAGCGCCACAGCGGAATTCGCAATGGCATCGACAGCGGGCGAGACGGCGCTGATCTGCCTCGAGGTGTACCGGCGCGGCCCGGCGTGGAAGCTGCGTGCCGTCGGCCAGGGCTATGCGGGCGGACTCGCCGTGCTGCTCACCGCGCACGGCGTCGACGTCGACGGTGATGCCGCACCGCCCGCACCCGCACCGCAGCCGGACGCGCACACCGTGGCCGATCCCTTGGCGGACGATGCGACCAGCGGCGCGCCGCTGGAAGTCGGACACGGCCTGGAACGGCTGTGGATGGTCTTCGAGGACGCCGCGCGGTCGGCCGCCGCTCTCGTCTCGGCGCGCGAATACGCGGCCAAGCGATTGGATCACGAGCTGTCGCTTGCTGTTTCCGATCCCGCGACGAGGAACACCCCGGCGGCCGAGGAGGCTCGCCGCGCCGCGCAGCAACGCAACGACGAGCTGATCGCCGTCGCCGAGCACAACCACCAGCGCGACGCCGATCAGCTGAGGCGCGAACTCGCCGAGGCCGACCGGGTGCTACCGCCCGCGCTGGCGTCCTGGGATTCGCCCGCCTGGGACAAGCCGCCCGCGGCGAGCGATGGCATCCGGCTCGGCGAGCTCTACGCGCTCGATCGCGGCCCGCTGCGCATCCCGTATTGCGTTCCCGTGCCGCTGAATCGGCCGCTGTGGATTGATACCGAGTCCACCCGCGCCGTCGCGCCCGTGGTGGGAGCGCTGCTCGCACGACTGCTCGCCACGACGCCGCAGCGGCGGGCACTGGTCGACATCATCGACCTGACCGACGCGTTCAGCGGCTTCACCGGCCTGCTCGCGCCGGTGCTGAACGGACCGCCGGTCACCGACCACGCCGATATCTCGGCACGCTTGCAGGCACTGGTGGACGCCGCCGAGCTCGCCGAATTGGCATATAGCAGTGGCGCTTTCACGCCGCCGAGCGAACACCGGGTCCTGTTGGCAGCGGATTTTCCGCATGGCTACCAGAGCTCGGATGCGCAGCGCATCGGTGCGCTGATGGCGCGCGGCGACCTGATCGGTCTGTCCACGGTGATCGTCGGCGCCAACGAATCCGATTCCGCCGACGCCACCGTGGCGTTGCTGTCGCAGTCGTGCAGGCACCTGCCCACCGTCGGCGGTACCCCGCTGTTCGATCCGTGGACCGGCAGCGCGTGGCAGCTGGATCTCGATATGCTGCCGCAGGAGCCGGGGCAACAGGCACGCTTCCTGCGCACCCGGTGAGCGCTCGAGGTGGCTGATCGGCCGGGCGGTCAGCCACGTGCGACGGTCACCCGTGGCCGCAGCGGCTCGGGTAGCCATGGCAGCAGCGGATCCGGCATCCGGTCGACAACGCCACCGGCCGGGTCGTCGACGTAGTCGCGGCGGACCAAGTCTTCCTCCGGACGGTAGATCTGGCGCACGATCAGGGCGCACAGCCCCACCACCGCGAGGTCACGCAGCACCACCGTGCCGGTGAACCACTGCTCGGGCAGTCCCTTGCGGTCCAGGCCGAGGTAATAGAACATGCGCGGCACCCAGACCAGCGTGTCGACGGTCATCCAGGCCAGCAGGATGCGCCGGTGCGGCAGCGCGAGCACGGCGAGCGGCACCAGCCACAGCGAATATTGCGGGCTCCACACCTTGTTGGTCAGCAGGAAGGCCGCGACCACCAAGAAGCACAGCTGTGCCAGCCGCGGGCGCCGCGGCGCGGTGAGACCGATATAGCCGATCACCGCGCACGCCACGACGAACGCGAGCAGTGAGACCGCGTTCAGGATGACCGGCTGCTCCCCGTGGTCGAGTACGCCGTCGAAACCGCGCCAGCCGGTGAACGAGGAGATCACGTTGTAGATCGAGTCCGGATCGGCGTGCCGGGTGGTGTTCAGCCGGAAAAACTCTCGCCATCCGTTCGGGTACAGCGCGGCGATCGGCAGGTTCACCGCCAGCCAGGTACCCAGTGCCGCGGACACCGTGACGGACGCGGCGCCGAGCGGGCGGGCGCTGAGGAATTGGACGCGGTAGGGCGTCTCACGTACCCACGCCAGGAACGACGGCCAGCCGTCCACATCGCGTATCCGCAGGCCGAGGTGGTTGCGCGGAATCCGCTGCATCGTCTCGCTGCGCAGGCACAGCACGACGATGGGTCCGAGCAGCAGCAGCGGATACAGCTTCGCGGCGCCGCCGAGACCGAGCAGGATGCCGGCGAGCACGGGTCTGCGCCGGGCCCAGGCGAGCAGACCGGTCGCGGCGAAAGCCGTTGCCAGGGCGTCGAAATTGGTGAACGCGTGCACGATCACCAATGGCGAGCAGGCGACCAGCGCCGCGTCCCAGATCCGGCGGCCGGCCAGCAGCGCCGAGCCCCAGATGGTGACCAGCCAGGCCATCGCGAGCCCGAACGCGACGACGTTGAAGTAGATCACCACCTGCAGCGCGCCGGGCAGCGGCGCGGCGTCCCAGCTCTTGGCGATCCGCATCGCGAAATACTGGTACAGGCCCGAGAGCACCGGGTATTCCATGTACCGGACTTCCCGGCCGCCGTCGGGGGTTTGCTCGATCCAATGTTTCTTGTACGGGAAGGCGCCCTCGTTCAGTCGTTCCGCGCCGTAGAGCGGCACGGTGTCCGAGTAGCACATGGCCACGTATTGGCGGCCGTTGTTCCAATCGAGGGTCAGGTCGCCGTCCGCGCCGGTGGTCTGCTGAATGCAGCCCGCCTTGCCGAACCAGCCGAGTGCGAGGAACACGACCGCGAATGCCAGCAGCACACGCATCGGCGTCCAGAACCGCACCCGTCCGATCAGGGCGTGATCACCGACCGGCCCGCCGATCACCGTGGACAGCTGGGCGGTGAGCGAATCGTTGCGGCTCGGCCGGTCTCGCGCGTCCGCCGAGCGGAGATCCGGTGCGAGCGGGGCGGGCGCGGCGTAGTAGGCCCCACCGGCCCCTACCCGGTCGGATAGCGGCGCCCTCCCGTTCCGTGGCTCCACCAGCTGCTGATCGGTCACGGAACCCGAGGCTACCGGCCCCGGGTCGGGGGTGCTCCAGTCGTCCCCGCGTCGTTGCCGTTCCCGTTGTTGCCCGCGCGTGGCGTGCCGGTAGCCGTCGGGGACGAACCGTCGGTGGGTGCCACCGGCTGGCCGGGAAGCGGGCCCGCGTCCTGCTCACGCTGCTGCTGTGAGCGCGGCTGCTGGGGTGCGGGCTGAACGCCGGGGACCGGGATGACGATGCCGGGGAAAACCTCCACCTGCGTCGGCGCGACTACGACCGGAGGCAGCAGCGGGGAATCGACGGCGGACGGCGGGGTGTAGGGCGCCGACCATTCGGGAACACCGGCCTGGCCCTTGATCGGGGCGGGCTTCGGGAAGGCTTCGTTCGTGGTGCCCTTCATGGCGCCGTCCATCGTGGCCTTCCAGATATCCGATGGCAGGCCGGAGCCGTAGATCATGCCGCCACTGGCATTGCGCAACGGATCGCCCTGCTCGGTGCCGACCCAGACCGCGGTCGACAGCGACGGGGTGTACCCGACCATCCAGGCGTCCTTGTTCTCGCCCGTATCGCCCAGCTGCGCGGTACCGGTCTTGGACGCCGATTCGCGGCCGCCGGCCAGGCCGTGGTTGCGCGAATAGCCCGCGATCGGCTTCATCGCGGCGGTGACGTTGTCGGCCACCGCCGCCGAGACGCGCTGCTCGCCGGCGACCTCACCGCGGTCGAGCAGGACCTGGCCGTCGGCGGTCACCACCTTCGACACGAAATGCGGTGCGTGGTAGACGCCGGAGGCCGCCAACGTCGCGTAGGCGGAAGCCATGTCGAGCGGCCGGGCCTGGTACTGGCCGAGCACGATGCCGTTGTTCGGGCCGGAGCCGTCCGGCTCGGTAAGCGTCTTGCCCACGCCCGGAATAGTTTCCGGGATGCCGAGCTTGTGCCCCATAGCGGCGATCTTCTGCGGGCCGTTCTGCATGTCCAGCTGCATGCGGTAGAAGCTGGTGTTCAATGACCGTTTCAGCGCCTCGGCGATGGTGCACATGCCGCACTGCTCGCCCTCGACGTTGGTGATCTTGATGCCGTTCACGGTGATCGGCGAGCTGTCGTACATCTGCGAGAGCGGGATGCCCATCTCCAGGTTCGCCGCCAGGCCGATGACCTTGAACGAGGAACCGGTCTGCAAACCCGCGTTGGCGAAGTCGTAGCCCTGTCCGTCGTTGCCGCCGTAGTAGGCGCGCACCGCGCCGGTGCGCGGATCCACCGAGACGACGGCGGTGCGCAAGTTCTCCGGCTCGCCGTCCATATTCTTCGTGACCGCGTCGACCGCCGCCTGCTGCGCCTTCGGGTCGATCGTGGTGGTGATCTGCAGACCCGCGGTGTTCAACTGCTGCTCACTGATGCCCGCCGCGGAGAGCTCCCGGAGTACCTGAGACTTGATCAGGCCCTCCGGTCCGGAGTCCTGCTCCTTGTCCCTGGTCGCCGCGAGCGGGACCACCTGGGGATACTGCAAGCCCTGCCGCTCGGACGCGGGCAGGTTGCCGCTGGAGACCATGCCGTCGAGCACGTAGTTCCAGCGGGTCTTCGCGCCCTCCGGATTCTTCTCCGGGTCCAGGCTGGACGGCAGCTGGATGGTGGCGGCGAGCACCGCGCCCTCGGCGACGGTCAGTTCCTGGACCGGCTTGCCGAAGTAGGACTTGGCCGCCGCGTCGATGCCGTAGGAGCCACGACCGAAGTAGATGGTGTTCAAGTAGGCGGCGAGGATCTCGTCCTTGCTCCACTGGCGTGCCATCTTGGCCGAGATGACCAGCTCACGCATCTTGCGGGTGAGCGAGCGCTCGTCACCGACCAGCGCGTTCTTCACGTACTGCTGGGTGATCGTCGAGCCACCACCCGCGCTTTCCTTGCCCAGGACGTTGTCCCTGGCCGCGCGTGCGAAGCCAGAGATCGAAAAGCCGGGGTTGGTGTAGAAATCCCGGTCCTCGGCCGCCATCACCGCGTTGCGCACGTGCGGCGGAATCTGCTCGATGGTGACGTCGGTCCGGTTGCCTTCCGGCGGAACGACTTTACTGATCACGGTGTTGCCATCGGCGGCGAGGATGGTCGCGACCTGGTTGGTCTTCAGGTCGCCCGGCTGCGGCACCGACACCGTGGTGTACGCGGCCAGGAAGATGCCGCTGGGCACCAGGATGGCCAGCGCGACGAGGACGTAGAGGGTCCGGCGGACGATGCGCCAGGGCGACTTCTTCTGCTCCGCGGGCCGACGCCTACCTGGTCCGTCGGAGCCGCCGCTACCACCGCCACGGCGCGGGGGCGGGCCGGAGGGCGGGCCACCCGCGGTCTGCCTGCGTTCACCGGTGCTGGGCCCGGCTCCGGGCACGCGACGGCCGTTGCGATCGACCGCAGGGCGCTGGCCGGTGGTCGGGCGGGGACCGGTGGCCGGACCGCGCCGGCTGCGCTCGGCCGCCGTCTCGGTCGGCGAGCCGGGGCGCTGGATCTTCTGGGTTGCCTGCGGGCCGGGGGCGCCGCGATCGGGCACGCCGCGATCCGGCTGCGGCGGGCGCCCAGATTGCGGTGGACGGCCCTGCTGGGCCGGGCGCCCCTGTGGCGGGGGTACGGGACGGCGCGGCGGCTGCGGGCCGCGCGGCTCGCCGGAGAACGGGGCGCCGGGACGCGCGCCGGGCGGAGTGCCCGGGCGGGCGCCGGGCGGAGGCCCGGGACGGGGATTCTGGTACGGGTTGGGACCTGGAGGTGAATTGCGTTGCGGACGGCTGCCATGTGGTTCATCGCCGTAAGGGGACTCGTAGGGCGAATTCACTGACAAGATCTCCATAACTCGTAGCGGTCCAGGTGGCTATCGGCGGTGGTCACCGCGGCGGACACAGGCCAGTTCCGCGAGTCACCCGCCGGGCAGATGACCAGGCACTTCATTCGGCGGCGGTGCGCCGGTTCGCGCGTGTCCCGGTGCGGCGGCGTGGTGGTGCCGGCGCGGAACCGAGCACATAGGACTGCACCAGATGATTCCAGCTGCAGGTCCGGCAAACCTCGACGACATGAACCGAGAACTCCTCGCGGGTCTCGGCGAGGCGCGTGAGCTCCTCGGGTGTGCGAGCCGATCCGGCGACGGGTCCGAGGCCATCGCCGAAGACCCAGGATACGAGGGTCAGCTGTTCTTTCCTGCAGATGGGGCATGTGACCTCGCTCCCCCGGCCGTGGAACTTCGCCGCACGCAAGAGATAAGGATTCGCATCACACACCTCGGCGACATCGACACGGCCCGCATAGACGTCAGCCAGCAGCGACCGGCGCCGGAGGGCGTAGTCGACCACTTGCCGCTGAATTCGCACGAGAACCAGAGTAGCGGTGTTGCCATCGGGCCGCCCCGGGCTGTGCGGATTGCCCGATCGGCGATCCGTGCGCGTACCGGCGCGTCGCGGTCCCGGTCGGACTACGATCCGTCTGTGTCCACCGCAGCACCCGGGCGCATGCGCGCGCGTGACCTCGACCGCGCCGCCGCGTCCAGCCTGCTGGATGCCGCCTACGCCGAGGGGCAGCTCGGCGCCGACGAGTACCACGACCGAATCGCGCAGGCGGCGGCCGCGCGCACGCTCGGCGAATTGGCCCGGCTCACCGCTGATCTGCAAACCCCCGGTCGGTGGTCGGTGGTCGCCGGCGCGGGGGAGTTCGCCGCCGATCGGCCGCCGGTCACGCGAAAAGTGTTGCGGCGCTCGGCATTCGGAACAAGTTATCCCGGTCACACCCGGGCGCGTGATGCCGATCGCGCCACTACGCGCGAACTGCTCGACCTCGCCCGCGCCGACGGCCAGCTGACCGAACAAGAACACGACACCCTCACCGAACTCGCCGCCGAGGCGCGCACCCTGGGGGATCTGGACGATCTGGTCGCGGACTTGCAGCGGCCCGGCAACCTCGCCCCGCCGCCACGTCCACCGCGCTCGCGCCGCCGCCAGTGGTACCTGGGTGCCGTCACCGTCGCCGCGGTGACGGCCGCCTGCGCCGGATTCCTCGCGGTCACCCGGGCGGCGGACGAACCGCGACCCGCGGCGCAAGCCGCGCCCGTGGTCGATCCAGGAACGGTGCAGCCGTTGGTGGTCCCGACGCCGAGTCTGGTCACCACCGACGGAATCACCACGTTCCTGCGGAACTACCAGCGGAAATTCGGGGACCTTCAGGTAGACGAACTGCGCATGTACGACGAGTACGCGTCGATCGTCCGAGCGGTGCCCGGTCAGCCGAACCGAAAGGTCGAGTACGACTACCGCGGGGGTTTCGTGCAGTCCCGGCAGATCGAAACACGCAAAGCCGACACGCCGTCGGTCGATCTGGGTGGGTTGAACGTGGAGGCGCTCGGCCGTGCGCTCGCCGACGCGGCCACCATCACCCGAGTTCCCGGTGGCGTCATCTCGCATTTCGCGGTGCGGGTGAACGACAACAGGGTCTCCGCCGAACCCGGCAACCAACCCGTCATCGAGGTCTACGTGAGCAACTCCGTCAGGGAGTCCGGCCACTTCATGATGACCCCGGCGGGCGAGGTGCGCCGCGTCTGGCCGTTCAAGGGATAAGACCATGGCGACAACCCGATACAGCGGCATTCGCGCCCGCGACACCGATCGCGCCGACGTGTGCGGACTGCTCGACGCCGCGCTGGCCGACGGACAGCTCACCGACAGCGAGCACGCCGCGCGGACCACCACGGCCATGCGCGCCAAGTCCTTCGGTGAACTCGACGCGTTGATCGGTGACCTGCAGATTCCGGGCGAGCTGGCGAACGCCCCTGTGGTCCGGGTGGACCGGCGTCGTCCGCGGCGCCGGCTGGCGCCGCTCTCGATCGTCGTAGCGGCTGCCGTGGCCGGTGCGATGGTCGGCGCGTTCAGCCGGTGTGGCATAGATCTGCCGGGGTCGTCGGAGAACGTTCCAGATCTGACCACCGGTGCGGGTCTCGCCTACTTCCTCGCGGAGTACCGGGCCGAATTCGGCGATCTGACCGCCGACGAGGTGACGCTGTATCCGAAGTACGTGATCGTGGACCGGCAGACGCCGGGCAACGCGGCCGAGACCAGTGACTACCGCTACAACGGCGACTTCCGCACCTCCACCACCTCGGAGCGCAAATCCGGGACGCGCACCTTCGACCTCGCGACCGTCGACGTGCCTGCCATCGCCCGGCTGCTGGCCGGTGCGCCGGAGACGGTGCGGCTCCCGGACGGTGTGATCACCCACGTGGTCGTCGAGTATTCGGCGCACAGCACCGTCGACCTCGGCCCCGTGATGGACATCCACGTCAAGGGCAAAGGCAGCGCGTCCGGCTATGTGCGGGTCACTCTGACGGGCGAGCCGCTCGCCGTCTATCCGCCCTCTCGCTGAACTGGCACCTCGTCCACCGATCGGCGACGACTGTGCACGGATGTATCGCTCCGATATAGTGGAAAGTCGCATCCATCGGTTAGGTCTGAACACAGTCAGGGGGTGAAGCCCGGTGCTCGAACTGGCAATTCTCGGGCTGCTCCTCGAATCGCCCATGCACGGTTACGAGCTGCGCAAGCGGCTGACCGGCCTGCTCGGGGCGTTTCGGGCCTTCTCCTACGGATCGCTCTACCCGACGCTGCGCCGAATGCAGGCGGACGGGTTGATCGCCGAGGAGATCCCCGCCGGCGCGACGACACGCCGTGCGCGCCGGGTTTACCAACTGACTCCGGCCGGACGGGAGCGGTTCAACGAATTGCTCGCCGATACCGGACCGCAGAACTACACCGACGACGGCTTCGGCGTTCACCTCGCCTTCTTCAGCCGCACCCCCGCGGAGGCGCGGATGCGGATCCTGGAGGGCAGGCGGCGTCAGGTCGAGGAGCGCCGAGAGGGGCTCCGGGAGGCGATCAAGAAGGCCAGCGGGTCGTTGGATCGCTACACCCGGCAACTCCATCAACTCGGACTCGAATCAAGCGAGCGCGAAGTGCGCTGGCTCAACGAGTTGATTGCGGCGGAGCAATCGACGAAGGCGGCACCACAGAAAGAGGGAAATATCGGCCATGAGTGACGACAAAAAGGCTGACAACGCCACAGAAGTTCGCGTCGCCATCGTAGGTGTGGGCAACTGCGCCTCGTCGCTGGTCCAAGGCGTGCAGTACTACAAGGACGCGGACGAGTCCTCGACCGTTCCCGGGCTGATGCACGTGAAGTTCGGGCCGTACCACGTCCGCGACGTCAAGTTCGTCGCCGCGTTCGACGTGGACGCGAAGAAGGTCGGCTTCGACCTGGCCGAGGCGATCTTCGCCAGCGAGAACAACACGATCAAGATCTCCGACGTGCCGCCGAGCGACGTCGTCGTGCAGCGCGGCCCCACCCTGGACGGCATCGGCAAGTACTATGCGGAGACCATCGAGCTGTCCGAGGCTGACCCGGTCGACGTGGTGCGGGTGCTGAAGGACAACAACGTCGACGTGCTGGTGTCCTACCTGCCGGTGGGCTCGGAGGAAGCCGACAAGTTCTACGCGCAGTGCGCCATCGACGCCGGTGTCGCGTTCGTGAACGCCCTGCCGGTGTTCATCGCCTCCGACCCGGTTTGGGCGGAGAAGTTCACCAAAGCCGGTGTGCCGATCGTCGGTGACGACATCAAGAGCCAGGTCGGCGCGACCATCACCCACCGCGTGATGGCCAAGCTGTTCGAGGATCGCGGCGTGCAGCTCGACCGCACCATGCAGCTCAATGTCGGCGGCAACATGGACTTCAAGAACATGCTCGAGCGCGAGCGGCTGGAGTCCAAGAAGATCTCCAAGACCCAAGCCGTCACCAGCAACCTCAAGAAAGAGCTCGGCGCCAACGACGTGCACATCGGCCCGTCCGACCACGTCGGCTGGCTCGACGACCGCAAATGGGCCTACGTCCGCCTGGAGGGCCGCGCCTTCGGTGACGTGCCGCTGAACCTGGAGTACAAGCTCGAGGTGTGGGACTCGCCGAACTCGGCGGGCATCATCATCGACGCGGTGCGCGCGGCCAAGATCGCCAAGGACCGCGGCATCGGCGGACCGGTCATCCCGGCCTCGGCCTACCTCATGAAGTCCCCGCCCCAGCAGCTCGCCGACGACGTCGCGCGTACCCAGCTCGAAGCCTTCATCATCGGCGCAGAGTGACGTGAGTTCAACCGGCAAGGCCGTGCATCGGATTGCATGAGTCACCCCGCAAGGTGAGTCGTCGGCAATCGGTCGGTTTCGAGCGCAGCGAGACCGTGCATTGCCCGTTCGCGGCCCGGCTCGCTTCCGAGTGGCCGTCGCGCAAGCGACGAAGTCGCAAGCGGCGGTCGCTCGGAAGCGAGCCACAAGGGGGCCGCGAAGACGCAGCGCCGCAGGCGCTGCACGTCGAACACAGCTCTAGTCCAGCGAGACGTAGACCTCGACGGAGGCCGGGCCGGTGTAGCGCTCGACCTCGGCGGTGTGGGAGCGGGTGATGGTTCCCGCGTTCTCCGCCTTCGCGACCTGGGCCCATGCGGTGCGCAGCAGGTCGTAGGGCTTGTCGGCGACGACGAACTTGGCGTAGCGGCCAGGCGGGATGATGGTGAGCACGTCGCCCGGGTCCAAGTCCTCGATCCCGGCGAGTTCGTAGCCGAGCACGGCGACGGCATGGTCGTTCTGGCCGATATAGGCGGCCACCCGGGGCACGTTCTTCTCCCGCGCCAGATACCGGTCCCAGGTGAAGTTGACCAGGTCGAGGTCGCGCGCGGTGACCTCACGGCCGGCGAGCGGCACGGTGAGGCCCGCGACCATGCTCTGCTCCAATGTGACGATCTCGAAATCCACTGTCTGTTCCTACTCGTCGACCTGATCGTCCGCCAATGCCACGAAGACTTCCGCCGTGCGCGCATCGGGATAGTGCTCCCAGTCGCCGGTATAGGCGCGCACGAGGCGGCCCGAGGCCTCCGCGTCCCACACCGCGCGCCAAATGCTCACGATGGTGTCGCCGAGGTTGTCGCCGCTGGCGATGAACCGGGCGAACCGTCCGGCGGGCACCCGGGCGAGCACGTCACCGGGCAGGAGATCGGCCAGGCTATGACAGCGGTAGCCGACGATATGAGTCAGGTACGAATTGATCTCCGGCGCATGGTCGACGTACGCCGTGGTCGGCGGTCCGGGCAGCTTGCGAGCCAGGTTGCGCTTCCACGCCTCTTCGACTTTCGCGCGGCGCGGCCCCTCGACCGCGAGCGCGGGGCTGCGAAGCACCGTTCCCGCCACCAGCGTCTCGGGTTGGTCAACGACATTGAAATCCACCGGCGTAGCCCCTATGTCTCGTCTGTCTCCAATTGGCGTCGCTCCCGGTGCCCTTCGTGGTGACGCAGGCTACCGCCTCCGGGCCCGTCGCTCGCGCCGCGCTGTCGTCGCTCGAGCGCATATCCTTCCGCATCGTTTCCGCGGTTTCGGCGTCGGCCCGTTTCCGACGCACTCGCTGTTCGCTCTCACTCTGGCAAACGATGCTGCCATGTCATCCGTTCCGCCGGGCCACGGAAGGTCACAGCATCATCGCTATCCCGGAACCGGAATGCTCAGTCCCGGGAAAATCTCGACTTCCCTTGGCGGCTGCGTGGTGGGCGGGATGATGACGACGGGCTCGCGCTGCGGCGACTGCTGCGGCGGATTCAGGATGTCGTAGGCCCCGCCGGAGGGCTTGCTCTGGTTCGGCTGCGTTGGTGTACCGGGGAACTGCTCGATCGGGGTGCCGTCGAGCGCGTCGTCCATGACCTGTTTCCAGATGTCGGCGGGCAGACCGGAGCCATAGATGTCGGCGCCGCGCGCGGTACGGATCGGCTGCGACCGTTCGGTGCCGATCCATACCGCCGTGGACAGCGCGGGGGTGAAGCCGATCATCCACGCGTCCTTGTTCGCGTCGCTGTCGCCGAGCTGGGTGGTGCCGGTCTTGGCGGCCGAGGGACGGTTGTCCTTCAGCCCGTGCCCGTTGGAGTAGGCCGCGATCGGGGTCATCGCCTGAACGGTGTTCTGCGCGATCGCCGGGGAGATGCGCTGCTGGCCCGGCGGCATCTGCTTGCCGACCTGCTGGTCCGGGGCGCTGCCGCGATCGAGGAGCACCCGCCCGTCACCGGTCACCACCCGCTGCACGAAGTACGGCTGGTGGTAGACGCCCGAAGCGCCGATCGTGGCGTACGCCGAGGCCATGTCGATGGGCCGGACCAGATACTGGCCGAGAACGATGCCGTTCAGCGGTTTTCCACCGTCCTCGGACAGCGTCTTGCCCGCCACGCCGGGCATCTCCTCGGGAATGCCCGCCGCGTGCGCCGCGTCGGCGATGGACTGAGGCCCGTCGAACATCGACATGGTCAACCGGTAGAAGCTGGTGTTCAGCGAGCGCTTCAGCGCCTCGGCCATGGTGCACTTTCCGCAGGACTCGCCGTCCACGTTGGTGATCCGGGTGCGCCTGTCGGTCACCGGGGAACTGTCCAGCACCCGAGACAGCGGAATGCTCTGCTGCTGCGCGGCTATCACCGCGAAGACCTTGAATGCCGACCCGGTCTGCAATGGCGCCTGAGCGAAGTCGAAGCCGATGCCGTCGTGCCCACCGAAGTAGGCGCGCACCGCGCCGGAGCGTGGATCGATCGACACCAACGCCGCGCGAAGTTCCGGAGGCTGGCCATCGAGCCGATCATGTACCGCATCGAGCACCGCCTGCTGTGCCTTCGCGTCGATGGTGGTGGTGATCTGTAGTGCGCCGGTGTTCAATTCGCGTTCGCTGATGCCGGAGGCGCGCAGCTCGCGCACCACCTGGTTGCGAATCAAACCCTCCGGACCGCGGGTCACGTTGTCGTCGGGGATCTCGGAGAGGGGGATGATCGGCGGAAACATCGTCGCGTCGCGATCACCCGGCGCCAGCACTCCCATCTCGACCATGCCGTCGAGCACGTAACGCCAGCGTTCCTTCAGATCCGGCAGATGGGTTTCCGGGTCGAGGATCGACGGCGTCCGGATCAGCGCGGCCAGCACCGCACCCTCGGCGAGGGTCAGCTGGTTCACCTGCTTGTCGAAGTACGCCTCGGCCGCCGACGCTATCCCGTAGGCTCCGCGGCCGTAGTAGATGGTGTTGAGATAGGCGGCGAGGATATCGTCCTTGCTCCACTGCCGCGCCATCTTCGCCGCGATGACCAGCTCGCGCAGCTTGCGCGTGACCGTGCGCTCGGAGCCGAGGAAGGCGTTCTTCACGTACTGCTGGGTGATCGTTGAGCCGCCGCCCGCGTTGTCGCGCCCGAGCAGGTTGTCGCGGACGGCGCGGAGGAAGCCGGAGGTCGAGTAGCCGGGATTGGTGTAGAAGTTGCGATCTTCGGCCGACAGCACCGCGTCGCGTACCGGCCGCGGCACGTCCGACAACGGGACCGGCGTCCGATTGCCTTCGGGCGGAACGACCTTCGCGATCACGGTGCTGCCATCGGCGGCGAGGACGGTGGCGATCTGATTGCCCTGCATCGCCGTCGGGTCCGGTATCTCGGCGCTCCAGTACGCCAGGACGGATAGCAGCGCCGGCACCACGCCGAACAGGATGAACAGGGCGAGCAGGAGACGACGGACGCGTTCAGCCCTAGTGGGTGGCCGTGGATCCGGATCGTGCACCGGAGGTGGCGTGGGATGCCGCTGTTTTCCGCGAGCCGTGTTTCGCTCGTGTCTCGTCCGCGCGGTCCGGTTCAGCGCTTGGGTCCGCTCGTTCCGGCCCGCGCTCGAGGAAAACAGTGCGGGCCGGGGGTTCCTCTTGGCGCCGCGTGTGCGCCCTGGCGGTTTGCGGAACGAGCTCACGATCATCTCCTCCCGGAGTGTCGGACGAACCCACCTGCACGAACACGATCGGAAAAGAGTATTGAGGAACCGAGTTTACCGTGTCGCTTTACAGCGGCTTCCGCTTCCGTATGGCCGACTCATCCGCGACATATTGGTGGGCGTGTAGCCCGCACCGGCCGACGACGAACTGCCCGACGAGCGCCCAAGCGCAGCTCCGGCCCGTCGAGCTGCCAGACGTCGCTAACCCCAGCGCCGATTACCACGTGAGGCAACCATATCGGCGCTACCACGGGTTTCGAGCGCAGCGAGACCGAGCATGTGCCGCGAACACGCCGCGCCCGCGCGGCCGAAGACACAGCTCAGCTCTTCACGCCGCCCGCGGTGAGGCCGGAGATGATGCGGCGCTGGAAGAGCAGGACCATGATGACCAGCGGGATGGTGACGATGGTGCCCGCGGCCATGATCGCCGCGTACGGCTGCACCAAGGGGTTGTTGCCGGAGAAGCGGGCGATCGCGACGGTGACGGGCTCGGTTTTGTCGCTGGAAAGCAAACGGGCCAGGAGATATTCGTTGACCGCCGCGATGAACGCCAGGATCGCGGTGGTGAACACCGCGGGAGCGGCGAGCGGCAGCATGACCAGACGGAATGCCTGCATCTTGGTCGCGCCGTCGATTCGCGCCGCTTCCTCGAGCTCCCAGGGCAGTTCGGCGAAGAAGGACGCGAGGATGTAGACCGTCATCGGCAGCACGAACGAGATGTTCGGGATGACCATCGCCTGGTACTCGCCGATCCAGCCGAGGCTGGTGAACAGCTGGAACAGCGGAGTCACCAGCACCACGACGGGGAACATCGAGGCGCTCAGGATCAGTCCGGACACCACGTATTTGCCCCGGAAGGTCAGCCGCGCCAGCGCGTACGCGGCGAACACGCCGACCACCAGCGCGATCACCGTGGTGGCCGCGCCGATGACGACGCTGTTCACCAGCGCCTTGCCGAAGTCGTTGCCGCGGCTGGTGTCGAACGCGTTGCGGAAGTTCTCCAACGTGACGTGCGTCGGCCAAGGCGTGTTGTCGAAGGTGTAGTCGGGGTCGCGGAACGCGGTGACCGCCATCCAGTAGAACGGCGCCAGACCCCAGACCAGCACGATCAGGGCACCGAGGTACAACCGCACCGAACCGAGCCGCTTCGTCCATGGAACCGGCTGCGCGGCGGCTTGGTTCGCCTGCGCGGCGGGCTTGTTCGTCGTCTGCACGGACATCAGTGCGCCTCCGGTGTCGTGCTGGGCACGTGTCTCCTCCGGCCCTCGGTGCTCATGCGGGTCACCCGCACCCGGTCGGGCTGGAGGAAAGCTTCGCGATTGTGTCTCATCCGGCCCTCCGCTGCTCCTCCTGGGTGCGAACCGCGTTCGCGCCCAGGACCTTCACCAGCACGAACGCCACCGCGAAGATCAAAAGGAAGGTGATCGTAGACAACGCGGCCGCGCTGTTGGGTCCTTGCCGAACCTGCTCGACCACCAGGATCGACACCGTGCGGGTGGACGGGTTGCCCAGCGTCATGATCGCGGGCAGGTCGAACATGCGCAGCGCGTCCATGGTGCGGAACAGCACCGCGACCAGCAGGGCCGGTTTCAGCAGCGGGAGCGTGATCTGGGTGAACCGCTGCCAGGCCGACGCGCCGTCCACCCGCGCCGCCTCGTACACGTCGGCCGGGATCACTTGCAGACCGGCGAGCAGCAGCAGCGCCATGAACGGCGTGGTCTTCCAGACGTCGGCCGCGATCACCGCGAACCGTGCCGGCCACGCGTCGGAGGTCCACAGGATGTGCGTGCCGAGGACCCGGTTCACCACGCCGTCGTACTGGAACATGAACTCCCACAACCGTGCCGTGACGGCGGTCGGGATGGCCCACGGAATCAGCACCGCCGCGCGCAGCAGCGCCCTGCCGCGGAAGGTCTTCCCCATCACCATGGCCATGCCGAGGCCGAGTGTCAGCTCGAGCGTGACCGTCACTACCGTGAAGAACAGCGTGACGCCGATGGCCAGCCAGAATTGCGAGCCCAGGTTGCCGGTCGGGCAGGACACCATCTCGCCGGTCGCGACCTGACACTGCTGCAGCAGCCAATGCGTGTAGTTGGCGAACCCGGCACTGCCGCCTTCGACGAACATGCCGGTCGCCGGGTCGAGCCCGGAGTCCTTCTGGAAGGACATCCACAGTGCCCGGACCACCGGGTACCCGATGACGACCGCGAGCGCGAGCAGCACCGGCGTGACGAACAGCCAGGCTTTTCCGGAACGCCGCAGTTCCAGCGCTATCGTCGCGGCGATGCCGCGTCCGGCCGGAACGAAATCTTTCGGCGCGATAGTCGCCGCTCCCGAAGGATCCGACACCGTTTCTCTCTCCTGCGGGTTCGTCGGGTCCGTTGCGCTCACCGCTTACGATCCGGCGGTCTCGATGCCCTTCTGCATACCGGTGATCGCGTCATCGACGGACTTGGTTCCGTTCAACGCAGCATAGGCGTTGTCCTGGATGGCTTTGGACACCGCGGGATAGAACGGGGTCACCGGGCGCGGCACCGCGCTGGCGATCGAGTCCTTGAGCGCGGGCAGGTACGGCATCTTCGCGATCAGCGCCGGGTCGTCGTACATCGACGCGCGCACCGAGGGCAGCGCGCCGGAGGCGACGATGTGCTGCGCGTCCTCGCTGATCAGGAAGCGCAGGAAGTCCAGCGCGGTGGCCTTGTTCTTGGAGAACGCGCTGATCGCCGCGTTGTAGCCGCCGAGGGTGGAGGCGCCGACGCCGTTCTCGCCCGGCAGCGGAGCGACCGCGAATTTGTCCTTCACCGCGGAAGCCTCGCCGCCGACGTCACCGAAGGTGGACGGCCACGACCGCAGGAACAGCAGCTTGCCTTGCGCGAAGGCGTTGCTGGACTCCGGCTCCTTGAAGGTGATGGCTTCCTTCGGGATATCGCCGTTGTTGTACGAGTCGACCACTACCTTCAGTCCGGCGCGCGACTGCGGGCTGTTCACCGTGGGGGTCTTGCCGTCGGCGCCGACGAAACTGCCGCCGTAGGCGTTGATGACCTCGGCCGCGTTCACCGTCAGGCCCTCGTAGGGCGCGAACTGGCCCGCGTAGCAGCCGATGTTCTGCTCGCGCGCGATGTGGCACTGGGCCAGCATCTCGTTCCAGGTCTTGGGCGGGTTGGGCACCAGGTCCTTGCGGTAGAACAGCAGGCCGCCGTTGGTGTTGCGGGGCGCGGCGTAGAGGGTGTTGTTGTAGGTGGCGCTGGCCACCGGCGGGGACAGCAGCGCGCTGGTGTCGATGGCGAAGGAGTCCTTCAGCGGCTGGATCCAGCCCTTGGCGGCGAACTCGGCCGTCCACGGCACGTCCAGGGCGACCACGTCGTAGTTGGACTGCTTGGAGCGCATGTGCTCGACCAGGTCGTCGTACTGTTGCGAGGCGTCGTTCGACTGCTCTTTGAACGTCACCTGTTCATCGGGGTGCGTGGCGTTCCAGCGCTCGATCAGCTGCTTGACCGCGCCGGTCTCGGTGGTGTCCTTGCCCTCGACGTAGGTGATCGGGCCGCGTCCGGTGAGGTTCTGGCTGATCGGGCTGCCGCCGCTGTCGCTGGAGCAGGCGCTGGTGAACGTCGCGGTCAGCAGCGCGACCGACGCGGCCGCCACCGCGGCCCGCGGCGCGAGCGACCAACGTAGGGCCGACACCTTCTTCACAGCCATCGCAAACACTCCAGGATCGTTCGTGAGCGGCAGCACACCCTGCCGGTGCACAAGGCAAGATACATGGTGTCGATCCGGCACGCCGGAGAGTGGCGGGAACTCCTCGTTAGGCGGCTGCCTCGCCTTCGCTCGGCCCGGCGCATAAGCGGCTGCCTCGAGCCTTCGCTCGGCCCGGCGCATAAGCGGCTGCCTCGCCTTCGCTCGGCCCGGCGCATAAGCGGCTGCCTCGAGCCTTCGCTCGGCCCGGCGCAGGCTGCGGACGGACTTCGTCCGGCTGCGCCTTTTATGCTTGGGGCTGATGACTTCGCCGAACGCGGTTCCCGATCGGATGCTCACCCGCATCGGTGGACTGCTGCGCAAGGCCGAATCCACCGACAACGAGCACGAGGCCGAAGCGTTCCTCGCCGCGGCCCAGCGGCTGGCCACGAAGTCCTCCATCGACCTCGCGGTCGCGCGGGCGCACATCGCTGGGCGCGAGCGCAGGCCAACGCCGGTGCAGCGGATCATCCCGATCGGCGAACCGGGCAAGCGCGGATTGCGCACCTACGTCCAGTTGTTCGTCGCGATCGCCGCGGCCAACGACGTGCGCTGTGATGTAGTCAGGACTTCGACGCAGGTCTATGCCTACGGCTTCGACTCCGACATCGACACCTGTGCGGCGCTGTACGCCAGTCTGCTGGTGCAGATGGTGCGGGCCTCCGATCAGTACATCAAGTCGGGGGCCTACCGGTCGGCCACCATGGAGAAGATCGTCGTGGAGAAGCGCTGGGGACGCCAGGTTCGGCGCCGGGTGCAGGTGCCGGTCGCGGGCGTGACGGCACGGCTGAACTTCCAGATGGCTTTCGCGGCGCGGATCGGGCGGCGGTTGGCGGAGGTGAAGGCGGAAGTCGAAGCGGAGGTGTTGCCCGGCGACGCTGACGCGACCGGTACCGCCTTGGCTCTGCGCGACAAAGAGATCGAACTCACAGACTTCTACTCGCGGACATCGGAGGCGCGCGGCACCTGGCGCGGGCCGCAGGAGTCGACGGGGCATTCGGCGGCGGCGCGGGCGGCCGGGGATCGCGCGGGCAGAGCAGCACGGATCGGCACTTCACCCGAACTTCCCGCTGCCCGCGGGCAATTGACCTCGCCCGACGCGGGCGGACCGCCGTGAGCGGCGAGTGCCCTGCGGGAGCGGGCGAGCCGGGTCGCGTGCACGAGGCGGACGCGCTGGGGGAGAATCGCGTGTTCCTCGTCGGGCATGGTTCGGCACCGACCGTGGAGCAGCGTGGATGACCGTGCGCGACAGTCAGCGCGCCAAGGTGTACGACGCCGAACAGTTGGTGCGCGGGGTATTCGATCGAGCCGACGAACATGGCGCGCGAACCGTCGAGCTGTACGGCTCGCATCTCACCTTGCCGATCGAGCGCCGCTTCGCCTCGGTGGAGTCCGTGCAGAGCTACGCGGACAAGGTGCTGGCGCTCAACTGGGTTCGGGCGCGGTGGGAACGGGCCACCGCGCCGGTGCGTGTCCGTGCCCGCGGCGGAGTGTCCGCCGCGCATTACGAGGCTGCCGAGGCCGTCCTCGCGGTCCCGCTACACACCGGCGGTACCGCTTGGGCGCTGCGCGAACTGGTGATCCTGCACGAATTGGCGCATCACCTGGAATCTGCTCCCGCGTCCGTCGCCGCGCACGGCCCGGAATTCTGCGACCGGTATGTGGAACTCGTCGACGGCGTCGTCGGCCCTGAAGCGGCGTTACTCCTACGCGCCACCATGCTCGGCTGCGGTGTACGGCTCGGGTAGCTTCCGAGCTAGACCGTGGGGCTCTGCCGAACCAGGGCCGAGACGCGGGCGAGTCGCTCCTGCCACCAAACGGTGCGGTCGGGGTCGGGATGGCGGTGGCGTTCCACCAGTTCGGGGTCCGGTTGGGGTGGGGTGCGGAGAACCGGGAGGTAGCCGTCGACCGGGCGCAGCGAGCCCGGTGTCACGTCGCCGGTGAGCAGGCTCAACGTGCCGAGGCCGCAGGCGAAGTCGAGTTCCGGGAGCGCACCGGCCAGCGCCAGCTGGGCGGCGAGGCCGACGCTGGTCTCCAACGCGGAGGAGACCACGCAGGGCAGGCCCGCGGCCTCCGCCACTTGGATGGCCCGGCGGACGCCCCCGAGTGGGGTGCACTTGAGCACGGCGATATCGGCGGCCCCGGCGACCGCGACCCGCAACGGGTCCCCGGCGCGGCGGATGGATTCGTCGGCGGCGATGCGGACCTCGACGCGGCGGCGCACCGCGGCGAGCTCCTCGATGGTCCGGCACGGCTGTTCGACGTACTCCAGGCTGCCCGCGGCCTTATCGATCCGATCGATATGGCGCACGGCGGTGTCCACGTCCCAGACGGCGTTGGCGTCGACCCGGATGGCACCGTTGCGGCCGAGCGCGTCGCGCACCGCCTCGACCCTGGCCATATCCTCCGCGAGTGAGTCGGGATGGTCGGCGACCTTCACCTTGGCGGTGCGGCAGCCGGACCGGGCGACGATCGCGTGCGCCTGCTCCGGATCGACCGCGGGCACGATGCAATTGATCGGGATCCGGTCCCGCACCGGCTCGGGCCACCCGACCGTGACCTGCTCGACGGCCGTGGCCAGCCACGCGGCGGCCTCCTGGTCGTCGTATTCCGGGAACGGACAGAACTCGCCCCAGCCGAGTGGCCCGTGGATCAGCATCCCCTCCCGCACCGTGATGCCGCGGAATCGGGTCCGCATCGGAATGGCGTAGACGACGCTCTGCGTTGCGAAATCGCTCATTGCCGGTCAGCTTATTCGGCGTCGATGTCCGATCGAGGGATTGCGCAGGTGTACTCGAGTAGTTTCGCGGAGTCGGCGCGGAACGGAAACGGGGATCGTCGACCACATGACCGAGACAGGCTCCCAGCAGCCCTGGCCGTATCACTACGGGACCCCCTCGCCGCCCGCGGCCGGCAGGCAGCCCCTGCGGGCCTGGGACCTCACGCTCGCGGCTGTGTTGTATGTCGGCGCGGTAGCTCTCGGCTTGATCGCTGCCTATTTCACTGTCTTCTTCGCCTTCGCTACCGACCCGTGCTCGTACGGCACATGCCGCACCGAGTACCTCACATGGGCGTTCGCGGTGTCCTGGGGCGGCACGGCTCTCGCGCTGCTCGGCACGCTCGCCGTGTTGATCGTGGCCGTGATCAAGCGCTGGTACCTGTGGTTCTGGCCGGTGCTCGCGATGCTGCTGATCGTCGGCTCGTTCTGCGGCGGCCTCGCGCTGGCGGGGCAGGTCTATACCGGACGGTGAGACTCGAGATGCTTTGTGGCCGTGTGCCGGTCATGCTGAAGGTATGGCGCGGCATCTCCGGCGGCGGTTGACCGATTTCCTGCGCGTGGCGCTGGGTTCGGTAATCGTCCTCGGATTCGGTTGGCTGCTCGCCTCTTTCGTCCCGCTGTACGAAGTCCTCGCGCGTGACGGCCGGGACGGGCGCGGTGTCGGGTATCTGCCGTGGGCGCAGGTCATCGCCTGGACCGGCATCGCGGCATCGGTACTCGCCGCGCTCGTGTCGGTGCTGGAGAAGGTGCGCCATCGCAAACCGATCGCATGGACCCCGCTGATGGCGGTGCCGCTGATCCTCGAATCCTGGCTGGTCGGCTTCCTGATCGCGATGGTGCTCGTCTCGATATGAGCGCGGTACCCGCCCCTCGACGGGTACCGCGCGCTGGTTCACAACCGTTCGAGGATGGTCGCGTTCGCCAAACCGCCTGCCTCACACATGGTCTGCAAGCCGTAGCGGGCGCCGCGGTCCTGCATGGCGTGCACCAGGGTGGTCATCAGGCGCGCGCCGGACGCGCCGAGCGGATGCCCGATGGCGATGGCGCCGCCGTTGACGTTGACCTTGGCCAGATCCGCTCCGGTGTCGTGCGCCCAAGCCAGCACCACCGGCGAGAACGCCTCGTTGATCTCGATGAGATCGATGTCGGACAACCGCAGTCCCGCGCGCTGCAACACCTTTCCGGTCGCGGGGATCACGGCGGTCAGCATCAGTAGCGGATCGTCACCGGCCACGGCGAAGCTGTGCAGCCGGGCGAGCGGTTTCAGCCCGAGTTCCGCGGCGCGCTCGCTGGTCATGATCAATACCGCCGCGCTGCCGTCGCTCACCTGACTCGCGGAGGCAGCGGTGATCTCCCAGCCGATCTGTGGGAAGCGGGCGGCCATGGCCGGGTCGTAGTAGGCGGGACGGAGGGCGGCCAGCGTCTCCAGTGTGCTGCCCACCCGGATGCCCTCGTCGGTGGCGAGTCCGTTGATCGGCGCGAGTTCCCTGGCGAACAGCCCGTTCTTGGTGGCCAGGGCGGCCTTCTCGTGGCTGCCGAGCGCGAACTCGTCGAGCTGGGTGCGGGTCAGCCCCCATTTGGCCGCGATCAGCTCGGCGCTGATGCCTTGCGGCACCAGGTCGTCCGGGTACCGCTCGGCGAAACCGGCCCCGGAGATGTCTTCCGAGCCGACCAGGTTGGCGCCCATGGGCACTCGGCCCATCGACTCGACGCCCGCGGCCACGACGATGTCGTAGGCGCCGGCGATGACGCCCTGCGCGGCGAAGTGGATCGCCTGCTGGCTACTGCCGCACTGCCGATCGACTGTGGTCGCGGGGACGGATTCGGGATATCCGGCGGCCAGCGCGGCCCGCCGGGTCATGTTGGCGCCCTGCTCGCCGACCTGGGTGACGATGCCACCGATCACGTCGTCGATGAGCGCGGGATCGATGCCGCTGCGGTCCACCACCTCGCGCAGGCTGTGGGCCAGCAGGTCCACCGCGTTGACGTTGTGCAGTGCGCCGTTCGGCTTGCCTTTGCCGATCGGGGTGCGTACCGCTTCGACAATCACCGCGTCTCTCATGGTGCTTCCTTCCGGACCGAGAGCCGGGCCGCTATACCTGACTCTATTAACACATAGTCAGAATAGTCCTGGCAATAGTTGAGGCAAGTCAGGATCGGTATGATGTTCGTCATGGCAGCAGTGATGGAAGGACCGTTGGCGGATCTGAACTCGTGGAAGGCCGAGGAGTGCTCGATCGCGAAGGCGCTCGACATCGTCGGCACCCGCTCGGTGGTGCTCATCCTGCGCGAGGCGTATTACGGGACGCGCCGGTTCGACGGGTTCGCCAGCCGGGTCGGCATCACCGACGCGGCCGCCGCCACGCAGTTGCGCAAACTCACCGAGGCGGGCCTGCTGGCGAAACAGCCGTATCAAGAGGAGGGCAAGCGCACCCGGCACGAATACGTGCTCACGCCGATGGGGCGGGATCTGCTGCCCGCGGTGCTCGCGCTCATGCAGTGGGGGGACGCGTACCTACAGGCGGGTCCGGCTCCACTGCTGCTGGTCGAGGAGGCGACCGGTGCTCCGGTGCGGGTGCAGGTGCGCAGCGAGTCCGGCCGGGAGATCGAGCTCGAGGAGCTCGGCGTGCGGCTCAACCAGGAGTATGTCCGGCAGCGGCGGCAACGCGGGTCCGGCGGGGGAGTCCAGGAGGCGTGACAGCGGTCGAGACGCCGTGGCCGGTCCCGTCGACCGGATGACGTTCCGCGCGACGCCTGGCTGAGGCGGCCGAACGGACGTGACGCGTCCCCGGTCCGTGGTTCCCGTCGGCGGTTCGACGCCGGGGCAGCCCACCGGCGTCGGCGGTCGACCGGACCCGCTCGCCGGACTGGTTGGGCGAGCGGGCTTTTCCGCGCGAGCTCAGTTGAGCCGACGGCCGTCGGTGTCGAAGAAGTAGATGTGCTCGGGATCGGTGGCCAGCCGCAGTCGGGTGCCCTTCGCGGGTGGGTTGCGCCAGTCCGCGCGCGCCACAATGGTTTCCCCGGTGCCGTCGGTTCCGGTCTCGGTGACGGTACGGCCGTAGATGTAGGCGTCGGAGCCGAGCTCCTCCACCACATCGACCTCCATCTCGATGCCGGAGCCGTTGCCCAGCTCGAAATGCTCGGGCCGGATGCCGACCGTCACGGTGGTCCCGGCCACGTCGGCGACCGAACGCGGCAGCGGGAGTGCCTGGCCGCCCAGCGCGACCCGTCCATCGGTCACCGGAAGCGTGAACAGGTTCATGGCGGGCGAGCCCATGAAGCCCGCGACGAACACATTGGCCGGATCGCGGTACAGGTCGCGCGGCGTGGCGCACTGCTGCAGCAGGCCGTCCTTCAGCACGGCGACGCGATCGCCCATGGTCATCGCCTCGACTTGGTCATGCGTGACGTACACCGTGGTGGTGCCGAGCCTGCGCTGCAACTGCGCGATCTGGGTGCGGGTCTGCACCCGCAGCTTGGCGTCCAGGTTGGACAGCGGCTCGTCCATCAGGAACACCTGTGGCTGACGCACGATCGCGCGGCCCATCGCGACTCGCTGGCGCTGACCGCCGGACAGCGCCTTCGGCTTGCGGTCCAGGTAGGGCTCCAGGTCGAGCAGCTTCGCCGCCTCCAGGACCCGCTTCTGCTTTTCCGCCTTGGCGACCTTGGCCAGCTTCAGCGCGAAGCCCATGTTCTCCGCGACGGTCATGTGCGGGTAGAGCGCGTAGTTCTGGAACACCATGGCGATATCGCGTTCCTTGGGCTCGGCGTGCGTCACGTCGTTCGCGCCGATCAGGATGCGGCCGTCGTTGACGTCCTCCAGCCCGGCGAGCATGCGCAGCGAGGTCGATTTCCCGCAGCCGGACGGGCCGACCAGCACCAGGAACTCACCGTCCGCGATCTCCAGATTCAGCCGATCCACCGCGGGTTTGGCGGCACCGGGGTAGAGCCGCGTCGCGTTGTCGAAGGTCACAGTGGCCATGACGAATTCACATCCCATCCCGGCAGGAACGTGCCGGACGATCCGAGTAAGGGCGGCACGATCCTACTGGGTCGGCGCGGTGCGCGGGCAGGTTGTGTGCGGGCCCGCACGGTCAGCCGACCGGGCGCGTCGACGCGCCGAAGCGCCGCCTGCGGGAACCGGACCACGCCGGTAGCCTCGATCGGGGAGTCCGCCCGAGCGACGAGGAGCACGCATGAGTCGTCCAGTTCGTATCGGAGTTCAGCTGCAGCCGCAGCACGCGCCCGAGTACGGGCTGATCCGCGACGCGGTGCTGCGGTCCGAGGACGCGGGTGTCGACATCGTGTTCAACTGGGACCACTTCTTCCCGCTCACCGGCGACCCGGACGGCGCGCACTTCGAGTGCTGGACGAT
The DNA here is from genome assembly GCF_040681325.1 of Nocardia sp. NPDC051787. Lineage (NCBI taxonomy): Bacteria > Bacillati > Actinomycetota > Actinomycetes > Mycobacteriales > Nocardiaceae > Nocardia > Nocardia sp. NPDC051787. The sequence continues at coordinate 52,669 of NZ_JBFAYO010000001.1, forward strand.
GCTGGGCGCGTTCGCCGAGCAGACCGAGCGGGTGGAGATCGGCGCGCTGGTCACCGGCGGCGGCTACCGCAATCCGGACCTGCTGGCCGACATGGCGCGCACGGTCGACCACATCAGCGGCGGCCGCCTCATTCTCGGCATCGGCGCGGGCTGGTTCCAGAAGGACTACGACCAGTACGGCTACGACTTCGGCACCCCGGGCAGCAGACTCGCCCTGCTGAAGGAGAACCTGACCCGGATCACCGCCCGGCTGCGCAAGCTCAATCCGCGGCCGACCCGCGACATCCCGATCCTGATCGGCGGCGGTGGCGAGAAGAAGACGTTGCGGCTGGTCGCCCAGTACGCCGACATGTGGCACACCTTCGCCGACCTGGATCTGCTCGCGCACAAGAACCAGGTGCTCGCCGACCACTGCGCCGCCGTCGGCACCGACCAGGCGCGCATCGAACGCTCGGTGCAATGGCCGGGTGCGGCCAGGGCGCAGAGTTTCGTGGACGCGGGCGTGACGACGTTCACCGTGGGAGTCAGCGGGCCGGACTACGACCTCGGTGAACTCGAAACCGCCATTCGGTGGCGCGACGAAGTCAACCCGGAACCTGTCAGCGGAATCGCCTGAGCACGGTAGCTCGGCCGCGTGATCCACGACGGCGCGGCATTCGGATCGGCGTGAACGGAATTCTCGACCACCGCTGGGGCAACGATTCGCGCCGTAGCGCCCTCGGGGTAGCTGCGAAATAGCAAATTCCCGCGGCTAGGGTTGTCCGTCATGGCTGTTCTGCCCGTTGTGCGGTCTCGTGCGCTGATCGCCGTGATATTGCTTGCCGTCGGTCTGAGCGCGACGGCGTGCGGTTCCGGATCGGACGACGCGTCCACCGAGCGCAACCTCTGCGCACCGCCGGGCCTGGCCGCCGCGTCCGCCGCGCCCACCAATCTGGCCTCCTCGGCGACCGCGGGCACCGACCGATACACCACCGCGACGACCGTGCCGCCGGCTTCGATCGACGTCTCGAAGCTCGGGTTGATCACGCCCGGCAAACTCAGCGTCGGCACGCTCTCGGACGCGCCGCCGAGCATTTGCGTCAACCGGCAGGGCACCTTCACCGGTTTCGATAACGAGCTGCTGAAGGCCATCGGCGCCGAGCTCGGCCTCCAAGTGGAGTTCTCCGGCACCGAGTTCGCCGGGCTGCTCGCCCAGGTGTCCGGCGGCCGCTTCGACGTCGGGTCGTCGAACATCACCACCACCGACGCTCGCCGCCAGCTGGTCGGTTTCACCAATGGCTACGACTTCGGCTACTTCTCCCTGGTGGTGCCGAACGGCAGCGCCATCAAAGGGTTTTCCGATCTCGGGCGCGCCACCAGGATCGCGGTGGTGCAGGGCACGGTGCAGGACGAGTTCGTGGTGAACCAGCTGCGCCTGAACCCGGTGAAGTTCCCGGACTACAACACCGCCTACGCCAACCTGAAGTCCGGCCAGGTGGACGCGTGGGTCGCGCCGTCCGCTCAGGCGGAAGGCGCGATCAAGCCCGGTGACGGTATTTCGGTGTCGCAGAACACCTTCAGCCTGGACAACTTCGTGGGCTATGCGGTCGCCAAGCACAATCAGCCCCTGATCGATGCGCTCAACAGCGGATTGGACGCGGTGATCGCGGACGGCACCTACGCCAGGCTCTACAGCGACTGGGTGCCGAGGGAATTGCCGCCGGGCTGGAAGCCTGGTTCCAAGGCCGCGCCCACGCCGCAACTGCCGGACTTCGCCGCGCTCGCCGCGGACGAGCAGCAGGGTGACACCGAGCAGAACGTGCCGAAATCCACGGTGCGGCAGTTGCAGGATACGTTCTTCGACTGGTCGTTGTATCGCACGGCTATTCCCGATCTCTTCAAGACCGGCCTGCCGAACACCTTGATCCTCGCGGTGGTTTCGGGTGCGCTGGGCACTGTGCTCGGCATGCTGCTCGCGGTCGCCGGAATCTCCCGCACCCGCTGGCTGCGCTGGCCCGCGCGGGTGTACACCGACATCTTCCGCGGACTGCCCGCCGTGGTGATCATCCTGCTGATCGGCCTCGGTGTCGGTCCGGTGGTGCGCAATCTCACCGGCAACAACCCGTACTGGCTCGGCGCCGTCGCCCTCGCGTTGCTCGCCTCGGCCTATATCGGCGAGATCTTCCGCTCCGGTATCCAATCGGTCGAGGCGGGTCAGCTGGAAGCGGCGCGCGCCATCGGCTTCGGCTACCGGCAGGCGATGACGCTGGTGGTGATCCCGCAGGGCGTGCGCCGGGTGCTGCCCGCGCTGATGAACCAGTTCATCGCGCTGATCAAGGATTCCTCGCTGATCTACTTCCTGGGGCTGCTCGCCACCCAGCGCGAGCTGTTCGCGGTCGGCCGCGACCTCAACGCGCAGACCGGGAACCTCTCGCCGCTGGTCGCCGCGGGCCTGGTCTACCTGCTGCTGACCGTCCCGCTCACCCACCTGGTGAACTACATCGACCGCCGGATGCGCACCGGACGTCCCGACCAGCCGATCGACCCGATCGAGACCGCAACGATCACGGAAGGGCGCGGATAGATGAGTGCCTCCCTCACCGGCACCGGACTGCATTTGACGCTGGGGCACAACCACGTGCTGCGCGGCATCGATATCCACGTCGACGCGGGCAAGACCGCCACCGTCATCGGGCCGTCCGGCTCCGGCAAGTCCACCCTGCTGCGCGTGCTGAACCGGCTCTACGAGCCGGATCAGGGCGACGTGCTGCTGGACGGCAAGTCCGTGCTCACCGAGAACCCGGACCGGCTGCGCCAGCGCATCGGCATGGTCTTCCAGCACTTCAACCTGTTTCCGCACAAGACCGTGGCGGACAACGTCGCGCTCGGGCCGCGCAAGCTGCGCGGCCTGTCCAAGGACGAGGCTCGGGTGCTGGCCGTCGAACAGCTGGAGATCGTCGGACTGGCGGAGAAGGCCGACACCAGGCCTGCCAACCTGTCCGGCGGCCAGCAGCAGCGTGTCGCGATCGCGCGGGCGCTGGCCATGCGGCCGGAGATCATGTTCTTCGACGAGGCCACCTCGGCGCTGGACCCCGAGCTGGTCAAAGGGGTGCTCGCCCTGATGAGCGACCTGGCCTCCGGCGGCATGTCGATGGTCGTGGTGACCCACGAGATGGGTTTCGCGCGCACGGTGTCCGACAGCGTGGTGTTCATGGACCAAGGGCAGGTCGTGGAGACCGGCTCACCCGACGCGTTGTTCGACAACCCGCGGACGCCGCGGTTGCAGAGGTTCCTCTCCCAGGTGCTGTGAGCTGCGCCCGCCCTCCAGCACACTGAGAGCAATCTCGATTGATGCGCATCTGCTAATGTATTGAGCATCACGATTCCAGCTATCCGATCAAGGAAAGAGGGGAATTCGATGACCACAGCGCATGCGCAGCACACCGGCCACGATCACGTCCACGGCCCGGACTGCGGCCACACCGCCTTCCAGCACGGCGATCACACCGACTACGCCCACGACGGTCACCTCCATCGTGAACACGCAGGTCACTACGACGAATGCGAGCCGTCCGGGCACACCGAGTGCGCTGATCACCCGCATCAGCACGGCCCCGACTGCGGCCACGAGGCCATCCAGCACGGCGACCACGTCGATTACATCCACGACGGGCACCGCCACGCGGCCCACGACGGTCACTTCGACGAGCACTGATTCGCTGGTACCCCGGTCCCGGTAAGGCAGGTGATCGAAGAGCGCGAGATTCGCACTGCGGGGTTCCCACCCAGGTGGTGATTCGACCACCGGCTCGGCTATCGCGGCTGAACTTGCAGGTCGCGACGCTAATCCGTGCGTTTTCCGGACGCGGCGCGCGTCCAGAGGGAAAGCTGAGCCTGGTGCACCACATCCGAGGGAGGTGAACCATGGACGTCAAGGAAATCAATCGTCGAACGATCGCTCAGTTCCGTGCGGGCGGCGACATCGAGGGTATGCATCGCGACCGCTTGGTCCTGCTGACCACGACCGGCCGCCGCTCCGGCGCCCCACACACCACCCCGATGATGTTCCACCGCGACGGCGACCGCCTCTTGATCATCGGCTCCAATGTCGGCGCGCCGGATCACCCGGACTGGTACCTGAACCTGCGGGAGAATCCGCACGTCACCGTCGAGGTGGGCGAGGAGACCTATCCCGCGCTGGCCACCCCGCTCACCGGTGACGACCACGCGGTGACCTGGGCCATGCTCAAGAACGCCTACCCGTTCTTCGCCGAGCACGAAATGAAGACCTCGCGCGTCATCCCGGTGGTCGCGCTGACCCGGGCGTGACGCGCACTCCCCTGCTCGGCTGCCGCGACGCTCCGGCGGCAATCGGCGATCAGGTTGCTCGGTCAGTTCGGCGGCGCCGGTGCGTCGCCACGGTAGTTCGCGGCGATCTCGAGCAGCGTCATCAGGTTGCCCGGGTCCACGGGCTCGATGACTCCATCCGGAACTGCCAGTTCGGTCAGTTGGTGGCCGGTGGGACGCAGGGGCGGGGCGTGGTCGGGTTGTCCGAGGATGGTGGCGATGTTCCCGTCGGTGTCGTAGACGGCGTAGTAACGCATGAGCTGGCTCCTCAGTGGCCGGTCGAGACGGTCATCCGAATGGTGTAGCTACTCCTGGTCAGAACACGCTGTGGTTGAAGGCATCTGAGCTTAGCTTGGCTCCACCTCCGCATGGTGCCGCCTTCGTCCTCGGGTGCGCATGAGTAGCGGGTACCCGTTTTCGCCCGACTTTTGCGTACTCGGTGCAGGTAGAGCGGTCTACGGAAGCGTGATCTATGGTTTGCCGGCGCACACGGTCGCGAACGCCGACCAGAGCACCGGCGAGTGCTCGATTCCGCCGGTGCCGCGCCAGGCGGCCAATCGGGCACGCTGCCAATCGGCGAGCGCGGACACCGGGTCGGGCTGTTCGTGCGCGGCGTCGATGGCGCAGATTGCCTGCTGGAGCGGGTGGGCTTCGGGCGGTGCGCCCGCGATGCGCTGGAAGGCGAGGTCGGTCGGCAGCGCCCATCGGCTCGCGGTGACCAGTTCGGCGCCGCCGCTGATCATCGCGGCGGTCAGGCCGAGCGCTTCGCTGAATCGCAGGTCGCCGCCGCTTTCACAGGCGATCAGCGCCACCCGGCTCGGGATCGGCCACAGTTGCGGCCCGGCAACGGGGTCGGGGTCGATCGTGTGTGTGCCGAGCAGCAGATCCTTGGCCGACAACGGACGGTGCGTCCTGGTGGGTTCGGCGAAGCCGACGGCATCGGCCGTGCAGGAAAGGTGCAGTTCGGCGTCCTCGCTGCGGCCCGATTCCGGCGCGGCCGCGGTGACGTGCCCGACGTAGATCATGCGGCTCGCCCCCTCGCGCAAGGTGGCGCCGAGCCAGGCGCGGTCTACATCGGTGCGGCGGAAGACCTCGACCGGGTCCTCGACCGCGGGCCGCAGCCTGCCACGCATGGCATAGTCCGCGATGCGCTGCGCGAGTGGGGTGTCGGCCGTCATGCGGCCGAGCACCGAGCCGAGCGTCGAATCGGCGCGGAACCCGGGGACCCGTGGGTCCAGCACCGCGACGACCGGACTCGCCTGCGTCCGCGTCCATTCGCGCGCGCTGCGCCCCGGCGCTTGCACGACGCTCGCCGGGGCGAGCAGGCTGACGTCCGCGATGTCGATCAGCCGGACATCGCGATCCGGCGCGATCAACTCCCACGGCACCTGCGCGACGCGCGGTGACGGTTGCAGCCGGATATGCGGACGCACGCCACGCTGCCACAGCTCGTAGAGCTGAGCGGCCAAGCCATAGGGCAGTAGTGCCCGGGAAAGTGCCTGTGCGACAGTGTATTCGCGCTCATAGTCGGCGAAGGCCCCGGTGGTCAGCGCGCGCTCCAGCCCACCGGACTCCCCGGGCAGTGGCAGCGCGTCAGCGAGCATGCCTACCGCCCGCATCGCGGCTTCTTCCGGAAGCATGCTCGCGCCACGCTCCGCGCTGTCGCCGACCCACCGCCACGACACGTACACGTCTCCCGCGTCCGCCATGCGGACGACCACGGTCGGCGTCATATCGTCAATACCCGATCGTCGCGGATCACCCGGCCGTAGCGCTGTTCGGCGGCGGTGATGAACGGCGCGAGCGCGATCCGGCCTTCCGCGGCCAGTGCCAGGCGCGGCGGTGGCGCGACCGGTAGACCGGCACCGGCGGCGACTTCGGCGAGAGCGGCGCCGAGTTGCAGCGCGGCGCTGCCGGGATGGTCGTCGAACTCTTGCGGTGCTTCGAGCAGTGCGAGCGGGAGCCGGGCAGGCCACTCGCGCTCGGAGCGGTCGATCGCCAAGGTGGTTCCAGCACATTGTGTTTCGATGAGATCGGCCAGCAGTGGCCCGTTGCCGGACAGGTAGGCGAACCGGAACGCCAACCGCATGGCGGGGTCGGCGATCCGGCGGTTCCACTGCTCGCGCTGGGTGCCGTTGGGCAAGGTGTAGCGCACGGCGTCGATCGCCAGGGCGGCGGGAACGGCGAGGTGAACCGCGTGCGTGAGCATTTCCGCGGTCGGTGCCTCGGTCGCGGTGATCGCGTCGTCGAGCAGCGTCGCGTGCCAGAAATCGAGCTGGGCGCAGTGCAGCCCCAGACCGCGCTCGGCGTAGGTCGCGAACGCCGTGGCGAGCAACTCCTCGCACTCGGCGAGGCGCCCGGTCCTGAATGCCACCGTGGACAGCCGCATGCGCAGCTCGGCCGCGTCCAGCACGGCGCCGGACTCGATGAAGTAGGCCAAGCCCTGGTCATAGCAGTCCTGCGCGCTCGCGAGATCGCCGCGGCCCTCGGCGAGGAAACCCATCGTCTCGAGCCCGATTCCGGCTCGATAGCCGAGACCGGCGCGCTCGAAGTACTCCTGGCTCGACCGCAGCGGAGCCTCCGCCTCGTCGTAGCGCTCGACGCGGACCAGCATGGTCGCGAGGTTCTGTTCGGTCTCGGCGACCGCGTTGCGGTCGTCCACCGACGCGAACGCGGCCAGCGCTTGCCGCGCGAAATCGATGGCCAGATCGCGGCGACCGGTTTCGAAGTAGGTCGCGGCGAGATTCATCAACGGGTGGCCGGCCAGTTGCGGTGCGAAACGCCGTGCCGCATCCAGCGATTCGGTGGCCAGCTCGGCGGCGTAGGCCCAGTTCTGGCGGTGCAGTGCGACCGCGGTCAACGACAGCAGGCAGGCTACGCGGAGCACGCCGAGGTCGGTGTCGGTGTTGTCGGCGAGCAACGCCCGCGCCTGCTCCAGCGCCTCCTGCGCCTCGTCGAGCGCACCGAGGTGCTGCAACGCCTGCGACATGTTGACCAGTGCGTTCGGGCGCAATCGCGGGGCATGCTCGGGCATTTCGGCCAGCGCCGCGCGATAGAGAGCGAGCGAGGCGGTGTGGTCGCCGAGTTCGTCGGCCATGCTGGCCGCGTTGATGATCGCGCCGAGCCGGATGTCGCCGGTCGTCTTGTCCGCGGCGTCCTCGAACAGACGCTTGGCCTCCGCCGTTTCGCCGCGCGTATAGGCCGCGGCGCCGGCGGCGAGCAGTTCGCGACCGTCGTCCGGAGTCTCATGGGTCATGTCAGAAGTCCGAATCGGACGCGGCGGCCGCGATTTCGGCGAGCAACGGGCTTTCGACCGGATTGTCCGGCGCATCGGCCGTGCGGCGAAGCCGCGCCGTGACCAGCGCACGGATCTGGGCACGACGGCTGACGGCGTCCGGTTCGGGCTCGTCCACGCCGACGCCGGGCACGTAGATCGCCACGGCCACGCCTGACTCCGATCCGGCCGGTGCGGCTGTCTCCGCGTGCCAGAGTTCACCCTCGCGAATCAGGGGCACGTCGACCGCGCCGGCGGCCTGGATGCGGGCACGGGGATGCAGGTGTGCCGGGACATCAACGACCGACAGCGGTGCGGCGACCGCGCTCACCCGCACGATCGTCGTGCCGGCGTCGCGTACCACTTCCCAGGACACGGCGCGCTCCGAGGCGTCGAGCAAGCCCGGTGGGCAGCGACGCCAGTCCCAGCCCGCGGTGCCCCTGGCCAAAACCAGGGCGCCGGGTGCGACTGTCGCGACCGGTCCGGCGGCCAATGCGTAGTCCTCCGCGCGGCCCAGTGTTTCGGTGCTGCTGCGTATCTCCTCGAGCGCGTCCGCTCCGTCGACGATCAGCTCGCATTCCTCGTTCAACGCGGCGATCTCGTCCTCCAGCAGGTGCTCGTCCAGCGGGGCGATGCCATCCAGGGTGGAGGCGGGCCACCAGCGCGCCGCCCAGCGGGCATAGCCGAGCCGCCAGATACGTGCCGCGAGGTCCGGCAAGGCGGGCTCGACGGTGTATTCCCTTGTGTCCCCGTTTGATTCGTCGAGCGCGAGGGATACCTCCTGGCCGTAAATCGCCCAGACCCATTCCTGGGCGAGAGAACGGTCATCGATCACCGCCGCGGGGGCCGCGTGGCCGGTGAGCAGGCTCCACGTCAGATGCCCGCCCGCCACTTCGAGCACCAGCACGTCGATTCCCGCCGTGCCGTCCACCACGGTGGGCGCGCCTTCTGGCGCGATGATCCACAGGCCGTCTCGATTCCGGATCCGTACGGTCGTGCTCATCAGCTCGCCTTCGATTCCGCCGCGTCCGGCTCGCCCGCGCCCGCCCGCACGCTGAGCGCCCGCTTGACCCGCGTGCGATGGTCGAGGATGACCGAACGCGCCACGCCGTCGAGCAGATCCCAGAGCTCGTCCGGATCGTGGATCGCATACTCCCTGACGTCCCTGCCGTGCAGGCGGACCCACAGTCGCCGCAGGTAGGGCCGCCACGGTGTGGTCAGTTCGGCGGCGATGGCGGCCAGTGGGCCGGAGGGCGGTTCTGCGGAACCGGCGCTCACCACCAGCCGACGGGCCTGTAGCACGTATGCCTCCCGTTGCCAGCGACCGTTGATCACCTGGTGGGCGGTGGATTGCGCGGTACCCGTGCGGGTTTCGGCCAGACGCAGACGCGATTGACTCGCATTTCGCACGTGTCGCTGATCAATCGGCGCCAAGCCGAGCGCCAGCTTCGTCCCCGCCGTCGCCGCGACGCGCAACGACTCGTCCAACAGCGCCCACGGCGCACAACTCCTGGCGATCTCGGCGTCCACCAGCTCCGGAATCGGCGGCAGCTCGGCACGGTCGCTGGAGGCCTGCAGGACGGTGAACACGCGCTCGTAGACGGTGCGATCGAACGGCAGTCCCAGGGTCGATTTCGAGGCGGAGGCGCCGATGTCGGGCCGTCGCGGCACCGGATGCGCGGTGAGCCCGAGCTCCCGCGCCGAAGGGGCGGATTCGTTCTGCCACAGCTGGATTCCCGTGTGGGTTCCGGCGTGCCCGCCGATCAGTCGATTCAGCGCGGGTTGCGCCGCGGGCGCGTCTCGACCGAGTCGTGCGGCGGCGCAGGCTTCCAGCAGGGTGTCCACCGCGACGGCGTGGTCACCGCCGGACGGGTTGGTCAGCGGGCGCCGGCGCCAGGCGAGGTCGAGCAGCCCGGCCAGCACCGGCCCCTTGGTGTGATCGTTCAGGTACTCCTTCAGCGCTTGGGTGGTGCGTCCCGCGGTGTACTCGTGGATCTCGCGCAGCGCGGCCTCGGCGATGGCAGGCCCCCGCGCCGGATCCGGCATGCCGGACGTGGTCGCCAGCTCGAAGCAGCGCTGAAAGTACAGATCCTGCGGATGCCCCTCGGTGATCCGCAGCGTCCGCCGCACCTGCTTGAGCACCGTGAACCAGGCCGCCGTCGCGCGCAGCACGTCGGCCGCGGCCTGGATGCGCGCTTCGAGCAGCACCGCGCCGTCGGCCGTCAGGATCGGCCCGGCGCACAATGGATGCTGCACAGGCCGGATCACCAGCGGGTCGAGCACGAGCTTCACGGTGCGGCGCAGCGGACCGCCGTGGGGGCCGCTGAGCGGTTCGACGCCGTCGAGCCTGCGCCACACCTCGTCGAGCACCATGGCGCGCGGTCGTCGCATTCGACCAGGTTAGCTGGGTCTAATCTGCATCGCCTGCGGCGCTGCGTGTTCGCGGCCCCCCTTATGGCGAGCCGGGCCGCGAACAGGGAATGCTCGGTCTCGCTGCGCTCGAAAATCAGGGCCGGGCCGATGGGGTACGTGGGCAGCAATCGGGCATTGGATGTGGGCGGGCTGACTGGTACCTGACGGCTGGGGTGGTTGCCGGTGGCGAATTGTCCCGGGCAACACCAGATGGGCCGCGTTGTTCCCACAGCGCCAACCGCAAACGCCAGGTTTGGCTGTGCTCGAAACCGCGAGGTGGGCCGGTGTGTTGCGTGGATCGGTACCCGCGGCATCTGGATGGTCGCTACCTACGGGGCGTGCAAAACCTGGGATCGGTAGGGCGCGAACCGTTCCTAGTTTTCTCTCATCGGCTTCGCACCGCGGGGCCGAACGAAACGAAGACCGGGCGCCGCGCCCACGAACCACAAGGACAGATCATGAACACCATCCGTTTCGCCTCCGCCGCTTTCGCCTCCGCCGCCGTCGCGCTGCTCGTCACCGGATGCAGCGACGACGCGAGCACCTCGCCCGCCGCGCCCGCGCCCTCCTCGGCCCAGCCGGGTCCGGCGGCCCCGGCCGGCAAGTCGATCGCGTCGGTCGACGGCAAGGCTCTCGAGGCGAAGTTCACCACCACCTGCGCCAAGCAGGGCGGCACGCTGGCGCTCGCGCTGACCGACACCGACAACGGCGCCTACGGCAACCTCTCGGTGAGCGCGACCATCACCGGCGCCGACACCGTGCAGGCGGTCGCGATCGCGGGCAGCAAGGGCGGCGACAACGGCCTGCCCTACGCGGTCGGCTTCGGCAACGGCATGCCGGGCGGCTCGGCCACGGTGGTGAAAGACGGCAACACCTACAAGGTCACCGGCGAGGGTGTGGGCGCCCCCGACCTGACCAACCCGCTGGCGGGACCGAAGACGTCGAAGTTCGACATCACCTTCGCCTGCTCGTCCATCGTCGGCGCCTGATCGCCGCATGCCCCCGATCCGCACCCGTCATCCCGGTCTTCGCACCGGGATGACGGGTGGCGGCGAATCCCGAACTTCTCACCCCCGAAGGACTGTCATGAAAAAGATCCGCCTCTTCGCTCTCGCTCTCGGCGCCGCGGCCATCGGCTACTACGTCTATCACGCCGTAACCTACGTCCCCACAAGCGAATGGGAGCCCGCCGGTATGGGCTGGCTCGGCTTCGAGATGGCGCTGCCGATTCTCGCGTTCACGCTGGTTCCGCTGGTCTTCTCGTTCACGGGTGAAGGCATCGCCGCCGCGTTCACCGGCCGCAACAGCGCCGAGTTCCGCGACGGGCGTACCGGACTCGGCACGGTCCGGTCGGTGCGGGAGACCGGGCTGACCGTCAACGACCAGCCGCAGGTCCGTATCGAGTTCAGCGTGGAGGGCGCGGACGGCAAGACCTTCGATTCGGCGGCGAAGCTGATCGTGCCGCTCACCGAGCTGGCCCTGCTGCGTCCCGGTGTGGTGCTTCCGGTGCGCTACCTGCCCGACCGGACCGACAAGGTGGAGATCGACCTGTCCGGCGACGCGTCCGCCGCACAGCACGCGATCAACGAGTCGCTGATCCGCAAGGGCATCACCACCCGGCACAAGCTCGACATCGCCGAGCGCGGCATCGCCACCCAGGCCGTGGTGCAATCGCTGTCGGTCACCGGCACGATCCGCGACGGTTACTCCGAGGTCGAACTCGGTCTTGTGGTCACCCGGCCGGACGGATCGACCTTCGCCACCCGGGTGACGAAGTTCCTCGCGCCCACCAGTGTCGGACAGGTCCAGATGGGGCGCGTCGTGCAGGCGCACTATCTGCCCGAGAACGAGAGCGAGGTCGTCATCGCCCTTCCGGTGAACGCCTAGTGGGCGCCCCGCCTGTCCGCCAGTGGGAATGCCGCGTCGATTCGAGATACCGAATCGACGTGGCATTCGCTTTTGCGCGACAGCCGGGCAATTTGAGGGTTACCTAATTGGGCGGCTGTTCACTTTTTCGTCTTTTCCGGATGGTCTGGATGGTCTACCGTGCGCCCCGTCGGCCCAACCCAGGAGTCACCGTGAGTCTTCAGCCACTCGCCCTTTTCGTGAAGCACGACGGCCAGTCGTCGCGCGCCGCTGTGACGTGTGAGTACAAGTGCGCGAACGCGTGCTTCCACGAGGCGCCCAATACTTCCGCCGGTGCCTACTTCGGTGACATCGTCAGCTCCCTGAACCGCCGCGGCCTGATCAAGGGTGGCGCGGCCGCGGTGCTCGCGGTCGGCGCGGGCAGCGTGCTCGCGGCCTGCGGCGACGACGAACCGGCCCCGGCGGGATCCACCAAGCCCGCTGGTCCGCCCGGAACCGGCACCGACTTCGCCGCCGTCGCGCCGAACAAGGAAGATGCCGTGGTGATCCCGGACGGCTACGAGCAGTCCGTGGTGATCCGCTGGGGCGACCCGCTGTTCCCGGACGCGCCCGCATTCGACTTCGACAAGCAGACCGCCGCCGCGCAGGCCGAGCAATTCGGCTACAACAACGATTTCGCGGCACTGCTGCCGATCGAGGGCCAGGCCAACGGCTACCTGCTCGTGGTCAACCACGAGTACACCACCGGCCCGCATATGTTCCGGGGCTACAACAAGGACGCTGCGACCGACGAGCAGATCGCGATCACCATGGCCGCGCACGGGCTGAGTGTGGTCGAGGTCAAGGGTGATTCCGGTTCGGGCAAGCTGGCTCCGGTCTTCGGCAAGTACAACCGCAGGATCACCGCGACCACCGAGTTCAAGCTGACCGGCCCCGCCGCGGGCAGCGATTTGGTGAAGACCTCGGCCGACCCGACCGGCACCAAAGTCCTCGGCACCTTCGCCAACTGTGCCGGTGGCCTGACGCCCTGGGGCACCGTGCTTTCCGGCGAGGAGAACTTCAACGGCTACTTCGCCAATGGCGACAAGGTGACCGATCCCACCGCCACCGCCAGGCTGAAGCGCTACGGTCTCACCGCGGGCAAGACCGCCAACCAGTGGGAGCGCGCGGACAAGCGCTTCGACGTGGCCCAGGAACCCAATGAGGCCAACCGATTCGGCTATGTGATCGAGGTCGACCCGTGGGACCCGAACTCGACGCCGATCAAGCACACCGCGATGGGGCGGCTCAAGCACGAGGGCGCCAACATCTACGTCACGAAGAACGGTGACGTCCTCTCCTACACCGGTGACGACGAGAAGTTCGACTACATGTACAAATTCGTGTCCTCGCGCAAGATCCAGCCGGGCACCGGCGCGTCCAGCATGCGGCACAACCTGACCATTCTGGACGCGGGCACGCTCTACGTCGCGAAGCTCACCGGCGACCACCCGGACAAGATCGACGGCACCGGCGCCAAGCCGTCGGACCAGGGTTTCACCGGCACCGGCCAGTGGATTCCGCTGCTCGAAACCGATGCGGACGGCAAGGGCAAGTCGCTGGTCGACGGCATGAATGCCGAGGAGGTCGCGGTCTTCACCCGGCTGGCCGCCGACAAGGTCGGCGCCACCAAGATGGACCGCCCGGAGGACTTCGAGGCCAACCCCTACACCGGCAAGGTGTACGTCGCGTTGACCAACAACGACAATCGCGGCGCGGAAGGCAAGCAGGGCCCCGACGAGGCGAACCCGCGCAAACTCAACAAGAACGGCCAAGTGCTGGAGATCGACGACAACCACACCGGCACCACGTTCACCTGGTCGCTCCTGTTGGTCTGCGGTGATCCCGCGGCCGCGGATACCTACTTCGCCGGCTACGACAAGTCCAAGGTGAGCCCGATCTCCTGCCCGGACAACCTGTCCTTCGACCCGTACGGCAACCTGTGGGTCTCCACCGACGGCAACGCCATGAAGTCGAACGACGGCTTGTTCTCGGTGGTGCTCGACGGGCCGAACCGCGGTCAGACCAAGCAGTTCCTCACCGTCCCGCGCGGCGCGGAGACCTGCGGGCCGGTGGTCACCGAATCGCGAGTCATCGTCTGCGTCCAGCACCCCGGCGAGGCCGACGACGCGACCCCGGAGAACCCGCTCTCGCACTGGCCCGACGGCGGGACGGCTCAGCCGCGCCCCTCGGTCGTGGCGGTATGGAAGAAGAACAGCGGCCGCATCGGCGCCTGATACCGCAGCCGCGACCCGGCCCCTGCAACCACGGCCGTGCCCACCGCGGCTTTCCTCATAGGTGGAGCCGCTACTCGACTGGGCGGGTAGCGGCTCCACCTCCCGCATCCGCCCGGAAGTGCGGTCAGCCGCTTCCGGTGCGGAAGCCCATGTTCGCGAAGCGGGCGAGATCGCCGTGGGCGCCGCTGTAGACGTTGAGGTCGACGCGGCCCGCGATGCCGGGGATGGTGCCTCGGTCGGTGGTCTGCCAGAACGTCCAGGTCGGCCAACCGCCGGGGACTTCGGGCTGGGCGTTGCCGCGATAGTCGGCGATCCACAGGGGATAGCCGGAGAACTCAGCGGTGTCGGCCATCGCCGTGCGCCAGAAGTTGGGATAGGTGTAGATGATCGGTACCCGGCCGGTGAGTGCTTGCACGGTGGTCAGATAGCGTCGCGTCCAGTCGATCAGGGCTGGTGGCCCGAGCCCACCGGAGTCCTCGAGATCGAGCACCGGCGGCAGGTCGAGGGGACCGTTCTGTCCGAGCGCCACCGACGCGTACATCGCGGCCTGCGGTTCGGGTGGCAAGGCGGGCCGAGCGTAATGGTAGGTCCCGCGCGCCAGGCCGGCGGCAAACATCAGCAGGCTGTCGGTCACGAAGTACGGGTTGACGTAGCTGAGCCCTTCGGTGGCCTTGACCATGGCGAAGTCGTGCCCCGCCCGCTTGACGGCGAACCAGTCGATCAGGCGTCCATCGGTGTGCTGCCAGGACGAGACATCCGGGCCGGTCGGCGCGCCGGCGGCGCCCGGAGTGATAGCTGAAATGATGCTCAACGGTGCTATCAGTGACAATGCAATGCTGAGGCAACGGCTTGCCGGGCTCGCCCATGGGATTTTCATGCCATTTGACGCTAGCCACCTGCGCATGGTGTGGCTAGTGTTACTGATGTGATAGTTGCGAATAATTAACTATCAATCCCGACGCGCTCAGATCGCCTTGCCGAGACCGCTGGGCATGGCGCGGTGAGTGGTTCGATCGACTGATGACGCGGCGCGAATATCAGCGAAATCCCGCCCCCGCGCAGGGGACCGCCAGTCGGGTGCTGTTCCGGTTCACTCTGGGCCGGCGGGCGTTCATTCTGCGCCAGACGCTCATCGAGCCCGGCGGCACCAGTGGCTGGCACTATCACGACGGCACGCTGTTCGTCCTGGTCGCCCGGGGCATCCTGGACCATCCCGGAGCGGACTGCGCGCCGGTGACCTACCGCCGCTGGCGGGTCTTCCGGGAGCCGAGTGGACCGCGCTATCCGCATGTGGCGCGCAATTCAGGGCCGGTGCCGGTACTGCTGTGCGTGCTCTATGTCACCCCGGTGGACAGCCCGCTGTCGCGCAGCGTCGCGCCACCACCGTGTGCGGAATAGATCGGCGTCCGGGCACTGCCGCGCCGGGCTATCCCGATGAGTGACTCGGCCGACAGCCCCCGCCGGCGCCGCGCCGATCAGCCGGCGGGCTGGCAGGTGTCGCGTAGCGAGCACGCGCCGCAGGAGCTGCCACAGCCGCCGACTTCGGCGGGCGGGGCGATGGCGTCGGCGGCCTGCGCGGCGGCGGTAGCGCCCGCACCCAGGGTGAACAGTGCGACGACGGCGGCACCGGCCGCGACGACGAGCGCCACGATTCCGCTGGCGGCCAGTGCGACTAGACCACCGGCGAACAAGAGGGCGCCGGCCGCGATCGACGTGGGGGCGGCGACACGGTTGGCGACGCGGAACGTCTCATCGCTCGAAAGCGCGGCCTCGGTGTGCACCCCGAAGAAACGGTTACGGGGCAAACGGCCGGTCAGCCCGAGTGCGCCGGTTGCGATGGCCACCACAGCCAGCACGAACAGGACGAGAGCGACGACGAACACCCATGCAGGCTAGCGCATCGGTGCCGGCCGGCCGCCGACGGGCCGTCTGGCTGCGACCGCTACCGGAAGTCCAGGCCAGCCCGATTTTCGGTCCTGCCGACCACACGTTCTACCCTGATAGGCGAAGTTCGACGGGGATCGGCGACCACAAGAAGGCAGGACCGTGCAGGACACACGTGCAACCGAAAGCGATGTACCAGAGCACCGGTACAACGCGGAGCTTGCCGGGCGCATCGAACGCCGATGGCAGCAGACGTGGGACGAGCGCGGGACCTTCCATGCGCCGAATCCGGTCGGCCCGCTGGCCGGCCCGACCCCGGACGACAAGCTGTTCATCCAGGACATGTTCCCCTACCCCTCTGGCGCAGGCCTGCACGTCGGGCATCCGCTCGGCTACATCGCCACGGACGTCTTCGCGCGCTATCACCGGATGCACGGCCGCAACGTGCTGCACGCGCTGGGCTACGACGCCTTCGGCCTGCCCGCCGAGCAGTACGCGGTGCAGACCGGCGCACATCCGCGGGTGACCACCGAATCGAACATCGCCACCATGCAGCGCCAGCTGGACCGGCTCGGCCTCGGCCACGACCGGCGCCGCAGCTTCGCGACCACCGATCCGGAGTACTACCGCTGGACGCAGTGGATCTTCCTGCGGATCTACAACGCCTGGTACGACGTGGAACTGAACCGCGCCCGCCCGATCGCCGAGCTGGAGGCCGAATTCGCGTCCGGCGCACGGGCCGTGCCGGACGGCGGGTCCTGGACCACGATGTCGCCCGCCGATCGCGGCGCGCTGCTGGACTCGTATCGACTGGTGTACCAGACCGATTCGGTGGTCAACTGGTGTCCCGGCCTGGGCACCGTGCTGGCCAACGAAGAAGTCACCGCCGACGGCCGCAGCGAGCGCGGCAACTTCCCGGTGTTCCGTAAGCGCCTGCGGCAGTGGATGATGCGCATCACCGCCTATTCCGATCGGCTGGTCGACGACCTGGACCGGTTGGAATGGCCGGAGAACGTGAAGGCCATGCAGCGCAACTGGATCGGACGATCTCGCGGCGCGCAGGTGAAGTTCGACGCCGACGGCGAACAGATCGAGGTCTTCACCACCCGCCCCGACACCCTGTTCGGCGCGACGTATGTCGTGCTCGCACCGGAACACGAGCTGGTCGACAAGCTCACCGCGGCCTCGTGGCCGGAGAGCACCGCCCCCCGCTGGACCAACGACGGCGCCGCCACACCGGCCGACGCCGTCGCGGCCTACCGCAAGTCGATCGCGGCGAAGTCGGATCTGGAGCGCCAGGAGAACAAGGAGAAGACCGGCGTCTTCCTGGGCAACTACGCGATCAACCCGGCCAACGGCAAGGCCGTGCCGATCTTCATCGCCGACTACGTGCTGAGCAGCTACGGCACCGGCGCGATCATGGCGGTCCCCGGACATGACCACCGCGACTGGGAGTTCGCCTCCGTTCTCGGACTGCCGATCATCGAGGTCATCAGCGGCGGCGACCTGGCTACGGGTGCCCATGCCGGCGAAGGCGTGCTGGTGAACTCCGGCTACCTCGACGGCATGTCCGTCGAGGAGGCCAAGGCGGCGATGATCGCCCGGCTGGAGGCCGACGGCCACGGCAAGGGCACCATCCAGTACAAGCTGCGCGACTGGCTGTTCGCCCGCCAACGCTACTGGGGCGAGCCATTCCCGATCGTCTACGACGAGCAGGGCGCGCCGCACGCGCTGCCGGAATCCATGCTGCCGGTGCGGCTTCCGGAGCTGGACGATTTCGCCCCGGTGACCTTCGATCCGGATGACGCGGATTCCGAACCGTCCCCGCCGCTGGCCAAGGCGACCGACTGGGTGGAAGTCGAACTGGACCTGGGCGACGGGCCGAAGCGGTACCGCCGCGACACCAACGTCATGCCGCAGTGGGCGGGCAGTTCGTGGTACGAGCTCCGCTACGCCGACCCGACGAACGCCGAGACGTTCTGCGCCAAGGAGAACGACGCGTACTGGCTGGGCCCGCGCCCCGCGGAACACGGCGAGAACGATCCGGGCGGCGTCGACCTGTACGTCGGCGGCGTCGAGCACGCGGTGCTGCACCTGCTGTATGCCCGGTTCTGGCAGAAGGTGCTGTACGACCTGGGTGACGTGTCGGCGAGCGAACCGTACCGGCGGCTGTTCAACCAGGGCTACATCCAGGCGCACGCCTACACCGACGCGCGTGGCGCCTACGTGCCCGCCGCCGAGGTCGTCGAGCGGGACGGCACGTTCTTCTGGACCGACGCCACCGGAACCGAGATCGAGGTGTTCCAGGAGTACGGCAAGATCGGAAAGTCGTTGAAGAACGCGATCTCTCCCGACGAGATGTGCGATCTGTACGGCGCGGACACCTTCCGCTTCTACGAGATGGCGATGGGTCCGCTGGACACCTCGCGGCCGTGGGCGACCAAGGACGTCGTCGGCGCGCACCGGTTCCTGCAACGCGCGTGGCGCCTGGTGGTGAACGAGGAGACCGGGGCGCTGCGGGTCACCGACGCCGCGCCGACCGACGAGACGCTGCGCCTGCTGCACAAGACGATCGCTGGCGTGGACGAGGATTTCGCCGCACTGCGCGACAACACGGCGGGCGCCAAGCTGATCGAACTGACCAACCATCTGACCAAGACCTACCCGGGCGGCGCGCCGCGCTCGGTCGTGGAGCCGATGGTGCTGATGCTGGCTCCGCTCGCCCCGCACATCGCCGAGGAGCTGTGGGAACGGCTGGGCTATACCGAATCCCTGGCGCACGGCCCCTTCCCGGTCGCCGATCCAGCGCTGCTGGTGGAGCAGTCGGTGGAATACCCGATTCAGGTGAACGGCAAGGTGCGCAGCAGGATTCAGGTGGCCGCCGATGCCGACAACGCGACGATCGAGGCGGCCGCGCTGGCCGACGAGAAGATCACCGAGCTGCTCAATGGAGCAGCGCCGCGCAAGCTGATCGTGGTGCCGGGGCGTCTGGTCAACATCGTCGCCTGAGTCGTCCGGCGTAGGCGGCGCGGTAACTGCACGACATCGCGCGTGGCCGGGAGTTTGCGCTGGCACCCGGCTGGACAGCGCACCGTCCCGCCGCGCCGCGCGGCAGTGGTGACAGCACGCCGCGTGCAGCTACCGTGCGTTGGCACGGACGCGGTGCGATCCGGTGGAGCGCCGGTCGTTCAGTACGGCCGCAGCACGATCTCGGTGGGATGCGCGTCGCGCGGGGTATCGATGGCGGCGCGCACCGCGTACGCCACCGTCTCCGGTGTGAGGAATTCCTCAGGCCGATACTCGCGGCCCTCACCGGCGATGATCTCGCGCTGCATGTCGGTATCGATGCGGCCCGGGTGAATCGACGTCACGCGCAGTTCGGGTTCTTCCAGCCGCAGTGCGTCACCGAACGCGCGCAGCCCGAATTTGCTCGCGGCGTACGAGGCCCAGCCCGCGTTCGCCCGCAGCCCGGCGCCCGAGTTGATCAGCACCACATGGCCATTGCCCGCCCGCAGCGCGGGAAGCAGCAACCTGGTCAGCTCGGCTACCGCGATCAAGTTGGCTTCCAAGGTGTTTCGCCATTGCTCGACTGTGGAGCCCGCGATGGTCCCCAGATCGGCGATACCGGCGTTGTGCACCAGCACATTCAGCCGCTGGATCGGCGCGGCAGCCGCGGCGACGGCGGGATAATCGGTCAACTCAACCGGCCAGCCCGTGGCGGCGGGCAACTCCGCCAGAATGCCGCGCAACGCCTGGGCCGATCGGGCGCCGAGCAGCAGGTCGTGCGTCGGTGCGAGCTCGCGGGCGATGGCGGCGCCGAGCCCGCGGCTGGCACCGGTGATCAACGCGGTCGGTATCGAGGTCGCGGCGGAAGTCATGGGCCCCACCGTAACCGGCGGTGGAACTAAGGCGTAAAAACCCGTAGCAGTGGACGAAGGACTAGCGATGCAGGCATGAATCGACCGACAATTCTCGGGCAGCGATCACGGGATGGGGCATTCGAGGTTGAGAACCGCCGAAGAGGAGCCGGCCACCGGCCGGTGGGACGGAGCCGAAACGGACACCGCTGAGCGGGCATATCTGCGGGTGACATCGCAGAATAGGGGGATGGCACACCCGGGCTTCACACCGACCCAGCTCGCGGCCCGCGCTGCCTACCTGCTGCGCGGGAACGACTTGGGCACGATGACCACCGCGGCGCCACGACTGTATCCACACATGTGGAGCTGGGACGCGGCGTTCGTCGCGGTGGGACTGGCTCCGCTGAGCGTGGAGCGGGCGGTGGTCGAGCTGGACACGCTGCTTTCGGCGCAGTGGAAGAACGGGATGATCCCGCACATCGTCTTCGCCAACGGCGTGGACGGCTACTTTCCCGGCCCGGCCCGCTGGGAATGCCGCAAGCTGGCCGCCAACGCACCGGACGGCCCGGACACCTCCGGCATCACCCAGCCGCCGGTACACGCCATCGCCGTGCAGCGGATTCTGGATCATTCGCGCAGGCACGGGCGCACCACCAGGTCGGTGGCCGAGGAGTTCCTCAACCGGCGCTGGCCGGACCTGGTGCGCTGGCACCGCTGGTTGGCGCACGCCCGCGATCCGAAGGAGACCGGCCGGATCACGCTGTATCACGGCTGGGAATCCGGGATGGACAACTCGCCGCGCTGGGACCGCGCCTACGAGAACGTGATGCCCGGCGACCTGCCGCCGTACCGTCGCGAGGACGTGCTGGTGATCTCCGATCCGAGCCAGCGCCCGACCGATCGCGAGTACGACCGCTATTTATGGCTGGTCGAGCAGATGCGCCGCGCGGGCTACGACGACTACCAGCTCGCCTCAACCATGAGCTTCGCCGTCGAGGACGTGTTCGTCACCGGGATCTTCGCGCTGGCCTGCGAGGTCCTGGCGAACATCGGCGAGGAGTACAAGCAGCCCAACGCCGACGTGCGCGACCTGCACGCGTGGGCCGACCGTTTTCGCGCGGGCGTCATCGCGACCACCGACGCCCGCACCGGCGCTGCCCGGGACTTCGACGTGCGGTTGCGGCGGTGGATCAACACCGAGACGCTGTCGATGTTTGCGCCACTGCTGTGCGGCGGGCTGCCCCGCGACACCGAGCGCAGCCTGCTGCGGCTGTTCGAGGGCCCACGCTTCTGCGGGCACCCGGATCTGCGCTACGCGCTGCCGCCCTCGACCTCGCCGGTCTCCAAGGACTTCCGCTCCCGTGAGTATTGGCGCGGCCCGGTGTGGCCGGTGATGAGCTGGCTGTTCTCCTGGGTCTTCGCCAGGCGAGGCTGGGCCGAGCGCTCGTTCATGCTGCGCGCCGAGGGTCTGCGCCAGGCCAGCGACGGCGCCTTCGCCGAGTACTACGAGCCGTTCACCGGCGAACCGCTGGGCAGCATGCAGCAGTCCTGGACGGCGGCGTCCGTGCTGGATTGGCTGGGATAGGCACGCGCCGGTCGCACGGACTCAACGTCATCTCGTGGCGAAGTTCGAGCGCTACGGTGTCGAGGTCGGGGTGAGGGCTCGGAGGACGGCGTGGTCCGCGGCTGGGTCACCGACGGCGATCCGGGCGCTGCCGTCGGAATAGCACTTGGCGGCGATGCCCGCGCGGCGTAGGGCAGTGCCGATGCCGGGTCCGGGGAGGTAGAGGAAGTTGGCGTGGCTTTCCGGGACTGCGATGCCGCGGGACAGGAGCGCGGCGCGGAGGGCGTCACGCGCTTCGGTGATGCGGAGGGTTCGGGCGGTCAGTTCGGGTTCGGCGGCGTAGGAGGCGGCGACCGCGGCCACGGCCGCCGCGCCCATCCCGAAGGGTAGTTGCAGTTTGCCGACCCGCGTGATCAGTTCGGTTCTGCCGAAGGCGTAGCCGATGCGCAGCCCGGCCAGGCCGTACGCCTTCGAAAAAGTGCGTAGCACAAGCAAATTAGGGTGTCTCTTGATCAGCGCGAGCGGGTCGGTGTATTCGGCGGCGCCGAGGAATTCGACATATGCCTCGTCCAAGAGCACAGGTATCCGGGTGGGCACGTCGGCCAGGAACGCCTTCAGTTCGTCGGCCGGAATCACCGTGCCGGTCGGATTGTGCGGACGGCACACCACGACCAGTGCGGTCCGTTTGCCGATGGCCCGTAGCATCGCCCGCAGATCCTGATCGCCCGCCTTGCCGAGCGGCACCGGCACGCCCGCCACGCCGGTCATCTCGCACATGATCGGGTACCCGTCGAAAGTCGGCGCACCATAAACGATGTCCGCTCCCGGCGTGATCAGCGACTGCATGATCTGCATCGCCACCCCGGTAGCGCCCGAGCCGACCACCACCTGATCGGCCCGCACACCCACGTGCTGTGCGATCAGCATCGGCAGTTGCCGCGGCAGGAATTCCGGATACCGATTCGCCTGGGCCAGCGTCATGTGCACGGCCCGCAGCACCGAGGGCAGCGGTGGGAACGGATTCTCGCTCAGGCTCAGGTCGAATCGCGGCGGCATCCTCGGGGACACGTACTGCCGCGATGGCCGTGTCTCGTCGGCGATGCGAACGCTCATCGCGCGGCGCCCCAGCGGACGGCGGCCGCACCCGCGAAGTCGCCCGCGTGCGCGAAGGCCGCCATCAGTACCAGTGATCCGTTGGGCAGCCGGCCCGCCCGGTTCTCCACGTCCAGGGTCACCGGGATACCGGCGGCGAACAGATTGCCGCAGGAGTCGAAGGTGTCCGGATGCCGCTCCGGCGGGAGCTCCAGTGCGTCGTGCCAGTTGCGCAGGAACAAGCGGTTCGGCTGGTTGGTGACGAAGGTGTCCACCTCGCTGCCCTTCACGCCGATCCGATCGCACACCGCGAGCGCCACCTCGGGGACCAGGCGGTTGCCCCGGGCGAACACCTTGGTGACCTTGGACTCGGTGAAGCTGACGCAGCCCTGCCCCTGGCCCGGCTCCCAGTACTTGCGTTCGCCGTTGGTGGAAAAGTCCATGTCCCCGGCGAATTCGGGATAGGTACGGCATTCGATGTCGAGGATCGGCGCGCTGTCGTCCTTCCGGAGCAGCCCCACGCCGCAGCCGTCGCCGGGCACCGGCGCCTGGGCCAGCTTGCGGATCTCGGTCTGGGTGAACACCGGCCCGGCGCAATTCTGTGTCACCGCGATCAGCGCGGTGCGGGCGGTGGTGGTCTGCAACACCATGCGAGCCATCGCCATCATGTGCACGAATGCCGCGCAACCGCCGTTGTGCACGTCGTAGACGAACGAGGGGCGGATGCCGAGCCGTCGCGCCACCTCGGGACCGCAGCCGAGCACCGGGTTGTCCGGCAGCTGGGTATGGGTGATCAGCACGTCGACGTCGGTGATGGCGTCGTCGCCGTGGCGCTCGATCAGCGGCGCCACCGCCTGCTCGACCATGTCCACCGCGGTCTCGTCGCGTGCCACGTGATGGCGGCCCTTGGGCGCGCGGAACATGACGTTCTTCGCCATCCGGTCCGAGCGCGCGAACTGGGTGAAGTATTCGGTGCCGACCGGTTCGCCGGGCAGGTAGCTGGACACGTCGACGAGGCTGACCGGCGGCAGTCCCGAGGTGTCGTGGTGCGGGGGGTTGATCACGTGCGTCTCACTTCATCCAGTCGGGCTTGATGGGCAGGCCGTGCGCCGCCCGGTACTCGCAGATCGCCTTGAGGTTGTCCATCTCCAGCTGATGACCAGCCGAGAACATCTCCCAGAAGTCGCCGACCCACACCGGCCGCTTCGGTGGCGCGGTCTCGGGGTAGGGGTTCTCGTCGTAGAACGGGTGCTTGCAATTCACCCACAGCACAACCGAACCCGGCTTGTTGAACACCACTTGCGCGTCGATCACGCGCAGCAGGTAGATCATCCACAGGTGCTGTCCCTGGTCCCAGGCGCAGTGATAGTCGACGGTCATCGCGTCGGGGTGCGCGACGGTGCGGGTGAAGATCTTGGTCTCGGAGCCGAGCCGGTCGTAGGCCAGCCAGAGTCCGGGTTCCTCGGTCTCGGCGAACCCGCGCAGGCTGTAGGTCCACTCCTCCAGCGACCTGGTATCGGCGAGGTATTCGTACACCTCGCGCGGCGGGGCGGCGATGTAGGCCTGCACCGGGCAGTATTCGCCGTAGATCTGGTCGTGCGGGTACACCGATCGCAGCATGTCCATGATGATCGGAGTGGTCGCGTCCTTGTCGGAGTTCTCGATCCGCAGCACACCCGCTGGGACGTCCGGGATGTCGCTGAGCGCGGGCAGGGAACTTGTGGTCACGGTGTACTCCTCTCGGCAGGCGCCAGCGTGCGGGCTGGGCGAGCCTGGTTCATCAGGGGTTCCTGGATTGCTCGATGGTCGTCAGGAAGGGCAGGAACGGGGGGATCTCGTCGGGGTCGCATTCGATCGAAAGGAACGAGGGCCCTTCGGTTTCCAGGCAGTACCGCAAAGCGCGGTCGAGTTCGCCCGCGGTGTGTGCCGAGAACGCGGGCAGCTCGGGGAACATGGCCGCGACGCCCGCGCCGAGATACGCGGGACGAAATCGGTTGAAGCTGTATCGATCCCGGTAGTACAGCTGCTCCCTGGTCACACACATGGCGTGCGCGTTGTTGTTCAGCACGATGAAAGTGACGGGCAGGGCATGCTCGATCGCGGTATGCAGTTCCAAGCCGTGCATGAAGAACGCGCCGTCACCCCCGATGACCACCGTGCGCCGCGTGCCGTCCGCCGTCGCCTTCCGCGCGAACGCGGAGCCGATCCCCGCGCCGAACGCGTAGCCCATCCCGCCCATGCCCAGCGCGACGACGAACCGCCCACCGCGCGGGACCCGGAGATGATGCACCACCGCGGCGCCGGTGTTGCCCGCGTCCGCGAACACGTCGGTGCCCTCCGGCAGTGCGGCCTCGATGGTCTCGACCAGGTCCCGGTAGCGCAGGCCGGGACCGGTGGAGTCGGGCACGCGCAGCGGCGTCGGCGGTTGCGCCGAACCGTCGCGTTCGGATTCTGCCGCGCCGCCCGATAGTTTCTCGGCGAGATCGGCCAGGGTGCGCGACAGGTCGGTGCTGGTCGCGTGGATGGCAGGGAAGTACGGCGGGGCGACGCCGACACTCGCCACCGTGCATTCGCTGAGCAAAGGTTCCAGGCCGGCGCGCGTGGTGACCGGCAGCCGAGTGCCGACCAGCAGGCACAGGGCCGAGGACCGGATGGCCGCGGCCAGCTCGGGATGACCCATGGTGCCCGCGACGCCGCAGAACGCGGGGTCGGCATTGTCGTAGGTGTCCTTCGCGTCCGGGGCGACACCGACGGCGGCGTCCAGCGCGGTGGCCAGGCGAGCCAGCTCGTCGCGCGCGTCGTCGCGCGCGACTTGATCACCGGCGATGATCACGATCTTTCCGGTGTGCCGGGCCCGGGCGAGTGCGTCGCGCACGCGGGCTGTCCCGGCTCGGTCGGATTGATGCGTCCTGGAGGACAAGCGGAACGGCGCGACCTCGCCCAGGTCGGCCTGCTGCACGTCTTTGGGCAGCAGCAGTACCGCGGGCCCGCCGCGCCGGGCGGCGCCGACCGCCCTGGCCACCTGATCGGGCAGGTCGGCGCCGGTCTCCACGCGCGCGCAATAGGTGCTGACCGCGCCGAACAGGCGGACGGCGTCGATGGCGCCCGCCCGTCCGCTGGTGTCCTGGAAGGCGCCGTTGCCTTCCAGCGACGTCGGTGGCTGCCCGACCAACGCGAGCACCGGAACCCGCGACGCGAAAGATTCGGCAAGTCCGGCAACCAGATTCATCGCCCCGCCGCCGGAGGTCGATGCGACGACGCCGAATCCACCGGTGCTGCGGGCGTAGCCGTCGGCCATGGTGGCCGCGGAGAATTCGTGCTTGGCGATCACGCCGGTGACGTCATCCGGTGCGTCGAAGATCGCGTCGTACAAGTCCTCGATATTGGCGCCGTCAACGCCGAAGATGTGCCGCACCCCCAGCGCCGAAACCGCTTGCACCAGATAGTCCACGACCCGCATCGGCACTCCCTTCCGCTGACGAACGTTCGGCTGCGTACACGAGTGATACGGGCTGGGCCGCCGGATGGTTCAACGGCGGATCAGAAGATGCATCCACCGATCTTGCGTGTACGTATACATCTACGTATAGTGGGTTCATGCCCAACAAGACGATCTACGTTGCCGATGACGACCTCCCGCTCTTCCAGCGCGCGCAGGAGTTGGTCGGCGGCAACCTCTCGGGGGCGGTGGTCACGGCGCTGCGCCGGTTTATCGAACTCGAGGAGGGGCGCCTGGAGGGCTTCGACGAGATTGTGCTCGAGGTTGGTCGCGACGGTGTCCGGCAGGTTCGTTTCTCCGGCACTCTGCTCGGCGAGTGGCACGACGTCAACGATACGCGGATCGAGCACGTCAAGGTGTATCGCAGCCGCAAGGGCAAATACGTGATGCACGCCCAGTATTCGAACTGGGACGACTACCCGACCGACGCGGGTGCGAAGTGGCTCAAGGACTGGAAGGACCCGAAGAGCTGGCGTCGCCTGCTCGGCGTCGGGCAGCAGGATTGGGGCGAATTCATCTTCGTCGTGGTGGATTCGCCCGACGAGCTGAAGGGCCACCTCCCCGACAAGCTCTATCAGCGGGTGGTCGACCTGGCCGAGGGGCCGAAGATCGAGGATCTGGACATCTAACCGGCGCACCCGGCGCGACAAGCGAATAACCCACCGGCAATCGCCGCACCGGATTCGGTCGCGGTGCGGGTGAAACATGCCCGCATTCGCATGAAGACATATATTTTGAAAGGAAAAGTCATGGTGAACGGCCATCGCGTGCCCGCAGTCTGGGCACGGGGCTTGCGCAAAACGTTCGGCGAGCAAGTGGTGCTCGACGGCATCGATCTCACCGTCGCGGAGGGCACGATCTTCTCCCTGCTCGGCCCGAACGGCGCGGGCAAGACCACCACCGTGCAGATCCTCACCACGCTCATCAACGCCGACGCGGGGGAAATCCAGGTCGGCGGGCACGACGTGGACGCCGAGCGCAAGCAGGTGCGTTCGCAGATCGGGGTGACCGGCCAGTTCTCCGCGGTCGACGAGCTGCTCACCGGCCGGGAGAACCTGCTGCTGATGGGTGATCTGCATCATCTGCCGCGCCGCGAGAACCGCAGGCTGGCCGCGGATCTGCTGGAGCGCTTCGACCTGGTCGACGCGGCCGACAAGACCGCGTCCACCTACTCCGGCGGCATGACCAGACGGCTCGATCTGGCCATGACCCTGGTCGGCGATCCGCGCATCATCTTCCTGGACGAGCCGACCACCGGGCTCGACCCGCGCAGCAGGCGGTCGATGTGGGACATCATTCGGGGGCTGGTCGACGACTACAGCGTCACGGTCTTCCTCACCACCCAGTATCTGGAGGAGGCCGACCAGCTCGCCGACCGCATCGCCGTGCTCGACCGGGGCAAGATCGCCGCCGAAGGCACCGCCGCCGAACTGAAGCGGCTGGTGCCGGGTGGGCATATCCGCCTGGAGTTCGCCGATCGGTCCGCCCTGCTCGCGGCGGCCGACGCGCTCGGGGCCGTCGCACCGACGCCGGATGACGACGATGACGACCTCACTCTCGCGGTGCCGAGCGACGGCGGCGTGAAATCGCTGCGGTCGGTGATCGACCAGCTCGACTACGCGCGGATCGAAGTCGAGGGGCTCTCGGTGCACACACCCAACCTCGACGACGTATTCCTCACCCTCACCGGCCACCCCACCACCGAAAAGGAAATTGTGCGATGAGTGCCACGTCCTACGCGCTCGCCGATTCGGCGACCATGCTGCGCCGCAACCTCGTGCGCGCCAAGCGCTATCCCAGCATGACCTTCGGTGTCATCGTGATGCCGACCGTCCTGCTGCTGGTGTTCAACTTCGTCTTCGGCGGCGCGCTGGAGAAGTCCTCCGGCGGAAACTACATCGACTACCTCGCGCCCGGCATGCTGCTGATGATTCCGGCGTACATGACGGTCTCGGTCGCGGTGTCGGTCGCCACCGACACGACCAGGGGCATCGTGAACCGGTTCCGCACCATGGACATCGCGCAATCGGCGATGCTCACCGGCCATGTGGTCGGCGCGCTGATCCAGGCGCTGGCTGGGATCGCCGCGATGGTCGCGATCGCGGTGCTGATCGGGTTCCGCCCGAACGCGAACCTGCCCGAGTGGATCGCGGCGTTCGCGTTGCTCGCGCTGATCATGGTCGCGCTCACCTGGTTGTCGGTGGCGCTCGGACTGCTGGCTCCGAACCCGGAGAGCGCGAGCAACACGCCCTTCCCGCTGGTGATGCTGCCATTTCTCGGCAGTGGGCTGGTCGCCACCGACACCATGCCCGTCGGGCTGCGGCAGTTCGCCGAATACCAACCGTTCACGCCGTTCACCGAGACCCTGCGCGGCCTGCTGATGGGCACCGAGATCGGCAACAACGGCATCATCGCAATCGCCTGGTGCGTCGGCATCACGGTGGTCGGGTACCTGTGGTCGTCCTCGATCTTCCGGCGTCAGGCGCGCTGATCGGCTTGCCGCACGACGATCCCCCGCGGGCATTTGTCCCGGCGGGGGATCGTTCGATCGATCAGACCGTGCCTGCCAGCAACACCCGGCCAGTGTTTGCGGCGCGGATCTCGACCGAGCGAACCTGGTCGGGCGGGCCGTCGATGGTCCGGTCGATGGTCAGTTCGGTGCCGGGGCCCGCTGGCCACTGGTCGAGTTTCTGCTGCTGTCCCTTGACGCTGGTGACGTACAGGGCCAGCTCCCAGTTGTAGCGCTGCTGCTCGCCCGGCGGGTAGCTGCAGGACATCACGAGCCGCGTCTTATCGCCTGCCGGAAAGAGCTTGAAACTCGCCGAGACCGGCGTCGCCTCCAGCGGATCCATCGGGCGTTCGACGAAAGCCTGCTCGGTGGTGCCCGGTGTGTCCGGCCCGTCAGACTCCGACATCGTGACGGCGATCGGCACCGCGATCGCCACGGCGGCCGCGGCCGCCGCCACCGCCACGCCGACCGACGTCCACCGGCTGCGCCGTTCGGCGGCATCGGCGAGCCGCGGCGGCGGGGGTGGCGCCGTCGGTAGTTGCGGCATCGGCGGCGGTAGCGGCATCGACGGTACCGACTCGGCGGCGGTCGGCTCGATCATCGCGAGCGCAGTCTCGGTCTCGACCATGGCGAGCATGCCGGGCAGACCCGCCAGCTCGCCAACCGCGGCCCGGCATTCGGTGCAGCCGGCGAGGTGGCTTTCGTACTCCAGGCGCTCAGCACGGGTGAGGGAGCCGAGCACGTACGGTGCGTCCCACGTGGTGTAGTCGTCCGTGATATCCATCATTGATTCGTCACCCCCATCTCCTGTAGTGCCAGTCGCAATGCGCGCATGCCGTAGTGCATCCGGGATTTCACCGTGCCCGGCGGGACATCGAGTTCCTCGGCGATCTGGTGGGTGGACAGTCCTCGGTAATAGGCCCGCACGATCACCTCGCGATGGTCGGCGCTGAGCCTGCCGAGTGCGTCGGCGACCAGCCACCCGTCCAGTGCGCGGTCGGACTGGTCCGGGGCGGCCCGTTCGGGCGGGCTGTCGGTGCGGAACTCGCGCCTGCTGCGGGCGCTGCGATGCTCATCCACGGCGAGATTGCGGGCCACGGTGAACAACCACGCGCGCGCCGACGTGGTGGATTGGTCCAAGACGTTCGGGCGTTGCCATGCCCGCAGCAAAGTTTCCTGCACGATGTCCTCTGCTCGCCCTGGATCCCGTACCAAGCCGAGCGTGTACCGCCACAGTGGGGTGGCGTGTTCGCGATAGAGAGCCCGCATCAATTCGGACTGATCGTCGGGCTGATCTGCTTCGTTGCGCACAACTAGATCCCTCTCCGCTTGTATTGCGGGTCCGGTGTTCGGGCGCACCCGAGGAGTCACCCATGCTCTCTCGCCAGATCAGTTGCCGTGTCTCATACCATGTCTCCTTCGGTCCTCTCGAGGAGTACACGTTCTCAGTTGCGTTCGAGTTCAATCGGGTGTGTCGCGAGTAGGGCCAGCGGCAGCGGCTGGCGGCGCAGCACGTGTGCCCACAGGTCCGGGCGGCCGGTGCTGATCGGGTCGGACGGCAAGGCCGACAGCACGATCCAGTCATTGTTCTCCAGCTCGCCTTCCAGTTGGCCGAAGGTCCAGCCCGCGTAGCCGGCGAAGATCCGGATGCCCTCGACGAGCGGGCCGACTCGCTCGGGATCGGCGTCCAGGTCGACCAACACGACGCGGCCGTCGACGCGACGCAGCCCGGGTACGCCTTCGATCTGCGCGCCCACCCGGACGGTGCCCAGGCACAGCGCCGCGTCCCGTTTCACCGGGCCGCCGATGAACAGCGTGCGCGGCGCCGCGACCGCGTCCGTCCAGCGGGGTAGCACGTCGTGCACCGCCGTATCGCTCGGACGGTTGAGCACGACCCCGAGACTGCCCGCCTCGTTGTGCTCGATGATGTAGACGACGGTGCGCCGGAAAGTGGGTTCGACCAGTTCGGTGGCCGACACCAGCAGCGTCCCGGCACGTACCACCTGCTCGCCGGGCCGGAAATCGCGCCGCCTGCGGTCGCCGTGTCCGCCGCGAGTCTTCCGATCATCCGGGTCTTCTGCGCGTGCCACTCCGACATCATCGCAGCTGTTCGCCCACAATGCGCCTTCTGTGGCGCAGTTCTGTCGTCCCGATTTGCGGGCGGCGGCGGCCCGGCGGCAGGACGCCGCGTTGCGGTGCCGGCGCGACATCGTAGAGTCCAAGGTCATGGAACCGCCCGAGGTGCGCCTCGAGAACAGCGACACCGTGTACGACTTCTACCGAGATCATCGCCAGAACCGGCTGAAAGCCTGGGGGGCTTACGCCATTCTCGGCCGCCGCTACCATCCCCGCGTCAGCTACGCAGAAGGGGCGCGCGCCTCGCTCCGCGCGGTGATCGACCAGGGCCGGCCGCTGCTGATCGCGATCAACCACCTATCCGAAAACGATCCCTACACGGTCGCGGCGGCGGCGTGGCGCAGCGGGCTGCGGCCGGTTATCGGGCGGGTGCGCGTGCTGGCGAAGGACGAACTGTTCGTCGAGCCCGACCAGCGGCGCAAGATCGACATGATGGGCGGCATCCCGGTGTTCCGCGGCAAGGATCATGGCATCCGCGCGGTGAACGCGGCCGGTCAACGCATGATGGACATCTGCGCGGAGCGGATGGCTCGCGGCGACGGCATCGCGGTGTTCCCCGAGGGCACCTGCAACGACGTCGATCCGACCCAGGTGCAGCCGGTGGGCAGCGGCATCGGGCACATCGCGTTCCGGGCGATGAAGCTCGGCATCGAGCCCGTGCTGCTGTCCATGGGGCTGAGCTACGGGCCGCGCAAGGACCCGGCGGTGCAGCCGACGAGGGAGGAGGCCAAGTCGGCCAGCTTCTACTTCGGCGCCCCGGTGCTCGACCTACCCGCCCGGCCCGGTGACATCGCCCGATTGGTGCGCAAGGATCTGCAAGCGGCGCTCGACGGCGCCGTGGCGGCCTACTGAGTCCGTTGCTCATGCCTGCGCTTTGCTGACGCTCGGCTCCGGCATGAGCACGTGCTCGGCTGTGTACATGGTTCGCAGTCGCTCACTGCGGCAGGTTGAGCCGGTCGCGCGCCCAGTGCGGCACCATCGCCAGGTATTCCGGGCGGGTCTCGATGAAGTGGTGGACCGTGCGGCACATGGGCAGCGCGCCGAGCTTGTCGTCGCGGGTACTGTTCAGCGCGGTCTCGACCAAGAGCCGCGCGTAGCCCTGGCCCTCGTAGCGCGGATGGATCTCGGTGTGCACGAACGCGCGTTCGGAGGCCGTGTCCTGGTATTCGGCGTAGCCGGCGATCGCACCGTCGACGTAGATCTCGAAACGTTCCAGTGCGGTGTTGTTGCTGACCTCGGTCGACATGGCTCGACGCTACTCCGTGCACCGCTATCGGGGTAAACCACATGCTCGACCGGGCGAAATCCCGCCACCGACTTGTCTGTCCGGGCGGGCCTGCGCAGAATGCTCTTGGTCGGCGCCGGTTCACGCGCGAGCGCGGCAGGCCCGGGAGGTACGGAACATGATGAGGACACTGCGGGTTTCGCGGGTCGCGGCCACCGTCGCCGCCGCGGCTCTGCTCGGCGGATCGATCGTCACCGGCCTCGCGAATGCCGCGCCGGGCGTCGTGTTCGGTGCGTGCCCCGACGGGTCCGTCACCGCTGACCGCGGCGTGCAGTGCGCCGTGGTCAGCGTTCCGATGGACTACGCCGAGCCGAACGGGCCGACGATCGAGGTGACCGTCAGCCGGATCGCGGCGACCGGCACGCGAGAAGGCGTCTTGTTCACCAATCCGGGCGGCCCCGGCGCGGACGCGCTGGACTACTGGGCACGCCGGTCGGAGGCATTCCCCGCCGAACTCGCCGCCCACTATGACCGGATCGCCGTCCAGCCGCGCGGGCTGCGCTGGGCCACGCCGCTGGAATGCGGAGCGGGCGGGAAAACCGCGGAGAGTGAACAGGTCTCCTTGGGCGGCGGCAACCGCGACGCCATCAAGAAGGCCTGCGACGCCGCGCAGCCCGGCTATCTGGACACCATCACCACCGAGAGCACCGCACGTGACCTCGACACCGTGCGTGCCGCGCTCGGGCTGGAACGGATCAGCTACTTCGGCACGTCCTACGGCACCTACCTCGGCGCGGTGTACGCGAGCTTGTTCGGCGATCGGGTGGAGCGGATGATTCTGGACTCCAACGTCAACCCGGATTGGGTGTGGACCGAGGAGTTCGCCCAACAGCAGCTCGCGGGCAAACAGCGCCTCGACGATCTGTTCGCCTGGATCGCCGAACACAATGCCGAGTATCACCTGGGCGACACCGCTCTGCAGGTCTACCGGACCTGGGTACGGCTGGCGGCGGCCCAGGGCGGCGGCTGGTACGCCAACCTGACCCCGCCACCCGCGAGCCTCGCCGACCTGCCCGGCGCACTACCCGAGCCGCTGGCCGAGATCGCCAAGGACGGCTACAACGGCAGTGTCGAGCAGCTGGGCAAACTGCAGAACCTGTTGCGCACCTTGGTGAGCGGTGGTGTCTCCGCGCAGGTGCCGCTGCTCGGCGCGACCACCGTGGCCACCTACACCCGCACGTTCTGGCCGACCTTCGCCCGCGCGATGGCCGACGCCGCCGCCGATCCGGCGAATGTGCAGCGACTGCGGGCCATCGAGGGCGCGACCTCGACCGACCCCACCGGGCGGTTCGTGTTCAGCGCGATCACCTGCAACGAGAACGCCGTGCCCGGCAGGCCGGAACTGCTCGGCTCCGCGGTCGGCACCATCGCCTCCGGCGGCAACGCCATGGATGCCCGCGCCGACCTGATCCGCTCCGGAATGGCCTGTGGTTCCTGGAAACCCGTGACGAAGCCCGTGCCGATCACCGGGGCAGCTCTGCGTACCCCGCCGCTGGTGCTGCAGAGCCGCCACGACGCGCTGACCAAGTACGAAGGCGGCCCGGCCATGGCCGAGGCGCTCGGTGGTGCACTGATCACCGTCGAGGGCGGTGACCACGGAACCTTCGGTCGGGCAAACCCCGCGGTCGACGAGGCCGTGCTCGCCTACTTGCGGACCGGGAAGGTCACTATCACGCAGGCTGACCAAGCTCCCCTGCCCGGAAGCTGAGCGCACCGCGCCGGCGAAGGGTTCGCGTCGTGTGCGCCGAACATGCGGTGGTGCGGCCGATCCGGTCGCGTCCGAGAATGTGGGGATGACGCGTGCATCCACTGCCCCCCGGGTGATCCTCGCTCCGGACAAGTTCAAGGGGTCGCTTTCCGCGCCGCAGGTGGCGGTGGCGCTGGCCGCGGGATTGACGCGGAGCGCGCCGAATGTCGACCTCCGGCTGGTTCCGGTTGCCGATGGTGGTGACGGCACGGTCGAGGCGTTCGTCGCCGCGGGTTGGACGCGCGTGGAGCTGACGGCGCCGGGACCGACCGGGGTGCCACGCCGTGCGGCCTACGCCCGGCACGGGACGCGGGCGGTCGTCGAATTGGCGGCCGTGGTCGGTTTGTCGGCTCTGCCCGAGGGGCGGCTCGATCCGCTCGGCGCGAGCACGTACGGGCTGGGCATTGTCCTGGCGCACGCCATGGACCACGGTGTGACCGACATCGTGCTAGGTCTCGGCGGCAGCGCGTCCACCGACGGAGGCGCGGGCATGCTGCAGGCGCTGGGCGCGCGCATCCTGGACGCCGACGGGCGGGCATTGTCCACGGGTGGAGCGGGTTTGGCGCGCGCCGCCGAATTGGATCGTTCCGCCATGCACCCCCGAATCGTCGCAACGACGTTCACGCTGGCCTGCGACGTCGACAATCCGCTGCTCGGGCCGAACGGTGCGGTCGCGGTATACGCGCCGCAGAAGGGCGCGGGGCCGGCGGAGTTGGAGGAACTCGAATCCGCGCTCGCCACTTGGGCATCCGTCGCGGGACCCGGTTTCGCAGGCCATCCTGGTGCGGGCGCCGCGGGTGGTGCCGGTTTCGGAGCGCTCGCCGTGCTGGGTGCGCGGGTTCGCAGCGGCATCGAAGTCGTGCTCGAACTCCTCGAATTCCGCGACCTGCTCGCCACCGCCACCCTTGTCGTCACCGGCGAAGGCTCGCTCGATCGGCAGAGCTTGCACGGCAAGGCGCCCATCGGTGTCTGTGCGGTGGCTCGCGAGGCGGGTGTCCCGGTGATCGCCGTGGCAGGCCGCACGCTCCTGGAGCCCGGCGAGACGCGGGCCGCGGGCTTCGCGGACTGCTACGCGCTGGCCGACCTGGAACCCGACCCGGCACGCTGTATGACCGACGCGGCGTCGCTGCTCGAACGCGTCGGTGCGCGTATCGCGGCCGACCAGCTGACTTAACTCGCGGACGCCAACAGGTTCGCGCTCAGTTCGTGCCGGTGCCGGTCGCCCCATTCCTCGAGCGGGCGCAGGGCGACGGCGAGTTCCTTACCGAGCGGGGTGAGCGAATATTCGACCCGCGGCGGGACTTCGGGATAGACCTCGCGGTGCACCACGCCGCTGGCTTCGAGCTGGCGCAGATTCTCGGCGAGCACCTTCTCGCTGACCCCGGTGAGGAGCCGGCGGATCTGGCCGAATCGCTGCGGGCCTGCCCCGAGCACCCACATCAGGTGCAATTTCCACTTTCCGCCGACGACATCGATGGCGACCGTCATGCCACACACATCGTGATCCGCGTCACTGCTCATGCCCACCGCGCTCCTCTGACCTGTTTTCGAACCCCGAGGTAAGCAACCGCACCTCTACGTTCGGTCTTCCCGACTCTACCTGCGGGAACGACGATGGATTCCGGCGCCGACAGCAATCCGAACGACAACCGAAGGGACACATCATGTCCGAGCAGACCTCCGCCAGCGCCGTCTCCGTCATCGGGCTCGGCCCGATGGGTCAGGCGATGGTTCGGGCTTTCCTGGACGCCGGCGTGGAAGTGACGGTGTGGAACCGTAGCCCCGAGAAGGTCGACGCCATGGTCGAACTGGGCGCCAAGCGTGCCGCGACCGTCGCAGACGCGCTCGACGCCAACGAGGTCACCGTGCTCAGCCTCACCCACTACGCGGCCATGTACGACGTGCTCGGTCAGTCGACCGATCACCTGAAGGGCAAGGTGATCGCGAACCTGTCCTCCGATTCGCCGGAGAAGGCCCGCAAGGGCGCCGAGTGGGTTCGCTCGCACGGTGCGCAGTTCCTCTCCGGCGGCGTCATGTCGGCCGGGGACAACATCGTGCATCCGGCGTCGTACATCTTCTACAGCGGCCCACGGGAGGTCTTCGACGCCCACGCCGAACTGCTGCGCCCGTTGAGCCCGCAGGAGTACCTCGGCGCGGACGACGGCCTGGCGCAGGTCTTCTACCAGGGTCTGCTGACCATCTTCCATCCCTGGCTGCTCGCCTTCGACCAGGCGACCGCGATGATCGAGCGCACTGGCCACGACATCGCCGCGTTCGTCCCGTTCGCGATCCGTTCGGCCGCCGCCTTCCCCTACTTCATGGAGGAGTTCTCGGTCGCCAACCAGAACGGCGGATGGGCCACCCTGGCCAGTCTGAAGATGATGGACGCGGGCGCCAAGCACGTCATCGACGCGAGCGAGGAGGTCGGCGTCGACGCGACGCTCTCGCACACCGCCCAGTCGTTCTGGCGCAAGGCCGTTGCCGCCAGCGAGCAGGCGGGCACGCCGATCTCCACCTACGCGCTGATGCGCGGCGACGCGTAGTTCTGCCGCCGCCCGGCGCCGGGCGCTTCCTCGCCCACGCCACTCCCGCAATGTCCGGCGCACCGATGTGAGCCGAAAGAGAGAGCAGTGCTCTTGACTCGGCTGCGGGAAACATGGAACACTCCTCACTATAGAGAGCAGTGCTCACACTCAAGGGGTAGGACATGGACTACAGCACCCGCTACATCGGCCCCGCCGGACTGGATCCGTTCTTCAACCGGATCTTCAATCTGCTGCCCAAGCTGGGAATCAGCGTGCTGGGTTCGCGGCTGCTCGCGGTGCGCGGGCGCAAGAGCGGTGAGTGGCGGACCGCGATGGTCAACCTGCTGGTGCGCGAGGACGGCGAGCGATTTCTCGTGGCGCCGCGCGGACACACGCAGTGGGTGCGCAACCTGCGGGTCGCGGGCGGCGGCGAGCTGCGGCTCGGTCGCAAGGTCGAGCCGTTCACCGCGATCGAGGTGCCCGACGCCGACAAGGTGCCGTTGCTGCGGCTCTACCTGCGGAAGTGGGGCTGGGAGGTCGGCAAGTTCTTCGAGGGCGTGACCAAAGACGCCACCGACGCCGAACTCGCCGCCATCGCACCCGGGTTTCCGGTTTTCCGGCTCGCCCAGTGAGAGCTGCCGAAGGCGCTGGTCGGATCAGGACGAGCGCGCCAGGAATTCGATGGCGGCGGCGTAGCCCAGGATCCCCATTCCCGCGACCACGGCGGTGGCGATCGGAGAGATATACGAGTGGTGCCGGAACTCCTCACGCGCGTGCACATTGCTGATGTGCACCTCGACAATGGGGAGTTCCGGAATCACCAGCGCGTCGCGCAGCGCCACCGACGTATGGGTGAGTCCGCCGGGATTGATCACGATGCCCGACGCGGTGCCGCGCGCCTGATGGATGCGATCGATCAGCGCGCCTTCGGAATTGGACTGGAAGGCGACGACCTCCCGGTCGAACTTCGCCGCGGTCCGCTTGCACAGTTCCACGACGTCGTCCAACGTCGCCGACCCGTACACCTCCGGTTGCCGGGTGCCGAGCATGTTCAGATTCGGGCCGTTGAGTACGAGGATCGGGCCCGGCGTCGCGCCGACGGTCTCAGCCATGCACGCAACAGTAGACCCGGTCCGGCATCAGTGATCAGGCCCGGAGGCGGCAGCGGAGCGTGACCATGGAGGGCCCCGCTGATGCCGATAACAAGGGCACAGCTACAGCCCCTGTGGTCCTTCCGAGCGCAGATCGTCGACCTTGCGCATCGCGACGCGCAGTTCCTCCAGCCACGCTTCCGCGTGCTTGCCCGCCAGTTTCACCGTCCAGGCCAGCGCGTCGGCGCGGGAACGGGCCACGCCCGCGTCGACCAGGGTGTCGAGCACCTTGCGTTCCGGCTGACGCAGCCGGGTCATGACGGGAACGGCCAGGTGGGTGAACATGATCCGTTCCCCGTCCACCGATACGCCCCAGGCGACACTGCGCCCGTAGCGGTGCTGCGCTTCGTTCGCGATCTGCATGCGAGCCGGGCGGGTGGACTCCCGGAAGCGGGCCACGGCGCCCTCTTTGGTCGCGCGCGGAACCTCGTCGGTCTGCGCCTCGGCGTCGTCGGTCTGCCGCTTCTCCGGCTGCGGGATCGGCAGCTCACCGATGACGACGATCTCGTCCCGGTCCACCTCGATCACCGGCGGACCGGCGAACCAGTCACTCGGCAATCTTCCGGCGAACCAGTCCGGCACGTCCGCGGGATCCGGCAGGTCGGCCTGCTGCCAGCCGCCCGGTCGCCCGAAACCGCGGCCGCGGTGTGTGTTTCTCATGGGAGGGTCACCTACTTACTGTGGTGCGTTGCTTCATTGATTACAAGATTACTTCGCAATTGAGCGTGGGGGTTCCGCTCTGTGCGAACAGGGCCCGCATGCTTCGATCGGGGCGCGGAAGGGTATTTATTGATTCGAAACGTCCGGTACGGCGGTAACCGCGCGACTTTTCGTGGAGGCCGGTACGGTAGCGGCGCCGGTTTGCCTCCGTGCGGCCGGTCGATGATCATGAAAGGCCCCCCGAGATGCGAGATCCCGGGGCAGAATTGGGATGCTGAGCATGGGTAACGTCCGCGCTACGGAGGCATCGCGGTCTGGTCTTTTTCGGGTACGGTGGTCTTGTTACTGGAGTGACAAGAGTGAAGAGTGGGCGACATGGATGTGTGGGGATCCCGCCGCTTTCGCGTTCGGGGCGCAATGGCACTCATGGCGGTGGCATCGCTCGCGCTCGCGATCGGGTCGTGTGGGATACATGAGAAGCAGAATGAAGCCGAGGCAGTCGTAGAGCGCTTCACGGATCTGCTCGACGATCAGGACTACGCCACGGCGGCGGACCTGACGTCATACCCCACTGCGGCATCGGCAACGTTGAAGCAAATGTTCGAGGGACTCCAGCCCGGCAAGGTCGACTACCGCAAGACCCAATTCATCGGTCTGGACGCGCAGTCGGGGATCTTCAGCATGGACGTCGAGTGGAGCTTCGGCGAGAAGAAGACCTGGCACTACAGCCTGCAGGGCAATGTCCGCAAGCTGGCCATCGGCTGGCGGATCTCCTGGGAGCCCGCGGTCGTCATGCCGCAGCTGGCGCACAACCGGACGGTCCGGTTGGTGCGGACTCTGCCGTCGCCCGCCCCTCGGGTCAACGACATGGCCGGTCAGCCGCTGATGACCGAGCAGATCATCAACGTCATCAAGCTCGACCCCGCGAAGATGTCCGACCCGGTGGCCTCGACCGATGCGCTGGCCAAGGCCATCGAGCCGGTCGCGCCGCTGATCACCGGGCCGTCGCTGATGCAGCAACTGGCCACCTCACAGGGCAAACCGATCATCGCGGTCAACCTGCGCGAGGGTGATTTCGCCATTCTGGAACCGCGGATGGGGCCGATACCCGGCGTGGTCATGGAGAAGCAGCCGCGGTTGATCTCCGCCGACCGCAGGGTCTGGTCGCCGATGCTGGACGCGTTGCGCAAGGTGCAGCAGGAAAGCCAGGAGGAGCACTCCGGCTGGGGTGTCCAGTTGTTCGAGCGGGACGGCCGGTTCATCACCCAGCTCGCCGGCCAGCAGGGCCCGCCGGGGCCGGATATCGCCGGCACCATGGACCAGCGTTTGCAGCGTGCCGCCGAGGACGCGGTGGTCAGCGTGGGCACGCCCGCCTCGATCGTGGCGATCCAGCCGTCCAGCGGGGCGGTGGTCGCGGTCGCGCAGAACAGCTACGCCAGCGAGCACGGCCCTGTGGCGTTCACCGGGTTGTATCCGGTGGGCGGCGCCATGGACCTGTTCCGCACGGTCGCGGCGGTGGCCAAAGGCAAGGCGCCGCACGAGGTCTCGGTGCAGGACGCGGCCGAGGCGGCCACCGCCCTCGGGGTCGGCATCGATTTCAAGGTGCCCGGCCTGGACGAGGTGACCGGTCGGCTGGCCGTGGCGGGACGCAGCGCCGAGCAAGTCGTCCAGGGTGCCGGTTCGGATGCGGTGCTGGCGAGTCCGTTCGGCATGGCGATCGCCGCGGCCACGATCGCGCGCGGCTCGGTGCCGCCGCCGATGATCGAGGTCGCTCGGCCGAGCACCACCGACGCCCAGCTCGCGCCGCTGTCGCCGGAGACCATCGATCGGTTGCGCGGCCTGTTACGCGACGCCACGAACGCGCCGGAGCTGGCCAGTGTGCGCCGCTACCGGGACGTCAACGCGTTCGCCGCGATCGCGGGGCGGGACGGATGGTTGATCGGGGGCATGGGCGATCTGGTCTTCGCCGTGCACATCAAGGACGTGGACAGCAGGGACGCGACCGCGCGAATGGCGGCCAGGATGCTACAGGCGCTGGCGACCCCGGAACCGTGATCGGCTCATGGCCCCGAACGCGGCACGCCACCCGAGCAGGAACAGCGCGAGCACGGTGCCGGCGACCAGCACGAAGCTGACCGCCGTGCCCTGACCGCTGACCACGCGCAGCAGCATGCCGCCGGCCAGGGTGCTGATCCAGACCACGATTCCGGCGGGCCACAGGGCCGTACCGTCGAATCCCGGCTCGTCGGCCCTGCGCCACCATCGGCCGGACGCGACGATGAGCCAGCCCGCGGCCAGCCCGGTGGCGAACGGCCAGAAGGTGCGCAGCAGCCCGGCGAGGACGGCTTCGTCGTGGCTGCGCCTGCCGATCGCGCAGAAGACGATGACCAGCAGCGCATCCGTGACCAGCGGCAGCAGTTTCCTCACGCGGGCAAGCGTAGTGGGGCCGCCCGCTGCCCACTCACAGCCGCCGCTGCTCGAATTCCTTCTCGAACTCCGCGTCCTCGGCCTGGCGTGTCCGGAACAGGAACAGGAACACGATCCAGCCGACGATGGCGACCAGGATGAAGCTCACCATCCGGTAGACGAACGCCGCGGCGACCGCCTGCGCGGCGGGCAGGCCCGCGGCGGCGGTGAGACCGTAGATCAGCGTCGCGTCGACGTAGACGATGCCACCGGGTGCGAACGGGATGGACCCGACCGCTTTGCCGACGGCGAAGGCGAGCAGCAGGCCCGCGATCCGCGGATCGGCGCCGACCGCGTAACAGGCCGCGCCGAGGCAGGCCACGTCGGCGAACCGATGGACCAGCGCCCACACCGCCACCAGGACGCCGTCGCGCTTACCGAGATCCACCGACTCCAGCTGGTCGAGCATGTCGGCGATCTTGTTGGCACCCTGGTCCCGCGGGCGCTTGCGCAGCCGGTTGACCAGCGCGAGCTGCCTGCGCAGCAGCGCTTCGAGCGAACCGGGATTGCGCGAGACGTAATTGCCCACCCACACCAGCGCGACCACGGCGGCCAGCGAGAGGATCAGCTTCAGCGGGCCGACGTTCCCGCCCGCGAGCAGCGTGCCGCCGACGCCGAGCAGCGCCAGTCCCACCGCGGCGACCACACCGGAGAACACCAGCTGCCAGGAGGCGACGATCGGACTCGCGCCCCAGCGCCTGGTCTGCCGATAGGTGAAGGCCGTGGAGAACACCTGACCCGCGGGCAGGGTGACCGACATCGCGGTCGCGCCGTAGACAACCGCGACCGACTTCCGCTGACTCACCGCCACCCCGCCCGCGTTGAGCAGCTGTTTCTGCACTCTGGCGAAACCGCTCATGGATACCGCCTGCAGCCAGATCGCGACCGCGAGCCAGCCCCAGTGGATTTCGGTGAGCTTGCGCCAGGATTCGTGCAGCCGGGGCCAGAGATATACCCCCTCGGCGATCAGCAAGGCCAGCAGGGCGGCTCCGAGCACCCATTTCAGCCACCGGAATCTGCCACGGCGGGAACCCGCCGTGGGCGGCGGCGCAGGTTCTCCTGCCAGTTCCCCGTTGGCCGTCACGCGGTCAGCCTAACGAACGCGCCGTTTCGACATCGGTACCCTCGGGCGCGTCGTCCCTTTCCCGTGGCCAGGCCAGCAGCGTTTTCCTGCGTCTGCCGCGCAGCTGTACCTCGTCGCCGGTTTCCCACTGCTCCTGCTCGCTTTCCTCGGCGAAATACAGCGCGCTGCCCGACGCCAGTGTCCGGCCGGGCCGTTCTTTGGCCAGTTCGGTCAGCCGGGAAGCCTCGTTGACCGGATCTCCGATCACTGTGTATTCGAAACGGTTCGCGGCACCGATATTCCCCGCGACGGCCAGACCCGCCGAAACGCCGATTCCGATGTCGAGGCCGGGGACTTCCCGCAGGGTTTCGCGCAGCTCCCGCGCGGCGGCGAGCGCGGCGGTCGGCGCGTCCGGGCGGTCCAGCGGCGCGCCGAAGATGGCCAGCGCCGCGTCGCCGACGAATTTGTTCACGAAACCGTGGTGGCGGTCGATCACGTCGACCACGATGCGGAAGAACTCGTTGAGCAGGCTCACCACCTCGGTGGGCGGGCGCTCGGCCGCGGTCGCCGTCGAGCCGACCATGTCGACGAACAGCACCGCGACGAAGCGTGTCTCGCCGCCGAGCTCGGTGCCGTAGTCCAGCGCCCGTTGGGCCACGTCCTCGCCGACGTGCTGGCCGAACAGCTCTTGCAGCTCGCGGCGCTTGGCGGCCTCCTCCATCATCCGGTTGAAGCCGACCTGCAGCAGCCCTATGACGCTGCCGTCGAAGACCTCGACCTGAACGTCGCGCGCGCCGGCTTGCACCCGGTCGATCGCTTGACTGAGCTGGCGCACGGGGTCGGAGATGCTGGAACCGGTGAGCATGGACAGCGCGAGGGCCTGCATGATCACCACGCCGCACAGCAGCAGGATGGACAGCGCCAGCGATTGGGCGGAGAACTTCACATCCGAGGAGATCTGGGTGACGCACAGCAGCACGATGGCGATGGTGGGGGCGAAGGTGCCCAGTCCCCAGGTCATCGCCATCCTGGTGCCGACGCCAGGGGTCAGGGTGTGGTCGAAGGTCCCCTCGGTCAGCGCCTGGGCCGCGACCGGCCGCAGGATGCGTTCGCCCAGCATGTAGGTGAAGCCGAAGACGAAGGTCGCGGCCATGCATTCGGTGACCACGACCGCGCCCGCCAGCTCGGGGGTGTCCCTGATGATCAGGGCGGCGAGGACCGCTCCGCCGATGAACCACAGCGCGAGATGCAGGATCGCCTGACGCAGCGGGGCGTGCAGCGCGGCCATCTGCTCTTGCCGGCTCGGCGGTCCGCCGCGCATCTGCCAGCGCATCACCGGTCGCAGCATCAGGGCGGAGGCGGCCATGCTGAGCAGGCCGCCGCTCAGGAAGACCAGGGCCGGGATCAGCAGGCCGGTGCGCCTGACACCGGAGGGCTCACCCTCCGGGACGGGCAGCCCGTACTGGATGAAAGCCCATACCAGAACCGCGCCGAAAGCGTTCGCCAGCAGCATCGATGTCAGGTACAGCGGCCAGCGCGTTCGCATGGTCTGTTTGACCGCTTCCAAGGGCGCCGACACGAGGACCAATCTAGCGTTTCGACAAGCTGGCATGTCCGGGCGCCATGCTGCGCGGGCTGAAGACGGACCACGTCCGACCGCGCCGATTAGGCTCACGGAGGTGACCGAGCCGAAGTCGAGTCCAGAGCGGAAAATCAGCATGTCGCGGCCTGCGGCGGAGATGGTGCACCCGGTCGTGCGCGTCGCCGCGGAGTGGGGCTGGCGGCTGCTGGTGCTGTTCGCGCTGGCGATCGCGGTCACGGCGATCGTGCAGAAATTGGCCACGGTGGTCATTCCGCTCGCCATCGCGCTGCTCGCGGCGGCGCTGCTCGCACCGCTGGTGGACTGGATGCAGCGCCGGGGGATACCGCGCGCGGTGGGCGTCTTCGTCGCGCTGGTCGGGTCGCTCGGTGTGGTCGCGGGCATCATGACGTTCGTCGTCGAGCAGTTCGTCGCCGGTGTGCCGCAGCTGTCCGCCAAGTTCACCGACAGCATCCATCAGATCCAGGACTGGCTGATCAATGGGCGGCTGCACCTGAGCAACGAGCAGATCCGCAACGCGGGCGACGCCATCGTCAAGGCCATCCAGTCCAATCAGGCCAGCCTGACCAGCGGGGCGCTCACCACCGCGACCGTCATCGGCGAGTTGCTCACCGGCGCTTTCCTGACCATGTTCATCCTGATCTTCTTCCTCTATGGCGGGGATCAGATCTGGGAGTTCGTCACCAGGATCGTGCCGACCGAGCACCGCGAGCGGGTGCGCACCGCCGGCCAACTCGGGTTCGGCACGCTGGTCGGGTTCGTTCGCGCGACCGTGGTGGTCGCCGCGGTGGACGCCATCGGCATCGGCGCCGGATTGGCGATCCTGGGCGTGCCGCTGGCGCTTCCGCTGGCCTCGCTGGTGTTCATCGGCGCGTTCATCCCGATCATCGGCGCGTTTCTCGCCGGATTTATCGCGGTGTTCATCGCGCTGGTGACCAAGGGGCTCGTCACCGCCCTGATCGTGCTCGGCATCATCATCGCGGTGATGCAGCTCGAGGGCCATGTGCTGCAACCGCTGCTGCTCGGCCGGGCGGTCAGCATCCATCCCCTCGCCGTGGTGCTGGCCATCACCGCCGGTGTGGTGGTCGGCGGCATAGCCGGGGGTCTGCTCGCGGTGCCGTTCGTCGCGGTGATGAACACCGCGATCCGGTCGCTGCTGGAAGGTCCCGAGGAGCTGTTCGAGGAATTGCAGACCGGCGAGGACCATCGCAGGTTGTATGCGGCCGAACCGGACCGACCCGATCCCGGCCGGTTCGACGTGGTGGCGACACTGGTCGAGGCGGCGCACCGGCAGGCGGCGGAGCGGAAAGCCGCGGGACACGAAGGGGGGAAAACGGCTGAGCAGGAAACGGCGGGGCCGCCAGGCGCGGAGCGGAAAGCCGCGCGGCAGCGGGCGGAATCCGGCGAGGGCGCGGAATCCGATGGCGGCGTGGCGAACACCTGAGTTGCGCTCGGCTGACGTGGCGACCACGCCGCTGTGGCGGGCCGCCCAAGCGCTGCGGCTGGTCACGCTGCTGTACGCGGTCGGTCAGCAGATCGCCTCCGTGCCGTACTACTCCAACCAGCGGTTGAGCTGGGTGCTCATCGCG
The DNA here is from genome assembly GCF_040681325.1 of Nocardia sp. NPDC051787. NCBI lineage: Bacteria > Bacillati > Actinomycetota > Actinomycetes > Mycobacteriales > Nocardiaceae > Nocardia > Nocardia sp. NPDC051787. Next base: position 97,453 of record NZ_JBFAYO010000001.1, read on the forward strand.
TTGATGGCCGTGTGGTCGGGGGCTTCGGCGATCATGTTGTCGCAGTGGCAGTTTCCGGGCGTCGCCAGGTTGCGCACCTGGGTGGTGATCGGCGATCACGTGGTCGTGATCGGGCTGATGGCCGCCACCAGGCTGGTCGCCGACTACGGCTGGTACCACGGACACCAGACGCTGCCGACCACGCTGTGGGCCACCAACGCCGTGATCGGCGCGGCGATCCTGCGCGGACCGATCGCGGGCGTGCTGTCCGGCGCGCTGATCGCCGCGGTGTCGCTGACCGTGCGCGACCAGTGGGGCCAGGACGTGTGGACGGATGCGACCGTGCCGGTGCTCGTCTCGGTGGGCCTCGCCTTGGGGCTGGCCGCCAACACCGCGCGCCGCGCGCAAGATCAACTCGAGCGCGCGGTGCGTCTGACTGCGGCCGCCGAAGAGCGCGAACGCCTTTCCCGCGAGGTGCACGACGGCGTGTTGCAGGTACTCAGCTACATCAAGCGCCGTGGCAGCGCGATCGGCGGTCCCGCGGAGGAACTGGCGCGGCGCGCCGGTGAGCAAGAGGTGGCCCTGCGGGTGCTGATTTCCGAGCAGGCCGATCACCGAGACGAAGGCGGGATCGAGGTGGACCTGCGTCCGCTGCTGACCGCGCAGTCCACGCCGAAGGTGTCGGTGTCGACGCCGGGCGATTCGGTGCGGGTCGGGCGCTGGGTGGCGAACGAGATAGCGGCCGCCGTGGCCACGGCGCTGTCCAATGTGCAGCTGCATGCCGGACCGGATGCGAAAGCGTATGTGCTGCTGGAGGACACCGGCGACGAAGTGGTGGTCAGTGTGCGCGACGATGGTGTCGGCATCCCGCCGGGCCGGTTGGCCGAGGCGGAAGCCGAAGGGCGGATGGGGGTGTCGCGGTCGATCGTCGGGCGGATCGCGGCGCTCGGCGGCAGCGCGGACCTGCTCACCGAGATCGATGGCGGCGTCGGGTTCGGCACCGAGTGGGAATTCCGGGTGCCGAGATGAGTGAGCGCCGGCGAGGCGCAGCCAATGAGCGAAGATGGGAGGCGCGGATGACGGACCGGGCGGCCGAGACCATTTCGGTGATGGTGGTGGACGATCACCCGTTGTGGCGGGACGGCGTCTCCCGCGATCTCACCGAGGCCGGATTCCAGGTGACTGCCACGGCCGACGGCGTCGGCGCGGCGACCAGGCGGGCAGCGGCGGTGCGGCCGGACGTGGCGCTGATGGACATGCAGTTCCCCGACGGCAACGGGGCGCAGGCCACCGCCGAGGTGCTGCGCGTTTCCCCGCGGACCCGGGTGCTGGTGCTCTCGGCATCGGCCGAGCGCGACGACGTCCTGGACGCGATCAAGGCCGGGGCCTCGGGATATCTGGTGAAGAGCGCGTCGGCGGCGGAGCTGATCGACGCCGTTCGCGCCACCGCCGCCGGTCAGGCGGTCTTCACGCCCGGCCTGGCGGGGCTCGTGCTCGGCGAGTACCGGCGGATGGCGACCGCGCCCGCGGAGCCCGACGAGCCGCATCGCCCGGCCCTCACCGAGCGGGAGACCGAGGTGCTGCGGATGGTGGCGAAAGGACTGTCCGCCAAGCAGATCGCGGCGCGGCTGGGCCTTAGCCATCGTACGGTGGAGAACCACGTGCAGGCGACGCTGCGCAAACTGCAACTGGCGAACCGGGTCGAACTGACCCGCTATGTCATCGAACAGGGCCTCGAGTAGTCCGGAAATGGCGGCGGGCGGAGGCCGGGAATCGGGGATCGCCCTGATGCGGTCGTGGCCGCGCGCTCGGTAACCTCGATTGCATGGTCGGCCCCGAATCGGTATCCAGTGCGGTCGGCTCCGGTGGCGGCAACCCCGCGGCGTCCACGGTGGGTGACCGGGAACTGCGGGTGTCGGACGCGGAGCGCGAACACGTCGGACAGCTCTTGCAGCGCGCGGTCGGCTTGGGCATGCTCTCGCTCGGTGAGTTCACCGAGCGGATGGACACCGCGCTGGCCGCGAAGACGCGCGGAGAGCTGAACGCCGTGCTCATCGACCTGCCCGGAGTACGCCTGATCGGCCAGCCCGCCGCCCCGCCGTCCACCTTCGTGAACTCCTCGCCACCCTTCGCCAAGCCGGCCTCTCCGGTTCCCGGCTCGAATACGGCGGGCAATGTGATCCGCGCGCGTATGTCCGCGGTCAATCGCCGCGGCCCCTGGCAGGTGGCGCCCAGGCTGTATCTGAACAACTGGATGTCCGGGGTGACCCTGGACTTCACCGAGGCGATCATGTCGACCCAGGTGGTCGAGGTCCGCATCGACGACTACTGCGGTTCGGTCACCCTGATCGTGCCCGCCGAGGCCACCGTCGACCTGAACGCCCTGGAACTGATCGGTTCGAGCGTGAACAACAAGGTCCGCACCGGACCGCCGCTCGGCCCGCTGCACCTGGTGGTGCACGGCCGGATGCGGCTGGGATCGGTGACCGCCAAGCATCCGTTGCTGGCGCACTGGCGCCGATTGATGGGGCGCTGAGCCCGACGCGAAAGCCGAGGTGCGGATGAGGATCGGGGAACTCGCCGAGCGTACCGGCGTCAGTGAGCGGTCGCTGCGCTACTACGAGCAGCAGGGGCTATTGGCGTCCGATCGCACGCCCGGCGGGCATCGCGAGTATCCGGAGCGGGCCGTGGACCGGGTCATTCACATTCAGGAACTGCTCGCGGCGGGGCTGACCAGCAAGAAGATCGCGCGGATCCTGCCGTGCATGCGGGATGCGGACGGCGGCCCCAACGAGTACGCCACCCCGGCGCTCGTCGCGGAGCTGCGGACCGAGCGTGAGCGGATCACCCGCACGATCAATGATCTCGTGCGCTCGCGCGAGGTGCTGGACGACGTGATCGACCGGGCGGGCGAGCGTCCGGCGGTCTAGGTGTTGACCCCGATGCGGCGGGCGAACGCGCGCAGCGGCACCTTCCGGTCGTGGTCGAGCAGTTCGGACACGATGTGCCGGGGCAGTGTCTGGTATTTCAGCCAGTCCGCTCCGCCCACCCGTTCGGCAGTCAGCAGCGCGTCGAGGGCGCGCTGGTGCTGGCCGGTGCGGGTCAGCGCGACCGCGGTGTCGGCCAGGTGGCGGGCCCGCGACGCCTGCGGCAGACTGCCGTTGACCGGCATGTCCTTGGCGGCGGCCAGCGCCTCCGGGTAACGCTCGGAGGAGACGTTCACGTCGACGGTCTGCATGACCACCTGTGAAGGGCCGAAATAGGTTTCGTAATCCTGGCGGTCTCCGCCGATCCGCAGCGCGACTTCAGCAGCGGTCTCGACCAGCGACAAGGCACCCGGCACGTCCTGCGCCCGGCCCGCCGCGGTCGCACCCTGCAACACCAGCGAGCCGTAGGCGGACAGATGGGCGGGCGTGACATCGCCGGAAGGCTCCAAATTCGCCGCCGCGTTCAACGCGACGCCGCGTGACTCCTCGTAGCGGCCCTGCACCAGTAGCTGCCAGGCGACCGAGCCGCGGATGGTGGCCAGCAGCAGCGGGTCGTTGCCGAGTTCGGCCGCGGCGAGCGCTTGGCGGATCGCCAGGAACGCCGGATCGGTCTGGCCGAGATGCACCAGTGTGCAGCCGGTTACCCAGTACATCCTGGCCAGCAGCTCGTTGGCGGGCGCGACCGAACCGTTGCGGGCGGCGTGCACGGTGGCGCGCAGCTGGGTCAGTCCTGGCGGAAGGATGGAGGTCAGCGTTTCGTAGCGGCCCGACCAGTAAGCGCCCCAGGCGTACTCGACCGCTCGGCGACCGTCGTCGAGGCTGACCGCCTCTTCCTCCTTGGTCTCGCCGAGCAGGTCGTCGACCGGCGTCAGCGCGCGGCGAATGGCGACGATGCCCGCGTCCGGGTTGGCGGACGGCACGCCGTGGCGTTTGCCGATGAGGTCGGCGATGTCCACATCCAAGGCGCGCGCGATCTTCTGCAAGCTGGCGATGGAGGCGGTCTGGCGGCCGCCCTGCTCGAGCTTGCGCACCAGATCCACGCTGACCCCGGCCTGATCGGCGAGCTGGCGCTGGGTGAGCGCCTTCCCGCGGAACTGGCGGATCCGAACTCCGATCGACGATTCGTCCATGTACCCAAGTCCTTTTGTTAAATCTGGGTTTCAGAGTACGACGCTATGCCATCGAACTCGACCGAAGTGGGACATTGCGTACGACTAGTTGGCTGCTGGTTGGAATACCGTTGCCTTTCTGCAACTTTGACAGCAAAGGGCGGCGGCGATGATCACCATGCCGAACAACACCGTGCAGGCCGGACGCGCCGATCGCGCGTGCGGGCTCGATGCACAGACCAAGCGACCAGCGCGCCACAGCACCACTCGATCGGCACGCTTCGTCAGCGCCCTACCCGCGTTCACCAAGCGGCGGGTGCGCGATCAGCAGGAGTTGCTATGCCGAACGTCCGTGGTGGTCACCGGATCCGGCTTCTTCGGGGCGGGGTAAGGCCATGTTCGAGCGCTGTCATTCTCCCCACGAAGTCGCGCACCTGCTGCGGCATACCTACGGGCTGCCGGTTCAGCTTCTCGCCGGACGCCCGATGATCACCACCGGTTCCATCATCGGCGCGATCGTCATGCCGCCGGAACTGGGCCGTAAGGTCCTGACCCAGCTGGAACGCCACCACACCGCGCCCGTGGTCGCCGATCCGGGCGAACGCAACTGGACCTTCCTGGTCACGCCGCCGAGCCCCGCGCGGCCCGTGGAGGTCCCGATCCGGCGCAGCCTCGCCGGTCACCAGGTCACCGTGGTCCCGGGCGGCCGGATCATCCTGCTACCCAGTTCCGACTCACCGCTCGGCTGGCACTGGGCAGGGGAGCCCGCGCCCGGCGTGCTGCGGATGCCGCCGCGTTCCGCGGTGATCGAAGCCGTACACGAGGTCATCGGCCTGCGTGCCTACTGACCATCTGGCGCGGACCGGCCCGCACTCGACTTCCCGGGTGGGGGCCGGTCGTGTCCGCGGCAGGTGCGTGACCGGCGATTCGGCGAAGAACAGGTAGATCTCGGCTGTCTACAGGGGTTACTACTCATGCTCGCGCGCGTGGTGGCAACCAGCATGAAGTCATGACTACCTCTATCGATCCGGCGCTGCTCGCGCGGCTCTCCGGCGAGTTCACCACGCTGGGGACGCGGCTTGGTGCGCTCGGTCGTGATCTGGAGCTGCTGCGCGAGCAGGTCGCCGCGGATTCCGCCGCAGGTCAGGGGGTTACTGCGAAGCCAGGGCGCACGTCTTTCGCGGAACCGGCTTCGGCCGCGACGCCGGGTGCTCCGCAGCCGCAAACCGGCGCGGGTGCGGTGTCCGGCGGAGCCGGCGACCCGGCACCACCTTGGCCTGGGCATGCTCCGATGGCTGGTGCACCGATTCCCGCGCCGCAGCCCGGTTACGTGCCGCGTTTCGCCCCGCCGCCCAGCGCGGGATGGGGTGGCGGCGCGCCGTGGGCGCCGAGCGCGCGTGGGCCGGTGCCGGGAGTCGCGTCGCCGATGTCGCCGCCGCGTCCGCCCGTCCCACCGCGCGCGGCTGGGCCGCGCGTGCCGCACACGCCATGGTGGCAGCGGGACGGGGTGATCAGCCGGATCCTGGCGTTGGCCGGTGTCGCCGTGACGTTGATCGGCGTCGCGATGTTGCTGGTGCTGGCCGCGCAGGCGGGCTTCTTCGGGCCGGTGCCGAGGGTGGTCGCCGGCGGTGTGTTCTCGGCTGCGCTGGTGGGTGCGGGCGTACGGGTCTTCGGGCGGACCGGCGGACGGGTCGGCGGAATCGCTTTGGCGGCCACCGGCATCGCCGGTGCTTACCTCGACGTGGTCGCGGTGACCGCGATCTATCACTGGCTGCATCCGGTGCTCGGACTCGCGGTCGCCTTCGGTGTTGCCGCAGTGGGCGTCGGCCTCGCGATGCGGTGGCGGTCGCAGCCGTTGGCCGTGCTGGTGGTGCTCGCTGTGGCGGCCCTGTCGCCGGTGCTGACCACCCGTCTGGTGCTGTTGGGATTCTTGATCGTGCTGCAGGCGGCTTGCGTGCCGGTTCACTTGCCGCGGAACTGGCCATACCTGCACGCGGCGCGGACGATCCCCGCGGTACTTGCGACGTTCGTGTTCCTCGTGGGTGCCGTACTCGGTACTGCCACGGTGGGTGATCGGGCCTGGTTGCTGGTCGCCGCGGCGGCGGTTGCGCTGGTCGGGCTCGCCGGGACGATCGTCGTCGTCCGGCATCGGCCCGCCGACCTCACCGCCTCGCTGACGATGGCGGCGGCGCTGGTCCCGATGCTGATCGCGCCCGGCATGTACGAGGACCGGCGCGCCGCCGTGCTGGTGGCGTCGGTCGCCGCCGCGGTGCTCCTGCTCGTCGCCGCGGCGCCCATGCTGCCGAAACTGGGTGCGCACCTGCGGATTCCGGGGCATACCACCGTGGTCGCCGCCGCGGCGGGCTCGATCGCCTTGCTCGAGGCGTGCGTCGGCGTATCCGAGACGAAGACGCTGCCGATCGCTCTGCTCATGGTGGCGCCGGCCTTTCTCGGCGTGGCGGGCCAGCAGCGGTCCCGCGTCGCGGCCGGAATCGGGGCGGCATTCGCCGTACTCGGCGGATTCGCACTGCTGAACGTCGCGGGCCCGGAAATTCTTGCCTCGCAGGCTCGTTCCGAGGCGAGTTTGGGCTCGGCGACCGTGCTCGGCGCGATGCTCGCCCTCGGGGTGGTCGCGGTGGCGCTGTGGTGCGCGCGACGGCTGCCCGGTATGGCGGCGGGCGGCGAATTGCAGTGGATCGCCGCGAGCGTCGCGGGACTCTACGCGGTGACCGCGGCGACGGTGTCCATCGGCGTCGCGACCGGAAACCGGAACGGATTCCTCATCGGCCACAGCGCCGCGACCATCTTGTGGATGGCGGGCGCCACCGCCGCCCTCCTGTTCGGATTACGCAGGCTTGCCGGCGCACCCGCCGTGGCCAAACTCGCCCTCGGATCCGGATTGCTGGTCACCGCCGCCGCTTTGGCCAAACTGTTCCTCTTCGACCTGGCCACCCTGGACGGGCTCGTCCGCGTCGCCGCGTTCCTGGTCGTCGGCATCCTGCTGCTCCTGGTCGGCACCCGCTATGCCCGCGCATTCGCCGACGCGGGAGCGGACAGCGACCCCGGTGATGCGGCGGTCGGCTGAACCACATCACGTGTAGCCGTTGCCGACCGAATGCCCCGAACCTCGAAGCCCATGAGGTGACGGGCATCGGCGCAGCCGCCTTTTGCACCAGCGCGCTCGGTTGCTCACTCGCGTTCGCGGCGGCGCAGCAGTTCGTTCACGCTGACCGTGCGGCCCTCGCTGTCATGGTGACGGCCCTCGCTCTGCCGCACGCTCTGGCGGCGGGAGGAGCGGAGTTCGGCCATCCAATTCTCGATGCTGCTGCGGTTGGTGTCCGGGCCGTTGTCCGGGTCCGAAGTCGCCGCGCTCTCGGGTGCGCGATGCGCGGGACCACCCGTCTCCCGCGACAGCGGCCGGGGTTCGTGGGGCGTGGAGGTCTGGGGCGGCAAATCCACGGTGGGGTCCTGCCAGACTCCCGAAATTGGCTGCGCTTCCGGCGACTGGACCGGGCGCGGCGGAGGCGTGACGGACGGGACGATGGGACCCGGGTTGTGCTCCGGCAGTGCCAGCGAGTGGGGGCCGGCGTGCGACACGTTCGGATCCCGCGGTGTGCCAGCGGACGGAGCCAGTCGCGGTGCGGCGGCGTTATAGGTCGTCGCGGACATCGGCTGCGGCTGCGGTCCGGCCTGGTCCGGCGCGAAGTGTGACGCCTTCGGGATCTGCGCGATCCGCCGCGGGCGGATCGGATCACCCTGCCCAGCCGCGGAATTCGTCGGCGGCGTAGGACGCCTCCTGATCGGATCGTGCGGTGCGGGCGCAGGGGCTGTCTGCGGTGCGGGTGTCGGCGGCGGCGTGCGGTCCAGCCGCTGCGTGGGCGCATCGGCCTCGATCTCCGCTACAGTGCGCGGCTTGCGCCTGCGTGGCACCTTGTTGGCGGACGTCACCGCGGGGATCTGCATGGTCACCGGGTCGGTGACCGGTGTGGTCTTGACCAGGTCGACGACATCGCCGCCGCCGGGGCGCTCGTCGTCGAGGATGGGTTCACCGAGGCCGATCTTCTGCTGAACCTTCTTCATCCAGGCAGGGGCCCACCAGCAGTCGTCGCCGAGCAGCTTCATGGTGGCGGGCACCAGCAGCATGCGCAGGACGGTCGCGTCGATGAACAGCGCTGCGATCAGGCCGTAGGCGATGTATTGCATCATCACCAGATCCGAGAACGCGAACGCGCCGACCACGACGAGCAGGATGAGCGCGGCCGCGGTGATGATGCGGCCGGTGTGCGCGGTGCCCGCGCGCACCGCCTCGGTGGTGGAGGCGCCCATCGTGCGCGCCTCAACCATGCGGGACAGCAGGAAGACCTCGTAGTCGGTGGACAGGCCATAGATCACGGCGATGATCAGCACCAGCACCGGCGACATGATCGGCTGCGGCGTGAAGTTCAGCAGGCTCGCGGCGTGGCCGTCCACGAAGATCCAGGTCAGAATGCCGAGTGTGGAGCCAAGGCCGAGCGCGCTCATCAGCGCGGCCTTGATCGGCAGCACCAGCGAGCCGAAGGTGAGGAACATCAGCAGCGTGGTCACGAACATGACCAGCGCGATCATCGCCGGCATGCGGCCGAGCAGCGCGTCGATGCTGTCCTTCTGGATGGTGGGCTGGCCGCCGACGTAGAGCTGGACATTGTCGGGCACGTCGATCGAGCGCAGGTATTCGATGGTCGGATCGGCGTTTTCCGAATCCTCCAGCGTCGCGCTCGTCCGGTAGACGTCGGGTTGGCTGTTGGAGCGGCTGGGCACCTCGAACTTGCCCGTGAGGCCGGGAGCCTCGCTGGCTTGCTTCCACACCTTGCCGACCGCGTTGCTGTCGTCGGAGACCATGACCAGCTGGACGGGATCGGTCTTCCTCAGTGGGAAGACCTCGTAGAAGTTCTCCAGTGCCACGCGAGTCTTGTTGTCCGGCGGCAGGTATCGCTCGTTGATGCCGCCGAAGGCCAGGTTCTTCACCGGAATGATGAGCAGCAGCAGGCCGATGCAGATCGGCACGGCGATCTTGAGCGGGTGCTTCATCACCCACTGCGTGATCTTCCCCCAGAAGCCGTTCTCGATCTCCTCCGCGGTCTTGGTCTTGCGGAACCTCTTCAGGCCCAGCATGTCCACGCGGGGCCCGAGGACGCCGAGCATCGCGGGCAGGATGGTGATGGCGGTCAGCGCGGCCAGCGAGACCGTCGCGATGGTGCCGTAGGCCACCGATTTCAGGAAGCCCTGCGGGAACAGCAGCATGCCGCCGAGGCTGGCGATGATCATGGTCGCGGAGAACACCACGGTGCGGCCCGCCGTCATCACCGAGCGCCGCACCGCCGCACGGGTGTCGTAGCCCTCGGCCAGTTCCTCGCGGAAACGGCTGACGATGAACAGGCCGTAGTCGATGGCGAGGCCGAGGCCGATCATCGAGACGACGCCGGAGACGAATGAGTTCACCTCGGTGAACTTCGTCAGGAACATGATGATGCCGTTGGCGCCGATGACCGTGAGACCGCCGACGACCAGCGGCAGCCCCGCGGCAACCAGTCCGCCGAAGATGAAGAACAGCAGCACCGCGACCGCCGGGATGGCCAGCATCTCCATGCGTTTCTGGTCGGCGGCCATGGTGTCGTTGAGCGTGCCCGCCACCGCCTGCAAGCCGGTGACCTGGACGTCGACGCCCGGAATGTAGAAGACGTCCTTCACTTTCCGGAAGTTGCGCACCATCTCGGTGTCGTTGTCGCCGACGATGGCGATCGAGGCGAAGGTGTACTTCTTATCCTTCGAACCAAAGAGCGAAGGAGATCCCTGCCCGGTCTCGGTCTGCCAGTAGGCGCCGTTGACCTTGGCGATCTGGTCCGGGTTCTCCTTGGGCAGCCGGTTGAGGCTGTCCACGATCTTCTGCCGGAACGCCGGGTCGTCGATCGTCTTGCCCTCGGGCGCGGTGTAGAGCACGATCACGTCGCTGCTGTGATCTCGCCCGAACGCCGCGTCCGAGATCCGCGCCGCCTCCGCCGATTCGGAGGTCGGATCGTCCCATCCGCTGGAGCTGAGGTGGTGTTCCAGGCCGAAGCCGTATCCGCCCAATGCCAACAGGGCCGCGCTGACGATGCCGATGACGGCGAAGCGCAGCCGGTAGGCCAGATCGCCCCAGCGTGTGAACACTAAGCGACTCCTTGCGCAGGGCGAGAGGTGAGCAGTGCCGACAGCGGCCGGAACGGCTGCAGCCAGGCACCCTCGTTGGGCAGCGAGTCGAGGCTCACCCGGGGCAGTGGTTCACGGAATACGCCCGGAATGTCCTCGAGGTCGATGAATTCGAGAGTATCGGATGTGACGGCCCAACTCGCGTGCTCGCGGAAGCCGAGCACTTGCACCGGTACACCCTTGGCGGCGAGTTCTTCCAGCGGTTCGCGAAACGCCTGGCCATCGGCCGACGCGACCATGATGCCGGCCAAACCGGCGCCGCGGCTGCGTAACGCGATATGCGCCAGCATGTCGGCGTCGACATCGGAATCGTCGTCGATCTTGGGTTTGGCGAAGACCGCGTAGCCGACGTTGCGCAGCGCCTCCACCCAGGGCCGCACGACGTCGGCGGTGCCCGGCGCGATATTGGTGAAGACGGTTGCCTCGGGTTCGACGCGATGCACGCTGCCCACCGACAACTCGGCGGTTCTGGCCAGCAGCCAGCGGCCGAGGGCGTCGAACCGGGGACGGTAGGCGGCGGTCGGCCGCCCGCCCAGGATGGCGCCGAGGCCCATGTCGAGGTTCGGGGCGTCCCAGACCAGTAGGACCCGGCGCACGTCCGGTGCCGCGCCGCCCAGGCCTTCGGCTCCGCCTCCGTGCACCTCCCCGGCAACATCGACTACCTCGTGGGCCATCTCACTGACGCTCATCGGTCGATCTTCCCCCATATGAGCTCGGTGATGGCGCTACCGGCGCGATGCGCCTTGCCTTCGAATTTCGTGACGGGTCGTTCGAAACCGATCGGCGCGGTCGCGCGATGCTGCGCGCTGTCGCCGCCCGTGGCCTCGTTCAACCCTCTGAGCAGCGGCTCCGCCATGCCGACCTGATGAATGTGTTCGGCGTAGCCGGCGTGGTCGGTGGCGACGTGCAAGACACCGCCCGGCTTCAGGCGGCTGGCGATCAACGCGACCGTCGCGGGTTGCAGCAGCCGCCGCTTGTGGTGGCGCGCCTTGGGCCACGGGTCGGGGAAGAACACTCGGACGCCGGTCAGCGACTCCTCGGCAATCATATTCTCCAGCACGTCGACCGCGTCGCCGCGCAGCAGCCGGATGTTCTCGATCCCTTCGCGCTCGATGCGCTGCACCAGCTGCGCGAGGCCCGGCTGGTATACCTCGATGCCGATCAGGTTCAGATGCGGCTCGGCCTGCGCCATGGCGGCCGTCGCGGTGCCCGTGCCGCAGCCGATCTCGATCACCAGCGGCGCCTCGCGGCCGAACCAGGCGGCCGCGTCCAGTGGCTCGTCGGCTACCTCGCGGCCGATCGTCGGCCACATCCGGTCCCAGGATTGCTGCTGGGTCGCGGTCAGCGCGCCCCTGCGCGACCGGAAGCTGGTGACCCGGGGGTACAGGCGGGAGCCGGTCTTGTGCCGAGGCCCGCCTTCGGCCGAAGCCGAAACTGTGGACGGCGGGCCCGGAACTGATTCGGCAGTGTGGTTCACGGCGTCGTTCACGGCGTCCATTGTCCAGCATCCGGCGATCAGTGCGGCAGGCGGTTGCGCACGGACCGCTGAGCGGGAGGTCAGGCGGCGCGCGCGGGCGCGATCCTGGACTCGGCCGGTTGCTGCTGGCGCAGCGGACGGCCCAGCGCGACCTTGGCCGCGGTCACCGCCATTTCCAGCAGGCCACGTACCCCCGACGGCGAGGCGGCGACCGACCACACGGTCGTGTCGCCGACGTCGCTCACCGGTTGCCCGGCGAACCGATCGGCCAGCCAGTCCAGGCTGATCGGAGTGGACAGCGGCAGCAGCGAAAGATGCTCGCTGAGCCGGTCGCGCACGTAGGTGACCATGGCTCCGCCCCGGCGGTATCGCTCCACTTGGCCGTCGACCGCCTCGACGTGGATGACCTGATCGTGCACGGGTTGCAGCACGAGCAGAGGGCAGGCCGGTGTCGCGTTGCCGAGGCGCAGATCATCGAACATCGCCCGCAGTTCCGGCGTGTCGAGCACCTCGGCGAGCGGGCGGCTGAGGAAGTCGTCGACTTTCTTGTGGGCGAGCCCGAGAACCGCGCCGACCGGTGTCGCGTTCTCCGCGTGGACGACGAACCGATGGCCGTCGGGGTTGAGTTCGTGGTCGATCAGCCTGCTCAGCGCGGGATACAGCCTGCGAAGGGCGGCGATCACGATGGCGGGCAGGCCCGCGTAGGCGGTGCCGTTGAGCCGGTCGAATATCTGGCGTGGGTCGCCGACCGGGGCCCCGAGCACCGCACCGACGATGTCGAGTTCGGGGGCGTACATCGGCGCCATCTCGACCGTCCACGAGCTGGCCATGCCGCCGCCGGAGTAGCCCCACACCGCGACCCGGGTATCGGGGGCGAGGCCGAGCGGGGCGAAGCGGAGGGCGGCGCGGATCCCGTCGAGCGCCCGGTAGCCGGGCTCGCGCGGGGCCCCGAAGTTTCCGTGCGGGCCCTCGTGGTCGGCGATGCTGACCGCCCAGCCGCGCCGCAGCGCGTTCGCGACCAGGAGCCATTCGAACTGGGTGATCGAGCCGAGCGCACGGGCTCCGTGGCGCAACGCGTACGAGGGCGAACACTTCTCGGCCACCGCGTCCATCGCGGTCTGGAAGGCCAGCAGCGGTCGATCCTCGTCCGGTTCCGCGTCGATCGGCAGCAGGACTGTGGTTATCGCCGCCTCCGGGGCACCGTGCAGATCACAGCTGCGGTACAGCAGCTGCCAGGCCGAGACCTGCTGCGGGATGATGCCGAACAGCGCCACATCGATCTTCCTGCTGCGCAGGATGGTCCCCGGCGGCTTGGCCGCGAACCCCTTCGGAGGTCGGTGGAACGGGTCCACGCTCGGCAGCAGGGGCTCGTAATCCGGGGTGGAAACAGGCTCAGGATCGACAACGCAGGTGATTTCCGCGGTCATCGCAACCTCCGCATCGTTGTGGTCGTTGCCGATTCGAGACCTAACATTGCGTTTTGATAACGGTGCTGACCTCAAAGAGAGAGTAAATGACCAACCACAGGTCTGTGAACCCCCTGTTACCAGGACTATCGGTACTAGACTCCGCGGCATGAACAGACCGACCGTGTTCATCAGCGGTGCGGCAGCCGGGATCGGGCGGGCTACCGCCCTCCTTTTCGCCGCGCATGGCTACCACGTCGGCGCTTATGACATCGACGAAGTCGGTTTGACCAGGCTCGCCGCCGACATCACCGGCAAGGGCGGCAGCGTGCGCACCGGCGTCCTGGATGTGACGAACGACACGCAGTGGGCGAAGCGACTCGCGGAGTTCGATGCCGAGAACGGGCGGCTGGACATCTTGGTGAACAACGCGGGCATCCTGCGCGCCGGGCCGTTCGAGTCCATCGATCTGGCCGCTCACCGGGCGATCGTCGAGGTCAACCTGGTCGGCGTGCTCGCGGGGACCCACAACGCGTTCCGCTATCTGCGCGACACCCCCGGCGCCCAAGTGGTCAATCTCTGTTCGGCCTCGGCGATCTACGGCCAAGCCGAGCTCGCGAGCTACGGCGCGACCAAGGCGGCGGTCAAAAGCGTGACCGAGGCCCTCGATCTCGAGTGGGAGCCCTACGGCATACGGGTGATCGCGGTCTGGCCGCTGTTCGTCTCCACCGCGATGGTGGAGGGCGTGACGACCGGGACGACGAAATCGCTCGGCGTGCGGTTGACCGCCGATGACGTGGCCGCCGGAATCTGGGCGGCCACCCGCAAGCGCGCCCGGCTGCCGAAGGTGCACTACGAGATCGGCATGCAGGCGAAGGTGCTGGCCACGGTCGGGAAATACGCCCCGAACTGGGCAGTGCGCACCGCGAACAAGTTCTTCAGCGGCAGCTGAGCGGTCGAGCCTGTCCGGTGGCGCGACTTCTGACAGAATTGCGCACCGAACAAGGGGGTGCAGCATGCCGACAGCCACTGAATCCGACGGGCCACTGCGTGGGCGGGGGGTTCCCTCGCGCGATCACGATCAGCTCGACAAGCTGCTCGGCGAACTGCGTTTCGGAGCAGGACGGGACCCGCAGATCGGCTACGCCGCCGCGGCGGCTGTCAGCGCTTGGCGTAAACCGCCGCGCATCCAGGTGGCCGGGCGCGCGCACGCGGGGCGGACCACGGTGCTGCACGCGCTCGCGCTGCTGTCCGCGGTGGAGACCGATCCGGTGGACGAGCCGGGGGCGCCCGATCCGGAGCTCGACGCCGACATCGTCGTCTACGTGTTGTCAGCCGCGGCGACGCCCGCCGACCGCAGAATCTTGGCCGCCCTGCCGCCGCAGCGCACGGTCGTGGTGCTGAACAAGGCCGACGCCATCGGCTCCCGCTGGGGCGACGCGGTGGCCGCGGCCGAACAATACGGCAGGGAACTGCGGATTCCGGTCGTTCCGGTGGTCGCGTCGCTGGCGGTGCGCACGAGGGCGGGCGTGATGACCGGCGCCGATTTTTCCTTGTTGCGCAAGCTCGCCACCGAGGCGGACCCCGCGCTGGTGCTGTCGCCGGATCTGTTCGTCGCGCCGGGGCCGGATGTCGCCGAGCGGGAGCAGTTGTTACAGCGCTGGGACCTGTACGGCGTGGTCTGCGCCTGCACCGCCCTGCGCCACGATCCGGAACTCGCGCCGCATGCGCTGCTGCAGATCCTGCACTCCGCCAGCGGCATCGACGCACTGCACCGGCTGCTGCACCGCCGTTACGAGCAGGTCTCCGCGCTCCGCGGCGGCGAACTGCTCGACGAACTGGCCCGGCTCGCCGCCCGCGCGGTCCCGGAAGAGGGCAGCCGTGCTCGCGACCTCCTGGAGACCTATCTCTACGGTGACGACGCTCTCTGGCTCGGCCTGTGCGCGGGCTTGGCCCGGCCCGAGGTGGCTCACCTCGCCGCGGGCTATCCCGCTCCGGCGCCCTCGGACGCCGACGACGCGATGGCCCGCGCCACCCGGTGGCGCGCCGTCGTCACCAGTGACATGCCCCCGGCGGCCCGCCGCGCCGCCTTGCGCGTGCACAACGGGTACGTCCGACTATGGGAGCGGATGAGCAGTGCCGGTCTCTGAGCCCTCGGACGTACCGACGGCCGACACTCCCGACGCGGCAGGTTCGGCGTCGGGCACCGGAACCGCCCGATCCGCCGAACCCGGCTCACCGGCCGACGGTGGTCCCGCCGTGGACGCCGGAACTGTGCGCGCCCTCTCGCCGGAGGCCGAGGCGGTGGTGGCGCGGTGGAATCCGCAAGGTTTGGCGCTGCTGGGTGCGGTGCACGGTTCCGGCGCCGCGAGGACGGTCACGGTGATCGGTCCCGCAGATATCAACACCACACTGCTGCGAACCGAGCTGGCCCGGTTCGAGCCGCGCATCACATTGTCCGAGCCGATTCCCGACGCGCGTGCGGCCGTGGCGACGACCTCGCCGTCCATCGGCGCGCTGTCGGCGCCGGCGCTGGTTCTGCTCGACGCGGGCACCACCATCGGCGCGGACCTGCTGGAGATGATCGGCAGGATGCGCGCGGACGGGACGCGCGTTCTGCTGGCCATGAACGGCATCCACGCCTACCAGGACTGGCGTGCGGTGCGGGCGCGGAACCTGGAGCTGCTGGCCGCCCAGGGCGCCGCCGAGCTGAACATCGTGCCGGTCTCAGCGCGGCTCGCCGCGGCGGCGCGCACGGCGGGCGACGCCGGGCTGCTCGATCGCTCCGGTCTCGGTGCCCTGCACGCGGAGTTGACCGCGGCGAGCTCGGGCGCCGCGCCGACCGGCGATCGGTTGGCCACGGTCACCGGCCGAGTCCTGGCCGATACGCGCCAGCGAGTGATCGAGCAGGTGGCCGCGCTGCGCTCCGGCGCCGAACTGGCACGGCTGCGCGAGGAACGTGCGGTGCTGCTCGCGGGCCGTGACGGCGGACGCGCCACCGCCATGTCCACCCTGCGCGGGCAGTTGCAGCTGGCGCGGGTCGACCTGATGACCGATATCGGCGCGCGGATTCGCGCACTGCACACCGCGGCTCGCGCCGAGTTGGATCGCGTGCGTCCCGCCCAGCTTCGCGGCTATCCCGACCGGCTCCAGCAGGCCGTGACCGAGCTGACCGGTGCTGTCGACCACACCATCGACCACCGCTTGGCCCAACTCGGGGATCGGATCGAAGACGTGGACCGCGCTGTGCCACCGCGACGGCGTGATCCGGCTCCGCGGGTAGGGCCGGATCCGGAGCCGAGGCACCGGGGTGTCGAAGATCACCTTATGATCGCGCTCGGCGCGTCGGCGGGTGTCGGCATCGGTCGCCTGCTGGTTGCTCCGCTGGCGCTGGTGCCCGCGCTCGATGTCGCGAGCGTCCCGGTCACCCTGCTACTCGGCGGTAGCGTTGCGGCCTGGGTGGTTCGTGCCCGCGGGCAGCTGGCCGATCGAGCGCACATCCGGCAATGGGTGGCCGACGCGTTGGTCAATGTGAAAGCCCAGCTCGAGCAGCGGATGGCGACCACGCTCGTGGAAACCGAGACCGCTTTGGCCGATAACGTGGTGCAGGCAAGCACCGCGCGAATGGTGGAAACCGATCGTCGCGTCGCCGAACTGGAGGTGAAGCTGCGCCGGATGGCGGCCGAACAGCCCGGTCAACTCGCCGCATGCGAGCGGGATATCCGGATCCTCGACCGCTGGATCTCACCTGTTGAAACGAGCGACCAATTGGGTACATAGTGAGGAACCCGATGCCGTACGGGTCGTCACATGGCGTTAACCTCTATTCAGGAACTTGGGCGTTCCGCTGAGTCCTGATCTGCCGCCCGGCTGGGCGCGCTGACGACCGGTCGGAGCGGGCGCCTTCCCGCCAACGGTGGCGCTGGGTGCATTCGCGCTGGTCATGGGCCTCGGGCCAGGCGGCGAAGCATCGAGTGGCCGCCCATCTCAGGAGAGTTTTCATGACGTCAGCGACCATTCCTGGTCTTCGTGGATCCGACGGCAAGGCGCCGACCGAGCACAGCGAACTACTCGCCTGGGTACAAGAAGTCGCCGAACTCACCCAGCCGGATCGAGTGGTGTGGGCGGACGGCTCGGACGAGGAATGGGACCGGCTGACCAAGCAGCTCGTCGCGGCGGGAACGTTCAAGCGCTTGGATGAGAAGAAGAAGCCGAACTCCTTCCTCGCCCTTTCCGACCCCTCCGACGTGGCCCGGGTGGAGTCCCGCACGTACATCTGTTCCAAGACCGAGGCCGACGCGGGCCCGACCAACAACTGGGTCGACCCGGCGGAGATGCGCGCCACGATGACCGAGCTGTACCGCGGTTCGATGAAGGGCCGCACCATGTACGTGGTGCCGTTCTGCATGGGCCCGCTGGGCGCCGAGGACCCGAAGCTGGGCGTGGAGATCACCGACTCCGAGTACGTCGTCGTGTCGATGCGCGTGATGACCCGCATGGGCGCCGCCGCGCTGGAGAAGCTGGGCGACGACCGCCCGTTCGTGAAGGCGCTGCACTCCGTGGGCGCGCCGCTGGCCGAGGGCCAGGCCGACGTGCCGTGGCCGTGCAACGACACCAAGTACATCACCCACTTCCCCGAAGACCGGGAGATCTGGAGCTACGGCTCCGGCTACGGCGGCAACGCGCTGCTGGGCAAGAAGTGCTACTCGCTGCGAATCGCCTCGGCGATGGCCCATGACGAGGGCTGGCTCGCCGAGCACATGCTGATCCTGAAGCTGATCTCCCCGGAGAACAAGGCCTACTACATCGCCGCCGCGTTCCCGAGCGCCTGCGGCAAGACCAACCTCGCGATGATCCAGCCGACCGTGCCGGGCTGGCGCGCCGAGACCCTGGGTGACGACATCGCCTGGATGCGCTTCGGCAAGGACGGCCGCCTGTACGCGGTGAACCCGGAGTACGGCTTCTTCGGCGTCGCGCCGGGCACCAACCGCAGCTCCAACCCGAACGCCATGGCCACCATGGAGGCGGGCAACACGGTCTACACCAACGTCGCGATGACCGACAACGGCGACGTGTGGTGGGAGGGCTTGGAGGGCGAGCCCGATCACTTGATCGACTGGAAGGGCAACGACTGGTACCACCGGGAGACCGAGACGCTCGCCGCCCATCCGAACTCGCGCTACTGCACGCCGATGGCGCAGTGCCCGATCCTGGCCCCCGAGTGGGACGACCCGCAGGGTGTGCCGATCTCGGCGATCCTGTTCGGCGGTCGCCGCAAGACCACGGTTCCGCTGGTCACCGAGTCCTTCGACTGGCAGCACGGCGTGTTCATGGGCGCGACGCTGTCCTCCGAGCAGACCGCGGCCGCCGAGGGCAAGGTCGGCACGGTGCGCCGCGACCCGATGGCCATGCTGCCGTTCATGGGCTACCACGTCGGTGACTACCTGGGCCACTGGATCAACGTGGGCAAGAACGCCGACGCGGCCAAGCTGCCGAAGATCTTCTACGTCAACTGGTTCCGCCGCGGCGACGACGGCCGCTTCCTGTGGCCCGGCTTCGGGGAGAACTCCCGCGTGCTGGAGTGGATCATCGGCCGCATCGAAGGTTCCGCCGAGGCGGAGGAGACCGCGATCGGCAACGTGCCGACCGCCGCGCACCTCGACCTGGACGGTCTGGACGTCGAGCCCAAGGACGTCGACGAGGCGCTCGCGGTGAACGCCGACGACTGGCGCAAAGAGATCCCGCTGATCGAAGAGTGGTTCGAGTTCGTAGGCGACAAGCTGCCTTCCGGCGTGCGCGACGAGTTCGAGGCGCTCAAGCAGCGTCTGGGCTGACACTCCACCAAAACTAGCACCGCCCGCACCATCTGGCCGATGGTGCGGGCGTTTTGCTTGCGCGCCAAGCCTTTTCCCGCTTCCGAAGCCTGGCTTTCGCTGGGCGGCGCTATTCGTCGAACGGTGCCATCCGGACCATCGTCAGGAAGCCCGCGCCGTTGAGCCAGCGCACCCTGCCCTCCGGCACGGCCTTCGTCTCCGCCTCGAATGCGGCGATCACGTGCCGTTTGAGGTCGTGGCGCGGGTGCCGTCGCAGCAGGTCGGCGACCCAGTCCCGGTCCAGTTCCGCCAGCCGCGCGCCGATCACGTCCACCGATGCGCCCGCGGAGACGAAGCCCCCGGGGTCGCTGAGATCATCCGCGACCCCGGGCGTGATGTGGGCGGCGATGGCCGCGCCGATTGCGTCGGCACGTGCGGGGTCGGCGCCGGCTTCCCGAGCGAACGCGGCGGCACGCTCCCCGCCGGTGACCGCGAAACACCGTCCCGGCGTTGGGTGTTCGAGCTGGAGGTCGTGCAGCAGGCACGAGACGTAGACGAGTTCGTCGTCATAGGTGGCGCCGTCGAGATCGGCCAGGACTCGTCCGAAATAGTAGGTGCGCAGCGAATGATGCAGCACGTGCGGGGAAAGCGATTCGCGCGCTTCGGTTTCCGCCGCCACGGCCAGCGCGGAATCGGGCAGCCGCAGACCGGCGAAGTCCAATTTGCCGCGTCCGCGCCGACCCAGCGCGAGGCGGACCCGGTTGGGCACCGTGGCGGGAAGCGTTCGCGCCGTCTCGACGGCCAGTCTGCGGCGTTGCTCCTTGGTCAGAGCGCCACCGGTGCGGGTGGCCCATTCCCAGTCGAGGCCCGTTGGTGCGGCCACGGCGTTCTCCTTCGTCGTCGAAACTCGCTGCGCGCTTCAGTCAAGCGCGCACCATGGCCCGTGACGAGTGGCAGAAATGACAGTAATACTCGGATTCATGCCAAACTGGTGCGTGATGAAGAAAGTGGTCGCACTCGCGCTGGACGGCGTCATGGCCTTCGACCTGGCCTCCGCCGTGCAGGCGTTCCGGCACGGACCGGGTAAGACCGGCGAGCCGCGCGGGTTCGAGATGCGCACGTGCGGACTGCGCCCGGGACCGGTGTGGACGCCCAACGGCTTCGAATTGCGGGTGGAACACGGGCTCGCGGCGCTCGAGGAGGCCGATATCGTCGTCGTTCCCGGGATCGGCATTCCGACACTGCCCACTCCGCGGGAGGCGCTCACCGCGCTGCGCGATGCGGCGGAACGCGGCGCGACGCTGGTGAGCATCTGCGTCGGCGCGTTCATCCTCGCCGAGGCGGGTCTGCTGGACGGGCGGCCCGCCACTACGCACTGGGCCTACTGCGACGAGTTCGCCGAGCTGTATCCCGGGGTGAAAGTGGACCCGACGGCGCTGTATGTGGACGACGGCGACGTGCTCACGTCGGCGGGCCTCTCGGCCGGTCTCGACCTGTGTCTGCACATCGTCCGCAGGGAACTCGGCGCGCATGCGGCGGCGGAGCTGGCCAGGTGGAACGTCACTTCGCCGCACCGGGAAGGCGGTCAGGCGCAATACATTCCGGAGGGACCCAGCGCTCGCGGTGCCGATGGCGGCCTCGCCGCCACGCTGGCCTGGGCAGTCGCCGAACCGGCTGCGGCGGTGGATGTTTCGGCGCTCGCCGCGCACGCGCTGATGAGCGAGCGCACGTTCATCCGCCGGTTCAAAGCGGAGGTGGGCACCACGCCGCGTCGCTGGCTCGACGCCCAGCGCACCGCACGTGCCCGCGAGCTACTGGAAACTACCCGTTTGCCGGTCGAAGTCGTCGCGGCCGAGGCGGGATTCGGCAGCGTCACCGCCCTGCGGGTGCATCTGCGTGCGGCGACGGGCGCAACGCCGGCCGCGTATCGCCGGTCATTGGGTCGGTGACCAGGACTCGACTCAGCGGTTCTGTGCGAATGGGATTGTGGCGCAGTTTAATCGGATCCCCAAGTGAAGGTTTTTGACACGCATTGCTTCCGCGTAATCCGTCACGGCCGGGCGTAGGTTACTGAATTCACTTGATCCAGTAGGTTTATCAACCGGCACAATGGGGTAAGAATCTTGTTGAGAGATCTTATGTAGTCGTAGCTTATGCTTGAAGTGTTGTTCCTGCTACATACACCGCCCTGATTACTGGCGGTTAACTGATCGACTGACCTACTTCCCTATCGACATCGGACCGCGATCCCGCGGTGCACGGCGAGATCGAGGCGCGAGAGAGGCGGTTGGAGCATGGCCGATCTGGAGACGACGGCGTCCATTCCCCGGATGGGTGCCGAATTCGAGTTCGCGACCGCGAGCACGCCGCTGCGCCGGGCCGCGGGACGGCTGCGGTCGGTGCTGCCGCCAGGGTGGCGCGTCGAGATCGTCGACGCGCCGACCTGGCTCGGCGACCGTGCGCCCGTACTCCGGGTGGTCATGCCGCCGGACTGATCACCCGGTCCAGCCGAGTGGCATGAGCAGCGACTTCTGCTCGCAGAAGGAATCGAGGCCCTCCGGGCCGTTCTCCCGTCCGAGTCCGGAGGCCTTGTAGCCACCGAACGGCGAGCTCGGGTCGAACGCGTACCAGTTGATCGCGTAGGTGCCGGTGCGCACCCGCGCCGCGATCTCGGCGCCGTGCTCGATGTCGGTGGTCCACACCGAACCCGCGAGGCCGTAGACCGAGTCATTGGCGATCGCCACGGCCTCGTCCTCGGTCTCGTACGGGATGACCGACAGCACGGGGCCGAAGATCTCCTCCTGGGCGATGGTGGACTTGTTGTCCACGTCGGCGAAGATCGTCGGCTCGACGAACCAGCCGCGACCCAGCCCCTCCGGCCGGCCACCGCCGAGCGCCAGCCGCGCGCCCTCGGCCTTGCCCTTGGCGATGTATCCCTCCACCCGGTCGCGCTGGCGTTCGGAGATCAGTGGGCCCAACTGCACGGTGGGGTCGCTAGGGTCGCCGACCTTCATCGTCCGCACATGGTCGACCAGCGCGTCGAGGATTTCGTCGTACCGGCTGCGCGGGGCGAGGATGCGCGTCTGCGCGACGCAGCCCTGCCCGCTGTTCATCAGGCCGGAGAACGCGAGCACCGGGATGCCGGCCGCGAGGTCCATGTCGGGCAACAGAATCGCCGCGGACTTGCCACCCAGCTCGAGCGAGACGCTCTTGAGCTGTCCGGTGGCGATCGCGCCGATCTTCCTGCCGACCGCGGTGCTTCCGGTGAAGGTCACCTTGTCCACGCCGGGGTGCGAGACGAGGTACTCGGCCGCGTCGGGCTCGGCGGGCAGCACCGAGAGCACGCCTTCGGGCAGCCCGGCCTCGGTGAAGATGTCCGCGAGCATATTGGCCGTGATCGGTGTCAGCGGGGCCGGCTTCAGCACCACGGTGCAACCTGCCAGCAGGGCCGGAGCGAGCTTGTTGGCCGCGAGGAACAGCGGGACGTTCCACGCGGTCACCGCGGCGACGACGCCGCGCGGCTCGCGGGTCACCCGCGTGGTGCCGAATCCGCCGACCCGCGTTTCGCGCCAGGGGAAGGACTCGGCCAGGGCGGCGTAGGCGTCCAGCGCGGCGACCGCGGGGATCTGGTTGAGCGTCATGGCGATCATCTGCGGCGCGCCGACCTCGGCGGTCAGCGCGGCCAGCAGGTCGGCGGAACGCTGCTCGATCAGCCGTGCGGCCCGGGTGAGCACCGCGGCACGCTCCTGCGGTGGCGTTGCCGGCCACGGGCCGTGGTCGAAGGCGTGCCTGGCCGCGGCGACCGCGGCGTCGACGTCGGCCCGGCTCACCGCGGGTACGCTGCCCACCGGCTCGACCGTGACCGGCGAGATGACCTGGAGGCGCTCGGCGGTGGCTGGCGCGGTCCAGCGCCCGCCGATGAACAAGCTGTCGTAATGCATGAGAACACGTTACAGTTTGCCCCGAATTTTGTCTGTAACGTGTTCCAGTTTTGCCTCCGCTCGACACCCTCGTGAGTGTGAATTCCGACCTCTCGGTTCGCTTTTCGCCGAACGCACTATTGCGTTCTGTTGCTGGAAAGGTCATGCTGTAGCGACAGATCAGCTCGCTCCATTCACCAACCGTTACCGCAAACTGGGGAGTCCGAGTCATGGCGGTGCAAGTGATCGGCCGGTCGCTGATGACCAGTGATCAAACCGAGCATCAGGCGAAGTGTGTCGGCAGCGGAGGATGGGTGGTCTCCTTCCTACCCGGCCGTACCCTGACAATCGAGCAGGCAACCGCGGCTATGCAGGCCGCCGAGGCGGTCGCCGCAGTCGGGATGCTCGCCGATCTGGTCGGTCTCACCACACTGGAAACCGTCGGGTTGGCCATGCGGGAGTCGCCGTGGAGCGAGCCCGTGCACGCACCGTGCGGTAAGCGGCACTGGCGTCGCGGATGGCTGGAGCCTTAGTTCAGCTAACTTTTAGTTGCCACAACGACCAGATTGCTCACGAGTAACTCGCGCACCACTGGTATCCGCACCAGCCACCAGGCCCAGCGCGGGTGATACCGTGGGAAGACCGTGTGGACTTCGGCTGGAGTGCCCGCCGCCCAGCGCAATCCGTCCGCGGCGCGCACCGCGAACAGCGACCTGCCGAACCGGTTCTTGGGTTCCCGCCCGTGCTTGCGCCGATACCGGCGCGCGGCGTACTCACCACCGAGGTAGTGCCACGGCCCGGTCTCGTGCCCGCCGAACGGGCCGTGCCACACCGTGTACGAGAGCACGATCAGTCCACCCGGCCTGGTCACCCGCACCATCTCGTCGGCCATCAACCACGGCTTCGAGACGTGCTCGGCGACGTTCGACGAGAAGCAGATGTCGACCGCGTCGTCGCGGAACGGCAGCGCCATCCCGGACCCGCGAACGGCACCGGCCACCGAACGGCCCGCCGCGTGCATTTCCGACGGGTCCGGCTCCACCGGGATATAGCGCGCTCCGGTGCGGATGAACTCGTCCGCGAAGTACCCCGGTCCGCCCCCGACGTCGAGAATCGTCGCGCCGTCCAGCGACCGGCCGGTGAGGTCGTCGTAGAAGTCGGCGATCATGGCCGCGCTGTCGGCGGCCAGACCGCCGTAGAACAGCGCCGGATCGGTCTGCTCGAACCGGAAACTGCCGAGCAGCCGCAGCGACCGCCGTAGCGTCGCCCGCTGGGCGAACCGGGGCGAGCTGCTGCGCGCGGGCGTTGTTTCGGCTTTGAGCACGGCGCCGAGTTTCGCACAACCCCGATGGTCGGCGTACTGGGCGGGTGCTCGGTTAGGGTGTAGCGCGACATCCGACGTTCCCACCGGGACCGACCGAGAGAAGCTCCACCGTGCGCGAAGTCCTCCTGCTCTGCTGGCGTGACACCGGACACCCGCAGGGCGGCGGCAGCGAGCGGTACCTCGAGCAGGTCGGCGCGCAGCTCGCGGCGCGCGGGGTCAAAGTAACCCTGCGCACGGCCCGTTATCCGGGGGCGGCACGGCGGGAACACGTCGACGGCATCGACATCAGCCGGGCGGGTGGCCGCTACACCGTGTATCCTCAGGCGCTGGCCGCGCTCCTGCTCGCGCGGATCGGACTCGGCCCGCTGCGCGGCGTGCGCCCGGACGCGGTGATCGATACCCAGAACGGCATTCCCTTCTTCGCCTCCGTCGTCACCCGGGCGCCGTCGGTGGTGCTGGTGCACCACGGCCACCGCGAGCAGTGGCCGGTGGCTGGTCGGCTGGTCGGCCGGATCGGCTGGTGGATCGAATCCCGGCTGTCGCCGCGCGTGCACCGGGACAATCAGTATCTGACCGTGTCACTGCCTTCGGCCGAGGAACTGGCCATGCTCGGGGTCGACCGTTCGCGAATCGCGGTGGTTCGCAATGGAGCTGAACCGGTTCCACTCGACGCGCCCACGGGAGCCGCGGAAATGCGGACCGGCGCGCCGACCGTCGTGGTGCTCTCCCGCCTGGTGCCGCACAAGCAGATCGAGGACGCGCTCGCCGCCGTCGCCCGGCTACGCGGCCGCATCCCGGGGCTGCGTCTCGACGTGATCGGCGACGGCTGGTGGGCCGCCAATCTGAAGGACAATGCCCGAGACCTCGGCATTGCCGACGCCGTCACTTTCCACGGCCACGTGGACGAACGCCGCAAACACGAACTGCTCGCCCGGGCGTGGGTGCACGTGCTGCCCTCGCGCAAGGAGGGGTGGGGACTCGCGGTGATCGAGGCCGCCCAGCACGGTGTGCCGACCGTCGGCTACCGGAGTTCGCGCGGGCTCACCGATTCCATCGTCGACGGCGCCACCGGCGTCCTGGTGGACGACGTCGCGCAATTGGCCGACACCGTCGGCGAGCTGCTGGAGGATCCGGCGGCGCGGACGGTCATGGGTGAGAAGGCCCGCGCCCGTGCCCGCGAGTTCTCCTGGGAGCAGACCGGAAACGGTGTCTATGCGGTGCTGGCGGCCGCTGCCCGCGGTGAGCACACCGCGGGCTTGATTGCGGCGCCGCCGGGCGACTGATCTCGTTTCCGGCGCTGGGTAGACCAGCCGCCACCGTGATGTGGCAATCGACTCGGCTCCGTGCGGACTGCGCTTGGCGGCTACACGTGTCTATGGCGATCAGTAACCCGGGGTCGCGCCGTTGAGCGGCGGTAAGTCCGGCCGGGGTTGCGTTGATCGAAGCTATCGCCGGATTTTCGCCCGGGATCGTGCACGCATACCGATAACGACGAGCGGCCCAGCGATAAGTATTGCGCCCCAAAGCGAATGGGCTGCATAGGCGAAGGCGCGCTGTTGTGTTGTCGATTCGCGTCGCTCGATGACGCCGGGCACGCGATACAGCGCGAGGTCGGCGTCCGCATAGGTCGGCTCGAGCTGGGCGAGGGTGGCCGCCGATTCGCCGAGGGGGCCGGGGGTCGTTCGTTCGACGAGCACCCAGCCGACGCCGAGGCGCGCCAGATCCACGGCCGGATCGCCGTGCAGCAGAAGGGCTTCCACTTGTCCGGCGCGGGCTCCTTCGCCGGATACGGTACGGCCATGCACCGGGAGCTCACCGGTCTGCAAGACGTCGCCGGGCAGCATTCGCGGCGCCGGGTCCAGTACCGGCGCGGCGCCGCTGTAGGGGAACTTACGGAACATCCCGCCTGGTAGTACCGCGATGTCGGTGGAATCGTCGACTCGTTCCGCGACCCGCTGCCACCCGTCCGGATAGCGCACGGCTCGAACCGCTGCGCCGACGCCCCAGGCGAGGTCGTAGAGCGGCAGCACGAGCAGCGCGACGAATACGGCTGCGATAGTGGATGTCACGGCCCGGTGCGCCGGCACGGGTTGGTCTGCTGCCGCAGGCTGGGTTGCGGAGAAGCATCCAGCCAGCACACCGCATCCGGCCGCGGCGCACAGCGCATAAGCGGGCATGGCCAAGGCCACGTACTTCTGGGTGTCGCGCAGCAAACCCGCGCCGGGCACGTGCGCGACCAGCCACTCCAGCGCATGCATGCCCCACGGCGTCGCGCCGAGCGTCGGAAACAGGACCGCGACGGCCGCGAGCAGCAGCAACATGCGGCGAACGTGGCGACTGTCCGGATCGTCATCGCCTTTCGCGACGGCACGCAGGCCCAGCGCGACGATCACGAGCAGCGCGACGGTGCCGATCGCGGCGAGCGGCGTGGTGCGCGAGTCCGGCACGGCCTCGGAGTTCCAGATTCCGCCCAGCCCGGCCACGCTGCCCAGCGTGCCGAGCCCGGGTTCGGCACGCGCGGCGAAGGATGCGATACCCGCGGGGTCGGAGGGCTCGCTGCCCGCGCCGGAGAGTGCGGTCGCCGTCAGCCACGGCGCCGACGCGGCCACCCAGAGGGCGACTGTCGCGGGGAGTTGCCGCACGCGGACGAGGGCGATTGCGGTGCAGCCGGCCAACAGCGCGCCGGTCGGCGTGAGGCCCGCCGCTGCCAACGCCACCGCCAGCGCCGCCCACGCGCCCGTCGCCCGGCTGTGCGCGGACGCGATCTGCCGAAGACCTCGGCGTTGTTCTGCCCCGTGGGTTGATGCGGTGCTGCGCAGGCGTCCGGTTGTATCGGCCGCTCGAGCGCTGTGCGGATGCCCTGGTCCAGCGGGTGTCGAGGTGCCTGCTGGCGATTCGAGCGTGTCGACTGGTTGGGCAGTGCTGGTTGGTCCGGCGTGTTCCGGTGGCTCGGCTGTGTCGGCCCAGGTGCCCATGCGCTTCCGCGCCGCGGCAGCGTATCGGAGCCGATAGGCGGCCAGCACCGTCCACGGCAGGGCGGCATAGCCGGTCAGCAGACTCCAGTGGCCCTGCAAAAGACGCTCGGCCACGAAAGGATTCCACAGCGCGACCGTGGCGGCGACCAGTTGTGCGCCGAGCGGCGCTCGCAGCAGTTCGCGCGCGAGGACCGAGCCCCCGTATGCCGCGGCCCACAGCGCGACGACCAGGATCGCCTTGACGATCAGCCCGCCGTCCATGATCGGCGACAGGACCGCGAGCAACGCGTCCTGCGGCACCGCCCGCGGCGCCGCATCGCCCAACCCGAGCGCCGAGTCGGTCGGATAGCTGCGCGGCGTGCTCACCGCATCCCGCAACAGCAGGTACCCCGGT
Organism: Nocardia sp. NPDC051787; assembly: GCF_040681325.1. NCBI lineage: Bacteria > Bacillati > Actinomycetota > Actinomycetes > Mycobacteriales > Nocardiaceae > Nocardia > Nocardia sp. NPDC051787. The sequence goes on from NZ_JBFAYO010000001.1 coordinate 125,062, forward strand.
CGCAGCAGCGGCCCGGCCACGAGCAGCGCCACAGCCGCGCTGTAACCCGCGGCCACCACTCGATCCCGACGGCTCACACCCACGCCTGAGCACTGTACGTCCCGGACACCGCCGGCGCGGAGCGGAGCGGAGAGCAGGACGTTCAGTTCGGTACGTCGCGCGGATGCTCGTCGCCGATCCTGCCGTTTCCCAGCATGGCGGTTCCGCCGTTGATCGGCGGGACTCGGCGTCGGCTGGGTGCTCGTCGCCTCTCGCGCGCCCGCTCGGCCGATCGGCGACGACCCTTGCTCAGCTCCAGCTGGCTTCCCCGGGCGCCGACCTGACACTGTATTGTGTGCCGAGCGTCCTCGAGTGCGGCGAGTTCAACGACAGTGCGGCCGGCCGCCCTCGCGCACGGAGGGCATGCGACAACAACTGCTTTCGTGAGCACATGGGTAACTCACCGGGTACGCCCAGAACAAGAGCGCAACCCGACGTAGGACCTGAACGCAAATCTTGCGTCACCCGACTGGTACGGCCTGAAGATTCGGAGAGGCGGGGGAGCGTGTCTGCTGTCCGTCGATTACTTGTGGTGGCGGATTTGACGTGGGTGACGGCCGGGGCGATGACCGCCAACGTCGCCGGATATCTGCTGCAACTGCTGGCTGGTCGATGGCTGGGGGTTACCGGGTACAGCGAGTTCGCGAGTCTGCTCGCGGTGCAGTTGCTGTGCGCGGTGCCCGCGCTGGCCTTGCAGAACGTGGTCGCCCGCGAGCTGGTCCGGGGTGCCGGTGCGGCGGCGCTGCGCGGGTTGCAGTGGCGGTGCGCGCTGATCGTCGCCGTGGTGGCGGCGGTGTTGGTGCCGCTGGTCTCCCTCACGCTGAACGTCGGGGTGGCCGCCACCGCGGCGGCACTGGGTGCCGCGCCCGCGCTGGTGCTCTTGTCCGGCGAGCAGGGGGTCTTGCAGGGAACCAAGCGGTTTCGGGCTCTGGGTGTGGTGCTCGGCGCGGCGGGAATCGCCCGGGTCGCGCCCGCCCTGGTGGTCTTGGCGTTGAGCGGCGGCGCCGCGCTCGCGTTGTGGGCCGCGGCCGGTGGGATCGCGGCGGCGGCGCTGCTGGCCAGGATGGTCGCCGGCTCGCCGTCCAAGCGGATCCGGGCCGGAATCGAGGCGGGCGCGGACGCGGCGGCCACGGGAGTGCTGCCGGTGCTGCTGGCCGCCCAGGTGCAAGCGGCACTGATGGCGCTGCAATCGGCGGACCTGATCGTGGTCCGGATCGTGCTCGACGACGTGGACGCCAGCCGCTACGCACTCGGCACCATCGCCACCAAGATCGCGTTCTGGCTGCCGCAGGCAGTTGGCGTGGTGCTGTATCCGCGGATGGCCCAGCCGACCCAGTCGGCGGGCGCGATCCGGGCCGCGCTGGCAGTGCTCAGCGGCATCGGTCTCGTCGCGGTGCTCGGGGCCGCGCTCGCCGCCCCGCTTGCCCCGTTGCTCGCGGGTGAGGACTACGCCCCGATTCAAGGCCTGCTGTGGCTGTTCGCGCTACACGGAGCGCTGCTGGCCGTGCTGCAGGGCGCGGTGCTCTCGGCCATCGCCGTCGACCGCACCTCGCTCGCGCTGGTCACCTGGCTGGGGCTGGCCGTCGAAGTCACGTTGATGTTGTCGCTGGCCCGCTCGGTCCCGGCCCTGATCACCACGGCTGTGTCCGTCGCGGCCGCTACCACGCTGCTGGTTGCCGTCATCGTCTTGCGCGCAGCCGACAGCACGACACGCCCCGAACCGCTGCGCCCGGTCGGTTGACGAACCACTCCCACGAGCCTGACCCTGCGAACGAATTCGGCTCCCCAGCCGGAAGGCGGGGGAGCCGAATTCAGTGACGTGAGCCGGATCAGGGTTGCTTGTTGATCCGGATCTGCTCGGTGGGCGCGTCATCGCCGCCGCGACCGGCCGGACCCCGAGAAGTGGTGCCGCCCGGACGCTGGCCCGGGGTGCCGCCGGCGCGCGCGGGCGCCGGGGCCGGTCCACCGCGGACGCCGAGGAACACGCCGACGATCAGCGCGATCACACCGAGGACGCCCAGGACGATCGGCATGATCCGGCCGTACAGTGCCAGCTTGTCGATGTTCTTCTTCGCCACCGAGATCTGCGACTCGATGGTGTTCTCGTCGAACACGATGTGCGACTTCAGCGCGGTGACCTCCGGCTTGTCCGCGGTGCGCGAGTAGTACAGGTGCAGCTGCTCGCCGCCCTTGACCACCGTGCCGGTCTGCGGCTCGACCCACAGGTCACGGGTGTTGGTGTAGTACCGGTTCATGGTTACCGGGGTCTCGCCGCCCTCGACGCCCCATTTGGCGGCGGGCAGGTTCAGCCGGTTGGTCGGCGACTGCACCACATCCGACAAGTTGGTGGCGGGCACCGACATCTGGAAGTGGTAGACCTTCATGTTGTTGATCTCGGTCTCTTCGACGAAGGCGGCGTCGAAGGTCTTGCGCACGTTGAGATCGAAGTACGGGTAGGTCTTCTTCTCGGTGCCGATCGGGAACCGGTACTGCAGCCCGGTGTGCTGCACCGGGTCGGCGATGTTCTCGCCTTCCTTGGTGGTGGTGACCGCGATGGAGCCGTTGGGCTCGGTGGAGACCGGCATGCCGGTCACCCGGTCGATGGTCACCCGGTCGATGACCGCGGTCAGCAGGCCGGTGTCTCCCTGCTTGTCGATGCGCCGCAGCGTCTGGCCGGCCTGCACCGTCATCTTCTCGGCGTCGGCCGGGTCCTCGACGGTGAGGAACCGCTGCGAGACCAGCGGGACGTTGGTGTCGACTTTGGCGGAACCCTCCGGCGCGGTCAGCGACCGGGAGTCGAGCACGAGGCTGTCCTCACCGGGCTGATTCGTCGCGATCGTGGTGATCTCCAGATCGAGGGGAGTCTTCGCCAGTTTGTCGACGGTGTAGGTCGGGATCATCAGTGCGGCGACGATCAGCAGCGCGCCGAGACCCACGAGCAGGCAGGCCACCGTCCTTCTGGTACCGGCACTCAGTGCCATGCAAACTCTCCTCGTCGTAGAACACAGGTCGTTCCGGCGAGCACTGCGGGCCGCCCGCGGCACTCGTGAGCCCCGACACTAACAGTCCGATGTCGTACTATGCGGCGTCGAGGCCGGAAACGGCCGAGAAATCGCCCGAGTTTAGCGCGAAATCTGAAACGTCGGGTTATCAACTGTGAATTCGCGAGGCAGACTGGAGCCTGATGACCGCGACGCTGCCCACCACCGCACCGGCCACTGCGCCGGCCACCGAACGGGTGCGCCCACGGGCGTTCGTTCCCGCGCTGGAAGGTATGCGCGGAATGGCCGCTCTCGGCGTCCTGCTGACCCATGTCGCCTTCCAGACCGGAGCCTCCGGCTCTCCGGTCATCGGGCGGGTGTGGGGACGGTTCGACATGGCGGTCGCGGTGTTCTTCGCACTGTCCGGATTCCTGCTCTGGCGCCCGCACGCCGCGGCCGCGCGTGGGCTCGACACCGCCCCGCCAACCGGCTACTACCTGCGGCATCGCGCCGCGCGCATCTTGCCCGCGTACTGGGTGGTGGTGTGTGTGGTCCTGGTGCTGCTGCCCAGTGCGGCGGGGACCGCGGGACTGCGGGTGTGGGTGTCGAACCTGGCGCTGCTGCAGGTGTTCGTGCCGCTGACGCTGACCGACGGGCTGACCCAGATGTGGAGCCTCTCGGTAGAGGTCGCCTTCTATCTGGTGTTGCCGTTGTTTGCCTTCGCACTGGTTCGACTGCGCGGCCCGGCGGCGCGCCGGCGGATCCCGGTGCTGCTCGCCGTGGCCCTGATCAGTCTCGGTTGGAACTTCATTCCGGTGCCGACACCGGACGCCATCCACGCCGACAACTGGCTGCCCGGTTATTTGCCGTGGTTCGCCGCGGGCATGCTGCTCGCCGAACTCGCCGACCATAGCTTACGGCTATCGCGGTGGTGGAAGGTGGCGGGGAACCAGCCGTTGATGTGGACGGTCGCGACCGTCGCTTTTCTGCTCGCCGCGACCGATCTCGCGGGACCGGCCGGGCTGACCCGCGCCGAACCCTGGCAGTACGTGGTGAAGATGGGCTTGGGCGCGATCATCGGGTTCACCTTGCTCGCGCCGCTGGTGCTGCGGGACCCGGCGGCGCGGCCGCACCGCTGGCTGGAATCGCCGGTGGCCGCGACGCTGGGACGCTGGTCCTACGGCATCTTCATCTGGCATCTCGCGCTGCTGACGATCGTGTTCCCCGTGTTCGGCATCCTGCCCTTCTCCGGGGACTTCGGCTATGTCCTCGTTCTCACGATCGCGATCACCCTCCCGGTCGCCGCGGCCAGCTACGCGCTGGTCGAGGAGCCGGTGCGGCGCTGGGTCCGCAAGCGGGATCGGGTGAAGCGGGACCAAGAGCCGCAGCCCGCGCCCTGATCGGCGGCGCGGGTACTGCGTCAGCCGTCCAGTTGCCGGTGCATATCCAGCAGGTGGTGGCGCAGTTCGTGCAAGGTGTGCACCGCGAGCCAACGCAGCGAGCGATCCGCGGGCTCGGGATAAGGGAAGCTCAGGGTGCGTTCCCAGTCCTCGCCGCCGAGTCGCTCCAGCACGTTGGCGAACAGCAGCGCGGCGTCGCGGATCTGGCGGGCCACGTCCGGGGGAGCCTGCTCGGCATAGCCGTCGTGTTCGACTCGCTCCTCCCGGCCCATCGGCGTGACGAGCGGATTGTCCAGGCGGCGGGCGGCCAGCACGCGCTCACGCTGGGCCAGCAGCACATCCCGCATGTGGCAGGCGTATTCGAGCGGCGACCACACGTCGGGCTTGCCGCGCTGCCGTAACTTGTCGATGTCCGCGCCGAGCAGGTCGGCGTACTCCACGGCGTGTTCCCGCGCCAGCGACGGCACCTCGGCCGCCGAAGCCAAATCGTAGACGAAACCGCATTCGGCACAGGTGTTCACGCGTGGTCACGTTAGCAACGAGTGCCGTTGCGGCGCACGGCGAATCCGCGCCTTCGCGATCCCGTGGGTGGCGAGGGTAGTTGTCAGCAGGCCGATCAGTCGGCCGGTCGGCCGAGCTCGTCCCCGGACTCGGCGGACCGCCTCGGGCGCGGCTCGTCGTCGCGCTGGGGCAGCGCCGCGATCCCGACCGCGATGATCGCGATGAGCGCCGGCAGCTGCACCAGCAGCGACCCACCCATATAGCCCTCGGGCGAGCGCCATGGGCCGGTGGACAGCGCGGCCGCGGACAGCGCTGTACCCACGCCCGCCACGACGACGAGTGCCCGAGGGGCCACGCGAGGCCGGAAACGAGCCGCGATCAGTGCGATCACCGTGGCGACCCCACCCACCGGGCCCGCGATCACCGTGGTCGCACCGGCGAGCCCGGCCGCGCCCATCCATCTCCGGCCCCAGCTGCCCGGAGCGGATCCGCCACGCGGAGCTGCTTGCGCGGCAGGCGAATCGGCGACGGCTCGCGTGTTGTCGGCGGCTTCCCGTCGCTTCGCCGTGCGGTCGCGACGGGGAATGGCGAGAACGGTGAGCGGGATGAGCAGCAGCAGGCCGCCGAAGATACCGAGGCGGTACCAGCGGTCGACCGGGAACGAGACGGTGACCGGGCCGGTGGCGTCGGCGGGCAGCAGCCAGGCTTGCTGCCAGCCGTCGACCACCACCGGTTCGAGGACGCGCCCGTCCGCGGTGGTCGCGTGCCAACCGACGTTGGTGCTCAGGGGCAGCACGAGCAGCTGTGTTCCGGCGTCGGACGGGTGCGCGGGGGAAGGCTCCGTCCCGCTGGAGTCCAAGCGCAGGCGGTCGACGAAGAACAGATCGGTCGGCCCGACCGACACGTCGACCCGGCCCTGCGGCAGCGCGAGCTCGCCCGGCGTCTCGGCCGCGTCGTCGGTGCAGACACGAGCGGGAACCGGCGCGCCGGACCGCAATTCGGTGGCGGTCGCGGTGACGGTGGTGGCCAGGATCCGGCCGCCGACCTCGATCGTCGGTCCCAGCGCGCACGGGACGGTGAGCTCGCGGTCCAGCGGCGCGGGCTCGGGGTACTCCGGTCCGAGCACCGTCACCTCCGCCAGGCCGGACGGTTGGGTCTGGGCGAATCCGAGCGCGGTCTGGTCCAGCACCGGCCGCCAGGTGCGCATGCTGAGCTCGATCCGGTCGGTCACGGTGGGATGCAAAGAGACGCGCACCGGCGTACCCGGGTCGGTTTCCTCCAGCTCGCGTACCTGCGGACCGTCGCCGAGATTCACCGTCACCGAGGTCGGCGCCGCGGGCAGGCCGCCGAGCGAGGGGGTCAGCTCCAGGCCGGTCACCAGCGCGGGTTCGGGCAGCTCGATCGTGAGTGTCGGCCTGCCGCCGGTCGGATTACGGACCGAGTCCTCCACGGCGGTCCAGCTCGTGCGCGGATCGCCGTCGGTCGCGGCGAAGGCGGCCCCGCGCAGGTCACCGACGTCGGCCTTGCCCCTGGCTACCGGGCGGGCGTGGTCGGTCAGCAGCGCCTCCAGCGCGGGTCCCTGCCTGGTCCGGACAGTCAGCTCCGGAGTGACCGTCATCGGCTCCGGGACCATCACCGTGCGCTGGAACGTTCCCGGCTCCTCCGGCGCCAACGCGAGGCCCTTGCTGCAACGCACACGGTCGGGCGCGTCGAAACAGGCACTGCGACCGGGGAATTCCTGGCCCAGGTCCCACCCGCGCACCTGAGCCCCCACCGGTGTGGGCGGCAACACCGTCCGATGCCGGATGTCGACGCGGACCGGTGCGTCACGGTCGGAGTAGTCGTTCAGGGCCAGTTCGCTGATGCCGAATTGCCCACCGCGGGAACCGCCTTCGGTGCGGATGGCGGTGATGGTCAGCCAGTCGGTCTTACCCGCGGGCAGCGAAACCGAAACCGTCGCACCGGGTTCCGGCACCCGGACCGAGACGGTGCCATTGGCGGTGCGCACTTCGATCCACTTGACCGGATCGCCGATGGCGGCCGAGCTGGTGGTCAGACTCAGTTGCCCGGTCTTGACCGGGCGATCGAGGTCGAGCCGCAACCACTGTCCCAGCGCGCGTTCGGTGCCGTTGCTGATCCAGGCGGTGGCGGGATCGCCGTCCACGACGGCCGCGGTCGAACTCCCTGGCGCCGCACCGCCGAGCTGGGTGGCGTCCGCGGCCGAACTGGACGCGGTGATCGTCGCGCCGGACCATTCGCCGCGCACCAGCTCCGCGCCGGGCACCGGATAGTCGGGGACCAGGTTGTGCGTGCGGCGCGCGTCATCGGGAGCGCGCAGCGCCGAATTGTGGTTGTCCACCCGGCCGAAATCGGCTTCGCGATCCATCGGGGTGTCGGTGACCGTCACCGGGCCGATCGGCAGCCCGGCTCGCGTCGCGTCGGCGGCCAGCAGGGTGGGAGTCTCGGTGGCGGCGTGGTCGCGGTGCAGTCGTTCGAGCACTTCCGGTGCGCCCTGCACGACCGGAACGTCGCCGAGCGGGACGGTGTACGCCCCGGGGAACGCCTCCGGCGCGCCGGTGCCGCCGCGCACCTCGGCGGGCATTCCCGGACCACGTGCGTCCACCCGGTAGATCTCGATCGCCGGGTACGGCGGGCGCAGATCACCGTCGGCTACCAGGCCGTCGGCGATCACCAGCGATTCGATCGGGTCGCCGAACTCGGCGACCTTGGTCAGCCCGGGTGAGCCGTCCAGCGCTTGGTGGGCCAGCATCGGCCGCGTGGAGCGGGAGGTTTCCGGGTCCAGATCATTGCGCAGCACCACGATGCCGATGCCTTGCGCCGCCAGCGTCGGAGCCAGCCCCGTCGAGGGCCTGCCGTCGGCGATCAGCCGCTGTACCGAATCCATGGCGCGGATGGTGCCTGGCGGGTTCAGCGGCACCGCGTCGCGAATCGCCCACGGCGTGCCGGCCAGCGCTTGCAGGGGTTCGTCGCGGGTCAGTCCCCAGACCTGGCTGCCGAATGGGGCGCCGGGCACTACCAAGGCGCGGGTGTCGGCGGCATTGTGTCGCAGCCAGCCCGCGGTCTGCTGCCAGTAGGCGGGCACCCGATCGTAGGCGCCGCGCGGCGCGAGCTTGCCGGTCCAGGCCAGTGAGGTGGACAGGGCGAGCGCGGTGAGGATCAGCGCGGCGACCGCGACCGCGCGGTCCCGCTCCGGATGGGCGAACGCGCCGCGCCAGACCGGCATCGGCACCGAGCCGGGCAGCGGCACCCGAGCCAGCAGCTGAGCCGAACCGAGCACGAGCGGGATGCGGATCAGTGGCTCCAGCTTGTGCACGTTGCGCAGCGGAGCACCGCCGGAATCCAGGAAGACGCGCACCGACTCCGCGAACGGCCCGCCCAGCTCGCCAACGAACCCCGCGCAGATGCCGACCAGCCCGACGCACAGAATCAGCGCCAGCCTGCCCCGGTACGGCATGGACCGCAGGGCCAAGCCCGCCATGCCCGCCGCCGCGACCAGGCCGGTCGCCAGGACCGCCGCGGGCTGGGTCACCAGCACCGCGCCCGCGATGCGTTCCGGCGAGACGAACGGCGTCCAGCTGTCGGTGCCACGCAGCACCTCGCCAAGCGAGGCCCACTGCGTGGTCACGCCCGAGGATTCGATGTAGTCCAGGAACGGCGGACTCACCTTGCCGAGCAGCAGCAGTGGCACCACCCACCAGAACGTGGCGAGCACGAGCAGCGGAATCCACGCCGCGGTGAAGCGCCACCAGCGCCGGTTCGGCCGGTAGGAACCCCACCAGAGCAGCGCGGGTAGGAAGGCGGCGACTGTCGCCACCGCGTTGACCGAGCCCATCAGGGCCAGGGCCAGCGCACTACCCGCGGGCGATGCGGCTCCGCCGCGCCGCCGGTCCCGTTGGGCGATGCCGAGGGCGGCCGGCGCGAGCAGTACCCAGGGGGCCAGCATCATCGGCAGCGTCTCCGAGGAGATCGAGCCGAGCGTGGTCAGCACCCGTGGCGACAGCGCGAACGCGATCGCCGCGACGACGCGCGACCCGCGCGTGCCGATACCGAGTGTCTCGCACAGCCGGATGATTCCCCAGAATCCGGCGAGCAGCAGCAGCGCCCACCAGATCCGCTGGGTCATCCAGGCGGGCACGCCGAGCACATGGCCCAGCGAGAAGAACGCGCCGTGCGGAAAGAAATATCCGTAGGCTTGGTTCTGCACCTGGCCCATCGGCGCCTGGCTGCTCCACAGATGGCTCGCGCGTTCCAGGAAGCCGAGCGGATTCTGCGCCAGGTCGTATTTCGTGTCGGCGACCGTGCGTCCGGGCGCCTGTGCGAACGTCAGCAGGAACGCCGCGACGACCGTCGCGGCGAACCAACGTCTACCGAGCGGCGCGGTGCTGTGCTGCCCCGGCGCCGCGGAGGATCCGAGCGAGTCGGCAGGTGAAGGTGAGGTCAGCTTGTCAGCGGCTGCCGTACTCAACGTTGTTCAGCAGCGAGGAGTCCTTGTCGCCGCTGCGGTCGATCTCCGGTCGCGTGTTCTGCTGCACGGCCACGGTGATGAGGAGAACACCGATCACGCCCAGTACGGCGCCCGCGACCGCACTCGCAATACCCGGGACAGCAAACTTCATCGCGGCAACTCCAATACGTCGATGCAGGCACGTTCCCGGTCAACCTAGCAGGACGTCCGGTATTTGTATGCGTTCAGGCCGCGGAATCTCGATCGACTTGTCCCGCGGACCGGCGCCGCGGACGCGCTGACCAGCATGTGACCGGCCACACAGTCCGAACCGGCAGCTGGGGAAATCAGTGTCCGGGGAGCGTGCAGTGCAGCGCGCCGAGCAGGGTGCGCAGCTTCGCGGTGGTCTCTTCCAGCTCCGCCTGCGGGTCGGAGGCCGCGACGATGCCGCCGCCCGCGTACGCGTGCACCGTGCGTCCGTCGGCCGAGAGCTCCGCACTGCGGATAGCGACCATCCACGCGCCGTCGCCGTCCGCGTCGCACCAGCCGACCGCTCCGCCGTAGAACCCGCGGTCTTCCTCGATGTGCGCGATGGTGTCCAGGGCGAGGTGGGTCGGGGTGCCGCAGACCGCCGGCGTCGGGTGCAGCAGCACCGCCAAGTCGAGCGCGGTGATCGAGGTGTCGCGCAGGCGTCCGGTGATCGGCGTCGCGAGGTGCCATACTTCGTGCGTGCTGATCAGCTCCGGGCTGTCCGGAATGGACAGTTCGGCGCAGATCGGCCCGAGTCGATCCCTGATCCAGTCGATCACGAACGCGTGCTCGTCGCGATTCTTCGTGCTGGCCAGCAGTTCTCGGGCCTGCGCGGCGTCGGCGGCCGGGTCGGGCAGCCGCGGCAGGGTGCCCGCCAGCGGACGCAGCGTCACGGTCTCGCCGTTCCGGGCGATCAGCACTTCCGGCGTGGCCCCGACCAGGGTCGCCCCGGGGCGTCCCGCGGGCGTCAGGTCGACGGCGAAGACGTTCGCGTGCGGATGCCTGGTCAGCAGGTGTCCGGCGACGAGTTCCGGATCCAGCGTGAACTCCGCCTCCACCAGCACCGATCGTGCCGCGACGACCTTGCGCAGCGGCTGCGCCGGATCACCCAGCTGCTCGACCAATTTCGTCACCCGCGCGACATGCTCTGCCGGGCTGGGTATTTCGGCGACCACCCGGACCGCGGGCAGATCGGGCAGCGCGGCGGGCCGCCACGGACCGGCCGTGTGCTCGGCGCGTTCGGGCACACTCAGGGCTGCGGGCCTGCGCGGATCGAAGGGCAGCGCACCCACGACCAGCTCCGCGCTGCCGTCCCGCAGCGCGGCCACCGCCCGCTGCGCGTCATCGAAGACGACCCGGCTCCCGTACCCCCGAACAACTCCGTCGGCGCGAGCAAGCAGGAACCCATCCATGGGACCAAACTAACCCCGTCATCGGTGTCCCATAGCTGTCGAGCGATCCAAGTCTCACCTGTCAGGGATTCTTCCCGGGCGGCACGAGCAGCACGGGCCGGTGGCAGTGCTTGAGGACGGCGTCGGCCACGCTGCTGTGCAGGAGCGCGCGGATACCGGTGGCGCCGCGAGTGCCGGCGACGATGATGTCGACGTCCAATTCGTCGGCACAGTCGACGATGGCGTTCCAGATGGTCGAAGTGCATTCGGCGGTGCGCGCCTCCGCGTTCAGGCCCGCCAGCTCGGCCAGCCGCGCGCCCTCGGAGTTGATGGCGCGGGCGTCCACGTAGGCGATGTCCTCGATCTCGTCGTCGGGCACCCATTCCGGTTGCATGACACCCGACAGCCCGGAGAGACGGGCGGCTTGCCGCACCATCGGTTCCCACGCGGTCAGCACGATGGCTCGATTCGCGGTGAGGAACCGCCCGGCGTATTCGACGGCGCGCTTGGCGTTCTCGGAGCCGTCGTAGGCGATGAGCATCAGATCGCAGGGCACGGTGACCTCCTGAGGGAGACGCACGGTGATACCAAGAGACTACCCCGCTCGCCCTGTCCGAATCAGCTTGTACACCGTCCCGACCTGCGCGAACGCAGTCGAGTAGCGCGAGATGGCGCCGCGCGGGCTCCCGAGCCGAGTCGGCCTTGGCGAGGATCGCACGAGCGGCAGCGTGCTGCGTCGATCCGAGCAGCCTGGACGAATTGCCCACGAGGCCAACAGCATTGCCCTGTGTTGGACCGACCCCGCATGCCGCTCGATCGCCGTCGCCTCCGAGCCCGCGAGTTGCCCGCCCGGTAGGCACCCAGCGGGTGCGGTCGTCCACGCCGCGGCGAGTACGGTTGACCTCTATGCGGAAGACGCCTCTGCTCGTCCTCGCCGTTCTCGCCGCCATCGTGAGCGCCTGCTCCAACGGCGGTTCCTCCGATTCGGCGTCGCCGAGCAGCACCACCCCGGACCCGGCCACCGCCGCGGTCCCGGTCACGTCCGCGGCGCCGCCGGATTGCACGGCCGGGTACCTCGCGCAGTTCACCACCCGCGAGAAGCTGGCACAGCTGCTGACGGTCGGCGTCACCGGCACGGCCGACGCCACGAACGTGGTGCGCAGCGAGCAGATCGGCGGCATCTTCGTGGGCGGCTGGACCGACCAGGCGATGCTCGGATCGGGCCAGATAACGCAGGTCAAGGAGGCGGCCAGGGTTCCGCTCATGGTGACCATCGACGAGGAGGGCGGCCGCGTCTCCCGCGTTCGGGACCTGATCGGCCCGGCGCCATCCGCGCGGGTGACGGCGCAGACCATGAGCCCCGAGGAGTTCTACAGCGCGACGCTGGACCGAGGGCGTGCGCTGAAGGACGTCGGCGTGACGGTGAACTTCGCTCCCGACGTCGACGTCAGCTCCCAGCCTGACGACACGGTCATCGGCGACCGTTCCTTCTCCGACGATCCCGCCGTGGTCACCCGCTACGCGGACGCGTACATCCAGGCGATGCGTGAGGTCGGTGTCGGCACGGTGATGAAGCACTTCCCCGGTCACGGGTCCGGCTCCGGCGACTCGCACACCGGCGCGGTGCGCACCCCGCCGCTAGCGCAGCTGCAGACCGTGGACCTGGTGCCGTTCCGCGAGCTGATCGGCTCGGGCGCGGCGGTCATGGTCGGCCACTTGGACGTGCCCGGCCTGACCACTCCGGATGTCCCGGCCAGCATCAGTCCCGAGGTGATGGCGCTGCTGCGCGAGGGCCGCGGCTATGGCGCCGCGCCGTTCCAGGGACCGATCTTCACCGACGACCTGGGCGGGATGGCGGCGATCACCAGCCGGATGTCGATCGAGGACGCCGTCGAGGCCGCACTCGTCGCCGGCGCCGACAACGCCCTGTGGATCACCACCGACGCGGTGCCGCGGGTGCTCGACCGGCTGGAACAGGCGGTGTCGAGTGGACGCCTCCCGATGGCGCAGGTGGATGGATCGGTGCTGCGGATGGCCGCTTTCAAGGGTGCGTTGCCGCGCTGCTGAGGTAGCCGCATAGGGCCGAGCGAAGGCTCGAGGCAACTGCTCGAGCGCCGGGGCGAGGGACGGCTCGAGGCGGCCGCACGGCCGAGTCGGGGCGACCGGTGGGCAAATCGGGCCGCCCGAACTTACCTTGGAGTAATATATGAGATTCACCTGTGGTAGGAGTGTGGATGGCGGGCGGAACGAAGCGACTTCCGCGGGCGGTACGCGAGCAGCAGATGCTCGACGCCGCGGTGGAGGTTTTCTCGCGTAAAGGCTTCCACGACACCTCGATGGACGCGATCGCCGCCGAGGCGAAGATCTCGAAGCCGATGCTGTACCTGTATTACGGCTCCAAGGACGAACTATTCCGCGCCTGCATCCAGCGCGAGGGGATGCGCTTCATCGAATCCGTCGCACCGGCGGGCAACCCGTTGCTGTCGCCGCACGAGCAGGTTCGCACCGCGCTGGAGGGTTTCCTCGGCTTCGTCGACCGCAATCGCCGCTCCTGGCAGGTGCTCTACCGGCAGGCCATCGGTCAGCAGGCGTTCGCGTCGGAGATCGAGAACGCGCGCGAGCGCGTCATCGAATTGACTGCCAAACTGCTGGAGTCCAGCGCCAAGCACGCCGAGCCCGGGACGAATTTCGACGTCGTCGCGGTCGCCGTGATCGGCGCGGGCGAGGCCATCGCCGACCGGTTGGCCAGTGGCCGGATCGAGGTCGCGGAAGCAGTCGACCTCCTGGACGACCTCGCCTGGCGCGGTCTGGCCGGCCGCAAGAAGGCCGAGTAGCCCGGCTTTTGCCCAGCCCGGTTGCTTCCGCGCCGCTCTCCTGCCAGAGTGCGTGAGTTCGACAAATGCGGACCGGCTCATTCGGTCGAGCCGGGGGAACGGGGCGGAAGTGTTCGGGTTGCTCAGGCCGTGCGCGCACGGCGCTCAGAAGTATGGAATCGACACCACGGAGTGGCGTGCCCATCTGTGCGGGTTATGTCTCGGGCTGCGGGACGGGCACGGTCAGCTCGCCCGCGCCACGACCAACAAGGACGCGCTGGTGCTGAGCATGCTCACCGAGGCGCAGTCCGGTGCGGCGCCGCGCACCACGGCGGCACCGTGCCCGCTGCGCGGAATGCGACGGGCCTCGGTGGCCACTGCGGACTCGCCCGGCGTGCAGCTGGCCACAACGGCCTCATTGCTGTTGGCGGCAGCCAAGATTCGCGATCACGTGGATGACGGTGAGGTGGCCGCGCTCGCGCGTGGACCGCTGGCGAAAGCGGCGACGCGGTGGGCGCGGGAAGCACGCGCGGGCGCCGCGCGGATCGGTCTCGATGTCGAACCCCTCGTCGCCGCGCTCGATGCCCAAGTGCAACTGGAGCAGGAGGTGAAAGAGCTGGTCGCCGTGGGCGGCTCGAGTGCGGCCGCGCCGCGGGCGGGTGGGTTCGTGCCGGAATTGCTTGCTGTGTCCTCGCATTGGCAGTCGGCGATGGCGCCGTCGGCCGATCCGCTGGATCGGCTCACCGCACCCACTCAGCTGTGCGCGTCGGCGTTCTTCGCCCACACTGCCGTGCTGGCCGATCGCCCCGCCAATGTCGAAGCCCTGCGCGAGGCGGGGTGGCAGTTCGGCCGGATCGCGCATCTGGCCGACGCCGTCGCGGACTATGACGGGGACTTGTCCGGTGGCAGCTTCAACCCGCTCGCGAGTACCGGGACTACCATCTCGGAGGCGTACGATCTACTGCGCCAATCGAATTCGCGCCTGCGCGCCGCAATAGCCGCAGCCGAGCTGAGCCGGGTGCCGACCGTACGCTGGATGCTGCTCGACCCGCTCACCTCGGTGCTGCGGCGGATCGGCAACGGCCTCGGGACGTTCGCCGCGCACACCTGCTCGGTGTCGCGTGACTCCGCCGGACTGCCGCACGCCGAGGTCCGCCCCCACATGCACCGCACCGGTCATCGTCCACCGACGCGTCGCCCCGGACTAGGTGGATCCCTCGCACTCATCCTGGGCGGGTACTGCACCGGTTATGCCTGCTGCGCCGACCACACGCAACCCTGCACCGGCGAACGCAAGGACGCCTGGATAAAGAACTGCGATTGCAGCAATTGCGATTGCGGCGAGTTCGATTGCAGCTGTTGCAATTGCGGCGACTGTGGCTGCTGCAATTGCGATTGTAGCTGCGACTGCTGAACGCGGCCAAGGCCGACATCGTGAAATGCGCGAAGCCGCTGCCGGATTCGCCCGAATCCGGCAGCGGCTTCGGTTGCTCAGCGAAGGGTCGCCGTCAGATGCGGGTAGCCCTTCTTCGGGTGGCGCAGCGCCAGATCCCAGCCGCCTTCGACTTGGTCGGCGTACACGTTCACGGTGGAGGGCAGCAGAATCGGCTTGCCGAACTTGACCGCGTACGCGGTCTTCTCCGGAATGCGGCCCTCGATCGAGCCGAGGACGGCCGCCGCCGACCACATGCCATGCGCGATCGGCCTGCGGAAGCCGAATGCCTTGGCGCCCAACCCGGACGTATGGATCGGGTTGTGGTCACCGGACGCGGCCGCGTACCGGGTGATCGTCTGCTGCTCCACCCGCAACGTGCGCAGCGGCGGAGGCGGGACCTCTTCCGGCTTCGGCTCCGGCTTCGGCCCGCCCGACAACGAGGTGCGCTGCTGGTGCAGGAACGTGGTGACCTGGTGCCACACCAGCTCACGCCCCACCTTCACGTCGCTGATCGCGTCGACGAGCAGACCCTTCGGGTGCTCGCGCAGATTCTCGATGTGCGTGCGGATGTCCAGCGGCTCGCTCACCGAGATGTCGCGACTGCGCTCGATGACATTCTCCGCGTGCACCGCACCTACCGCGACGAACGGAAAGTCCCGTGCCACCACCAATTGCATGGCAAGCGGGAAGGTGAGGATGAACGGGTAGGTCAGCGGCAGCGCGTCGCCGAAGCGCAGACCGGTCGCCCGGCAGTAGGCGGCCAGGTGATCGGGGTCGACCCGCAGACCCTCCAGTTGCACGGCCCGGTCCGGTAGCGTCGGCTTGCGCGCCGACAGCAGCGGCACCGCGCCGAGTGCCGCCTTGGCGAACAGCCGGCTGTTCTTCGGTGGTTCGGTGAGCGTGATCACCTGTGTCTGTTCCCCCGCTGCTGCGCCGTGGGACATCATGCTCCGATCAGGCTCTGCCCGCAGACCCGAACGACGTTGCCGGTCACCGCGTTCGAGGCCGGGCTCGCGAAGTAGGCGATGGTCTCGGCGACGTCGACGGTTTGTCCGCCCTGCTGCAACGAACTCATCAACCGGCCCGCCTCACGGGTGGCCAGCGGGATGGCGGCGGTCATCGCGGTTTCGATGAAACCGGGCGCGACGGCGTTGATGGTGATGTTCTTCTCCGCCAGCTTCGGCGCCTCGGCGGCGACCATGCCGATGACGCCCGCCTTGGATGCGCCGTAGTTGGTCTGGCCGCGGTTGCCCGCGATGCCGGCGATCGAGGATACGTCGATCACGCGACCGCCCTCTTTCAGCGCACCCCGGGCCACCAAGCCCTCGGTAATGCGATGCGGCGCGGCGAGATTCACGTTGATGACCGAGTTCCAGCGACCCTCGTCCATGTTCGCCAGCAGCTTGTCGCGGGTGATGCCCGCGTTGTGCACGACGATGTCGATGCCGCCGAAGCGCTCGGTGGCGAATTCGGCCAGCTTCTCGGCTGCGTCGGGGGCGGTCACGTCGAGCGCGAGCGCGGTGCCGCCGACCTTGTTCGCGGTCTGCGACAGCGCCTCGCCCGCGGCCGGGATGTCGGCCACGATCACCTGGGCGCCATCGCGGGCGAACACCTCGGCGATGGTCGCGCCGATCCCGCGCGCCGCGCCGGTGACCACAGCGACCTTGCCCTCCAGCGGGCGGTCCCAGTCGGCGGGCGCGGTCGCGTCGTCCTTGCCGACGCGGATGACCTGGCCGTCGACGAACGCCGACTTGGCCGAGAGCAGGAAGCGCAGGGTGGACTCCAGGCCGGTCGCGGCGGCCGCTGCCTCGGGGTGCAGATACACCAGCTGGGCGGTCGCGCCGCGCCGCATCTCCTTGGCCACCGAGCGGGTGAAGCCCTCCAGCGCCCGCTGCGCGATCTGCTCGTCCACGCTGGACGCCAGCTCGGGCGTGGTGCCGATGACCACGACGCGCCCGGACGGGGCGATATTGCGCATGGCGGGCTGGAAGAACTCGAACAGTTGCGAGAGGTCCTCGATCGTGCCGATGCCGGTGGCATCGAACACCAATGCGCCGTACTTGGTTTCGGGGCTGAGCGCGTCGGCGAAGGTGTAGTCCGACAGCAGCGCGCGGACCGGCTCGGCGACCCGGCCCTTGCCGCCGAGCAGCACCGGACCGGGCAGTGGCGGCTGGCCCTTGACGTAGCGACGCAAAGTCTCCGGCTGCGGCAGGCCGAGCTTGCCGGCCAGGAACGCGCCGGGAGCGGAGTGTACGAACGATCCGTAGAGGTTGGGAGCACCCTTGTTCTTGCTGGCTGCCACTATTCCTACCTTTTCTGAGTTCTGGCTCTCTGGTTGGAGGTCGCCCCGGCGTGGTCTGCTGGCGCACTTTTGCGGGGTACGTGTCGACATTAAACTTACTCCAGAGTAAGTTTAATGTAAACAACCGCGACGGTGCGCCGATCTGCGTGGATTCCGCCACGCCGAACCGGGCCGCCGGGGACATCCATCCACGAGACCTTGGAGACTCGAGTGACCAGCAAAGCCAGTTCGGCGAAGAGCGCCGCCAAGACCGGTAAGACGACCCGCCCGGTCGCGGTCGTGGGCGGCAACCGGATTCCGTTCGCTCGTTCGGACAAGGCGTACGCGCACGCCTCCAACCAGGACATGTTCACCGCCGCGCTGGACGGGCTGGTCAGCCGTTTCGGCCTGCAGGGCGAACGGCTCGGCATGGTCGTCGGCGGCGCCGTACTGAAGCGGGTCGGCGAGCACGGCCTGATCCGGGAGAGCGTGCTCGGCAGCACGCTGAGCCCCTACACCCCCGCGCACGATCTGCAGCTGGCGTGTGGCACCGGCCTCCAGGCGATCGTCACCGTCGGTGACGCGATCGCCGCCGGTCGCATCGAGGCGGGCGTCGGCGGCGGCACCGACACCACATCCGACGCCCCGATCGGCGTGAGCGAAGGCCTGCGCGAGTGGATGCTGGACGCCAACCGCGCCAAGACCAACAAGGACCGTCTCAAGCTGGTCGGCCAGCTGCGCCCGAGCATGCTCGGCATCGAGATCCCGCGCAACGCCGAGCCGCGCACCGGGTTGTCCATGGGTGAGCATGCCGCCATCACCGCCAAGGAATTCGGCATCGCGCGCGAGGCGCAGGACGAGCTGGCCTACCTGTCGCACAAGAACATGGCGGCCGCCTACGACCGCGGTTTCTTCGATGACCTGATCACGCCGTTCCTCGGCCTGACCCGCGACGACAACCTGCGGCCGAACTCCTCGATCGAGAAGCTGGCCACGCTGAAGCCGGTCTTCGGGGTGAAGGCGGGCGACGCGACCATGACCGCGGGCAACTCCACCCCACTGACCGACGGCGCCTCCGCCGTGCTGCTGTCGAGCGAGGAGTGGGCCGCCGAGCGCAAGCTGCCGGTGCTGGCCCACCTGGTCGACAGCGAGGTCGCCGCGGTCGACTACATCCACGGCCCCGACGGCCTGCTGATGGCGCCGACCTACGCGGTGCCGCGCCTGCTCGCCCGCAACGGCCTGACCCTGCAGGACTTCGACTACTACGAGATCCACGAAGCGTTCGCCTCGGTGGTGCTGGCCACCCTGGCCGCGTGGGAGTCCGACGCCTACTGCAAGGAGCGCCTCGGCCTGGACGGCGCGCTCGGCTCGATCGATCGGAGCAAGCTCAACGTCAACGGCTCGTCGCTGGCCGCGGGCCACCCCTTCGCCGCCACCGGCGGCCGCATCGTCGCCTCGACAGCGAAGCTGCTCGCCGAAAAGGGCTCCGGCCGCGCACTGATCTCCATCTGTGCGGCGGGCGGCCAGGGCGTCGTCGCCATCCTGGAGCGCTGACCGCGCCGAGCGCCGGAAGTGCTCGACGCACAACCGTGGCCCCCGATCGGAGTTTCCGATCGGGGGCCGCGTTGTGATCGCCTAATTACCTGGAAGCTCGTGGTGACCGCCGAATGCCTTCCGCATCGCCGAGAGCATCTTGTCCGCGTAGCGGGCCTCACCCCGGGAAGAGAACCGCCCGAACAAGGCGGACGACAGCACCGGCACGGGCACGCCGATATCGATGGCGGCATCGATCGTCCAGCGTCCTTCGCCGGAATCGGACACCCGGCCGCTGTAGGACTCCAGGTCCGGGTCGGCGTGCAGTGCCGCCGCGGTGAGGTCGAGCAGCCAGGAGGCGACCACCGAACCCCGCCGCCACACCTCGGTGACCTCGGGCACGTCGATGTCGTACCGGTAGTACTCGGGATGCTCCAGCGGGGTCTCCTCCGCGGAGAACTCGCCCGCGTGCTCGGCGCCGTAGTTGGCCTTGTGCAGGATGTTCAAGCCTTCGGCGTAGGCGGCCATCGCACCGTACTCGATGCCGTTGTGCACCATCTTCACGAAGTGGCCCGCCCCGGCCGGTCCACAGTGCAGATAGCCGAGCTCGGCCGTGGACGGCTCGCCGGTGCGTCCCGGCGTCCGCTCGGCCGCCTCCAGGCCCGGGGCGATGGATTTCAGCAGCGGGTCCAGGTACTTCACCTGCTCCGCCTCGCCGCCGATCATCAGGCAGTAGCCGCGCGTGCGGCCGAATACCCCGCCCGAGGTGCCGATGTCCAGGTAGTGGATGCCCTTGGGCCGCAGCCGCTCGGCGCGCTCGATGTCCTCGTGGTAGCGGCTGTTGCCGCCGTCGATGACGATGTCGCCGGGTTCGAGCAGTTCGGCCACCTGGTCGATCACCGCGCCCGTGGCGCCGGCCGGGATCATCACCCAGACCACGCGCGGCGTCTCGAGCGTCTGCACGAACTCGGCGAGGTCGGTGCTGCCCTGGAAGCTCGCCCCGAGCTCGGCGCGCAGTTCCTCGATGTGCTGGGCGCGACGCTCGTACCCGACGGCGGTGTGCCCATCCGCGACGATCCGACGCACGATGCCGGCGCCCATTCGGCCGAGGCCGATCATTCCCAGCTGCATGCCATCCATCTCCCTCGTGTGCGAAGTCCTGCGGCGTCCAGCGCGAGCCGCCCGGGGCGGTCCTTCTCGATTGTCCCGCGTTGCATCGATCACGGTCTGTCCGGCGCGTGTAACGCCATCTGCGATCCCCCGATAAACAGGTCGGCTCCGCGCAGTTGCCAGACCCCCGACCCGGCAACTGCGCGGGCCTCTTTGCGTGCTGTACCCGGCTCTTTTGCGCGGGATTTGCTGCTGTTCCGTGCTGTGCCGACCCCGGTCGGTAAGGGCCACTATCGTTGGTGGGGACTCGTGTCGTGCGAGTCCACAATTCAATCGAACGTGGAGGACGGTTCGTGACGAGCCAGCCGAGCACCGGAGACCGCGGCCCTGGAGCGGGTGGCGACGTCGAATGGCGCCAGCTCCTCGGGGCGGATCGACCCCAGGAATCAGACCAATCCGGCGGGTGGCGTGGCGATGCAATGCCCACCCAGCCCATGCACACCAGCCCGCGGCGGCCGTCGCCTCCGCCGCCGCGTCGGGCGCCCGGACGTCGTCCGATTTCCGGCCCGCCGCCGAACCGCCCGGATGCCGCCGTGCTGCGCCGGGTGGGTATCGCGGTAGGCGCGGTGCTCGCTCTGGCAGGTCTCGGATACGTCGTGGACTGGGCGCTGTCCTCGGGCGAGGTGCCCCGCGGCACCGTCGTCGCGGGCGTCGACGTCGGCGGCATGGACAAGTCCGCGGCCGATGCCCGCTTGCGCGCCGAACTCGAGCCTAGAGCGAGCCGGGAACTGCCGCTGCGCATCGGCGACGTGCAGACAAGTATCGTGCCGAGTTCCGCCGGACTCGCCGTGAACTGGGACGCCACCTGGTCGCGGATCGGCTCTCAGCCGCTCAGCCCGTTCACCCGGCTCGCCTCCTTCTTCACCACCCGCGACGTCGCGATCGTCAGCGCGGTCGACGAACCGGCGTTGGACCGCCAATTGACCGACTTGCGGGTGCACGACCGCCCCACGGTCGAGGGCACCATCACCTTCGACAACGCCAAACCCGTTGCGGTGCCGCCGGTCCCGGGGCGGGTGCTCGACCTCGGGCCCGCACGTGCCGAACTGGTCGGTAACTGGATGACCAGTGGGCCACTGGATCTTCCGGTCGTGCCCGCGCCGCTGAGCGTGCGCCCTGAGGCGGTGGACCAGGCGCTGCGCGAGATCGCGCAGCCTGCGGTGCAGGCGCCGATCACGTTCGCGGGCAAGGGCGCCGCCGCCAGGCTCGACCCGGAACAGATCGCGTCCGTGCTCACCTTCGCGCCGGACGGACAGGGTGGTCTGGCCGTGTCGGTGAACCAGGACGCCGCGATCGGCCTGCTCGCCCCGCAGCTCGCGCCCACGGAAGTCGAGCCGAAGGACGCTACCTTCGCTGTCTCCGGCGGTAGACCCGCGGTCGTTCCCGCGGTGGTCGGTGACAAGATCAACTGGCCGAAGACCTTCGAACAGTTCAACGCGCTGCTGGTCGCCCAGGGCGAGCGGACCGGTCAGGCGGTCTACGAGCGAATCGAACCGAAAGTGACCACCGAGGCGGCGCAAGGTCTCGGCATCGTCGAGACCGTGGGTTCGTTCACCACCAGCGGCTTCAGCGGCCCCTCCGGCGTCAATATCCGCACCGTGGCCAGGAAGGTCAACGGCGCGATCGTGAAGCCAGGAGACACATTCTCGCTCAACGAATTCACCGGCCCGCGCGGTACGGCGGAAGGATATGTCGAGTCCGGCATCATCGACCACGGGCGCCCCAGCACGGCCGTCGGCGGTGGCATCAGCCAGTTCGCCACAACGCTCTACAACGCCGCCTACTTCGCCGGTATGGAAGACGCGGGCCATACCGAGCACAGCTACTACATCTCCCGCTACCCGGCCGCCCGTGAGGCCACCGTCTTCGACGGCGCGATCGACCTCAAATTCCGCAACAACAGCCAAACCGGCGTGTACATAGAGGCTTTCGTCACCGACTCGGAGGTAACCGTCCGCCTGTGGGGCACCAAGACGGTGGACGTCGAATCCATCACCGGCGAGAAGGCCAAACCGACCGACCCCAAGACCATCACCTTGCCCAAGGGCAAGGACTGCATCGCCTCCGAAGGCGCTCCCGGCTTCACCATCTCCGACACCCGCGTCATCACCGACCGCAAAACCGGACGTGAAGTCTCCCGCACCACCCGCACGGTGAAATACGACCCGATCCCGATCGTCAAATGTGAGTGAGCGAGGGTTTCGCGGCCACGGCGCATTCCTCTCAGCTTCACACTGCAGTGCCGAAGTCGCCGTCCTGAAGGGAGCCGCGGCAGCGCTGGGGGTGGCAATCGGTGTCGACGCGGCACACCGAATCCTGCACGGCACCGCGACATTGTGCGTTGTGGTGCTGACTTCCTGGGCCATGGGGGGTGGACACGGTGCATGCCGTCGTCGAATACGCCGAAGTGGCGATCGAATCCGCGGTCAAGGGTGCGGCCGGTTCGCGCTGCGCGTGAGTCACCGCGCGGGTCCGCTGGACCCGCGCGGAAATCCGTTCGCTGGGTAGAGCAGCTGTCCGGGACATCGGAATCCTTGGAGGCCCAAGCCGCAGACGACAAGAAGCGATTCCGCGACGCCATCCGCCTGATCCGCGCACTCCAGCACCATATCGACGAGCTACGCGGATTCCTCCGCCTGCACGTACCGGGCCAGGAACCCTGGCCGCTCGCGACAAGATCCCGGCCTCGCTCCAGGAAGAGATCTAGGCGTCCGGGAAACCGTTTCCCACTGTCACAGCGGCGTTCGCATCAGCACAACGTTGTACTGGGTGTGCTGGGTGACCAGGAAGTAGAGGTCACGGCCGGTTTGGTACGGGAAGATCATCGGTGCGTACGCGGTGGGCAGGGCGCGGGCCTCGATGAGGACCCTGGGTTCGCTCCACGGTCCTTCGGGGGCGGCGGCGGTGCGCATGACGACGCTGTTGAACGGATCGGTGGTCAGCATGACGAACTGACCGAGGTGGTCGTTCCACATCACCGACAGTTCGGCTACACCGCCCAGGATGGGCGCCGCGGTCTTGGCGTCGCCGGGCTTCCACGCTTTGCCGTCCCAGTATTCATACGCGTCGATGTTGGCGATATCGGATTCTTTTGCGCGGGAAACGAATCCGGGATTATTGCGCCCGGAAGGCGTGCCGTACCGGTAGATGTAGCCGCCGGCCTTCAGGAAGGCGTTCTGCTGAAAGTTCTCGTGACCATCGACGTTGGCGCGGCGGGTGTGCGTGAGCGGCGTCCACGTGGTGCCGCCGTCGTGCGAGGAGGCCAGCGTGGCGAAATTGGTGTGCCACTTGCCGTGGTCGCCCCATTCCCGGACCGACATCAGGCTCATGTACTGCACACCGCCCACCGAGATGCCCGCCGTGGGAATCAGACTGATCTCGATGCCGGGGATCTTCGGGCTGGGCAAGGGGTTCGGCACCACGTCCTCGAAGAGGATGCCGTTGGCGGGGTCGTGTGTCGAGCTGCGGAACAGCACGTTACTGGTCCAGGCCCAGATGCTGCCCGCCAGCAGATTGGGGAAGCCGAGCCCCGCGCTGTCGCCGAACGCGGTGATCATGCGGCCGTTGCCGTCGTCCCACATGATGCCGAGATCGGTGCCGAGCACGTTGAAGTTCTGCGTGCGGTTCGGGCTGTCCATGCCGGTCACCTGGAAGACGGCCTTGGTCGGGCCGGGAAGGTTCGGCAGTCCGTGGATGCCGTTGAGGGCCGGGATCGGTATGACGTTGTTGGGGTCGGCCCCGGCCGGCGCGGCGGCGGCGAGGGTGAGAACCGTGGCGAGCGCACCGGCACCGGCGAGTGCGGACAGCGATCGAGTCATCCGGCAATTCCCTTCTTCTGGGACGCAGTCTGCTCGCTCATTGTGCCTGTTCGCGGCCCCGATGTCGCTTACATCGGCGCATGCGCGCCACGCGTTCGGCCGATGGTCACCAGTCGGTAAAGCCACCAAGGCCGTTCGGGAAGTTCCGGGCTGTAGACGCGCATGCTCATGGTGCGTACCCGGCGCGTGGCGAGGTCGCGCACCAGCAGCCTGCCGCGCGGGATGTCTGCGGAGCGCACCTCGCTGGTCCACATGCGGTCCCAGTCCGGGGAGCGGCGGCAGCGCTCGGCGATCTCCTCGACGCGCTCGCGCGGCGCGAGTGGGGACAGCATGCGAAACGCGTCGACCAACAGGTGCGCCTCGACGGCCCACTCCACGATCACCCGTTTGGCGGCCGAGTCCAGAAACATCCACTCCAGCATGTTCGATCGGGCCGCGGCTCCCGGAAAGGTCCGTTCGTAGGCGGAGTTCGCCGCCACCAGATCCTGCGTCGGCATTCGCTGATAGCAGGCCGGATCGGGCAGGCTGTCCAGGTCGTCCAGGTCGTCGGGAGTCGGCACCCCCGGTCCGGGTCCGTAGGCGGCCTCGAAGAAGTTCGGCAAGGTCAGCACGACAATGTGCCTGCGGTACCAGGTCGGCACTTCGAGCGCGTCGAAAAGCCGTTCGAGCAGTGGGTAACTCGGCGTGATCGCACCCGTTTCGACTCGGTCCAGCACCGGCTCGGCGAGCCCGGCTCGTTCGGCCAGATGCGCGGGGGTCAATCCAGCGGCGAGTCGTCGTTCGCGCAAATAAGCGCCGATGCCAGTCGCGTTGCGCATCACCTCGGGCACCTTTGCCGACACCTTCCGCGCCGAAACGTGGGAGTCGGGAGGTTCCTGCAGCCTCCCGGGAGCACGCAATCTACCGGAGAGCATCGGCGTCGAGCGCTGATCGGACGTCACGAATCGACAACCGTAGACGACAAAACGGCCCGGAGATCATCTCCGGGCCGTTTTTGTCGTGTGCGCGTTATGAAGATGTGTCAGAAGGCCGCTTCGTCCAGCTCCATGATGTCGTTGTCCAGGTTGGACAGCACGGCGCGGGTGGCGGTCAGCTCCGGCAGGATGTTGCGCGCGAAGAACTGCGCGACGGCGATCTTGCCGTTGTAGAACGCCTGGTCGGCGCCGGTCGCGCCGTTGTCGAGCGCCGCGATGGCGATCTCGGCCTGACGCAGTAGCTGCCAGCCGATGAGCAGGTCGCCCACCGAGAGCAGGAAGCGCACCGAACCCAGGCCGACCTTGTACAGCTCGCTCGGCTGCTCCTGGGTGCCCATCAGGTGGCCGGTGAGCGTGGCGGCCATGGCCTGCACGTCCTCCAGCGCGGTGGCAAGCAGCTTGCGCTCGCCCTTGAGGCGGCCGTTGCCGGCTTCGGTGTCGATGAACTCCTGCACCTGGCCGGCCACGTGGGCCAGCGCGACGCCGCGGTCGCGGGCGATCTTGCGGAAGAAGAAGTCCTGCGCCTGGATGGCGGTGGTGCCCTCGTACAGCGAGTCGATCTTCGCGTCCCGGATGTACTGCTCGATCGGGTAGTCCTGCAGGAAGCCGGAACCACCCAGGGTCTGCAACGACTCGGTCAGGTACTGGTAGGCCCGCTCCGAACCGACACCCTTCACGATCGGCAGCAGCAGGTCGTTGACGCGGGCGGCCAGGTCGGCGTCCGCACCGGAAACATGCAGGGCCACATCGGCATTCTGGTGAGCGGCGGTGTACAGGTAGACCGCGCGCAGGCCCTCGGCGTACGCCTTCTGCACGGCCAGCGAGCGCCGCACGTCCGGGTGGCGGGTGATGGCCACGCGAGGCGCGGCCTTGTCGGTCATCCGGGTCAGGTCGGCGCCCTGCACGCGCTCCTTGGCGTAGTCGCGCGCGTTCAGGTAGCCGGTCGACAGGGTCGCGATGGCCTTGGTGCCCACCATCATGCGGGCGTGCTCGATGACATCGAACATCTGCGCGATGCCGTTGTGCACCTCGCCGACCAGCCAGCCCTTGGCGGGGATGCCGTGGCCGCCGAAGGTGACCTCACAGGTGGCCGAGACCTTCAGGCCCATCTTGTGCTCGACGTTGGTGACGAAGACGCCGTTGCGCTCACCGAGCTCGCCGGTCTGGTGGTCGAAGTGGAACTTCGGCACGAAGAACAGCGACAGGCCCTTGGTGCCCGGTCCCGCCCCCTCGGGGCGGGCCAGCACCAAGTGCATGATGTTCGGGAACAGGTCGTCGGCGTCGGCGGAGGTGATGAAGCGCTTCACGCCCTCGATGTGCCAGGAGCCGTCTTCCTGCTTGATTGCCTTGGTGCGGCCTGCGCCCACGTCGGAACCGGCGTCGGGCTCGGTGAGCACCATGGTGGCGCCCCAGCCCTGCTCGGCGGCGATCGTCGCCCAGCCCTTCTGCTCTTCGGTGGCGTTGTTGTAGAAGATGTTCGCGAAACCAGGACCCGCGGCGTACATGAAGGCGGCCGGCTGCGAGCCGAGCAGCAGTTCCGCGATGGCCCAGTAGGCCGCGCGCGGGATCGGCAGGCCGCCGAGCTCCTCGGCGACGCCCAGCTTGTCCCAGCCGCCGTCCTGCAGCGTCCGGTAGCTCTTCTTGAAGGATTCGGGCAGCGCGACCGTGTGGGTCGCGGGGTCGAAGACCGGCGGGTTGCGGTCCGCGTCGGCGAACGACTCACCGAGCGGGCCCTCGGCAAGGCGACGAACTTCGTTCAGCATCTCCTTGACGGTGTCCGCGTCGAGGTCGCCGTAGGCGCCGCTGTCCAGGATGGAACCAAGGCCCAGGACCTCGAAGAGGTTGAACTCCAGGTCGCGGACGTTGCTCTTGTAGTGACCCATTGTCAGTACTCACTCTCCGTTGAGTTTGGTGCGGTCGGTTGGTGCCGTTCCCGCCCGTTGTTCGCTCCACCGGGTAGTCGTGCCGGTTTTCCGCATGCTACTCGCGGGTAACTTATGCGCCATATTACCGATCGGTAATGAGGACGCAAAGAGCTGAGCAGGCAATGTGACGCGTTTTACAGCGTTTGATGGGCGCGCCGCCGGCGCGTCGTGCACGGAAGCCGCCAGGCGTAGCGAACGCGCAGCGCGCCGGGTGCCAAAATAAGCACAATGCGCATCGAGACTAGTGCCGGACCGGCCGAGGTCGAGCTCGAGCAGCCCCGCAGGCCCGCGTTCCTGCTGCTGCTCACGCATGGTGCGGGCGGTGGGGTGGACACGAAAGACCTTCTCGCCGTGCGCGATTCGGCGCTGCGGCTGGGTGGCGCCGTGGCGCGGGTGGTGCAGCCCTATCGGGTCGCTGGGCGCCGGGCGCCTGGTTCGACGGTCAAGCAGGACGAGGCGTGGCTGGAGATCGTCGCCCGGCTACGCGGCCGCAAGCGTATTCCCCTGATCCAGGGTGGGCGCAGCAATGGGGCCCGGGTCGCCTGCCGCACCGCCGTCGCGGCCCGGGCTCGCGGCGTACTCGCGCTCTCGTTCCCGCTGCACCCGCCGGGCAAGCCGGAGAACTCCCGCCGGGACGAGCTACTCGCCCCCGGAGACATCGAGGTGGTGGTCGTCAATGGCGCCAACGACCCGTTCGGCATTCCCGATCCCGCCGACGCTGCCGAAGTGCGGATCATTCCCGGCCAACCGCACGCTTTCCGCGCCGGGTTCGATCTGATCGCCGAGACCGTCACCCCGTGGTTGCAGCGCTGGTCCTGAACCGGGCTCTCGGCGCCGCAGGTGGGCGGGCTCAGCCGAGTCCGTCCAAGCCATGATCGCGGCACACGGTTCGGGTGCTCGTCGGGCAGATGCCGGTGTGCGTGCTCCTGCTCGGGTGTCTCACTCGGTCGGCACATACTCGGCCGGGCGAGTGGCGATGACCAAGGCGTCGATGGCTTCGCGGGTCTCGGTCGGGCGGTAGACGCGGTCGGCGACGCGGACGCGGATGCGGTTGGCGGCGATCACGGGGCCG
The DNA here is from genome assembly GCF_040681325.1 of Nocardia sp. NPDC051787. Taxonomy (NCBI): domain Bacteria; kingdom Bacillati; phylum Actinomycetota; class Actinomycetes; order Mycobacteriales; family Nocardiaceae; genus Nocardia; species Nocardia sp. NPDC051787. The sequence goes on from NZ_JBFAYO010000001.1 coordinate 152,890, forward strand.
AGGTCGGCGACGATGTCGTCCGGGGTGAAGAGGATGGCGGGATCCTGTGGCCCGCCGCAGCCGTCGGTGAGGTTGGTGGTGTCGTGGCCGAGGACGAGCAGGGTGCCTTCGGGAGCGAGCAGGGCGGCCGCCTTGCGAACCACCGCGCGGCGCTGCTGGGTGGGCAGGTGCAGGAAAACCATCAGCACCAGCTCGAACGGGCCGGTGATACCCGCCGCGTCCAAGTCGGTGACGTCGGCGCACTGCCAGGTGATGCGACCGCGGACCGATCGGGCCAGCCGTGACGCCACGGTGCGCCCCTTATCGATGCCCACCTGGGAGTAGTCGACCGCGTGTACCTGCCAGCCGTGCGTGGCCAACCAGAGGGCGTTGCGGCCCTCACCGCACGCCAGATCGAGTGCGCGGGGGAACTCCGGTGGCTCGCCGTCGGGCGTGGCGGGCTGCAGCGGCGTCCGCCGCTCCAATCCGTAGACATGTTCCACCACGGTGTTGTTCGGCGGTGCGCCCCAGACCAATTCCGTTTGCGCGTAGCGCTCGTCCCAATCGGCCGCATCCATATCGTGAGTCTATTGATCCGCGATCGGGAGTTCGCAAGGTTGCCAGAGGTAGGTCCAGGCGCGGCAGATCACACATCGAGCCAGTGCACCGGCGTGGTCTCGCGCACGTGGATCAGGACGTCGAACGCGGCGGCGAGGGATGCCAGCTGGATGTGCGCCTCGCCGTCCGCGGCGGGGTCGTAGACGCCGCTGATGGTGCGCACCTTCGCGGGACCGGCCAGCCGGTCGCGGACCGATTCCGGTGCCTCGGCGTGCAGGTCCACGTAGTACGCGGGCAGTTCGACGTCGCCGAGCGCGGCGTCGACCAGGTCGGGGCGCGGATCGGGCGCCACGGCCATGCCGAGGTCGCCGTGGTGGAAGCCGATGCCGACCGACATGTACGCATCGCCGAAGTGGTCGCGCAAATGACTTCCCACGCCACGGAATTGCGCTGTTCTGAAGACAATCGGGATATTGGTGGTGTGGGCGAGCCCGTCCCAATAGATGATCGCGGCGCCGGTGGCGCGCTGGTGATTCAGCACCGTCTCGGCTGACGGTCGCTCATCGCGGGCGAAGCCCTGGCCCGCGACGCTCTGCCGGTGGAAATCGAGGATCAGGCGGGCATGGACGAGCGCGGTGGCGCGTTCCTGCGTGTCCGGCAATGCCTCGAGCAGGGCGATGGCCTCCTCGGCGTGTTCGGCGAACGGGCGGCCGGGGTGGATGCCCTGGTGCCGCTGAACGTGTTCGTCGACCTGATGTGCGGTGCGGATCGGCGCGAGGTGCGCCTCGATCGCGGCCCACCGCTCGGGAGCCGTGTCGCGCACGCAGGCCAGCACCGCGTCGTAGTCGCTCGGCTCGGCGTGCGGAGGTTCGACGCCGAAGATCCGCACCGGGTCGTCCGGATGGGCCAGGTTGTACGCGCGAATCCAGCGCAGCGCCGCCACCGATTCCTCGGTCCGCCACGGCCGCCATGCACCGGCGAGCACCGTTTCCGGCTCGCCCTCTCCAGCGGTGGCGAACCGGTCCCAGCGTTCGCCGGAACGCGCACTGTCCTGAATCGCCAACGCGCGGAAGCCATGCCGCTCGACCAGGGCGCGGAATATCCGCTCGCGGATTCCGAAGGTTTGCCGGGAGAACCGAGTCGACTCGCCGAGTCCGACCACCGTCGCGGTGCCCAGCCGCGCGATCAGGGCGTCGAGGTCCCGGCCGGTTGAGCCGGGGTCGGTGCTGTCGATCGCGACGGCGTTGTCCCGCAGCCAGGTGCGCATGTCGGCGGTGGCGGTGACCATGAAGCCTCCCGAAACGTGAACGATCCAACGCGGTTCAGCCTCATACATGAACCATTGTTGAGGTCAAGCCGCGTTGGATCGGTACGCCGCGAGCTACAGTGTCGTTCGCATCAGCACGACGTTGTATTGGCTGTGCACGGTGGTCAGGAAGTAGAGATCGCGCCCCGTCTGGTACGGAAAGATCGATGGCGCGTAGGCGGTGGGCAATTCGCGCGTGTCGATCAGCACTTCGGGTTCGCTCCACGGGCCGGCCGGAGACGACGCGCGGCGCATCACCACGGAATTGAACGGGTCGGTGGTGAGCGAAATGAACTGTCCGAGATAGGAGTTGTACATCACCGACAGCTCACTGACACCCCACATGATGGGTGCCGCGGCATTCACGTCGTTCTTACGCCAACCGTTGCCGTCCCAGTATTCGTATTCGCTGAGATCGGCGATGTCCTGCGCCCGGACCCGAGCCAGATGGGCGGTGTGGTTGCGTCCGGAGCGGGTGCCGTATTCGTAGATGTATCCGCCGTCGGCGAGAAACGCGTTCATCTGGAAGTTGGCGTTCCCACCCTCGTTCGGGCGCCGGGTTTCCGGCAATTCCGCCCAGGTCTCGCCGTTGTCGCCGGAAACGGCCAGGCCGGAGAAGTTGGTGCTCCACCGTCCGACATCGTCCCAGCTCCGCACCGACATCAAGCTCATGTATTGCACGCCGCCGACCGAGATGCCCGCGGTGGGAATGCGGCTGATCTCCAGGAAGGGAATCTTCGGGCTCGGGATGAGATCACGCGCCTGGCCGAACATGTCGCGGACCACGCTGTCGAAATAGATACCTTCGGCCGGATTGGTGGTATGGCTGCGGAGCAGGATATTGCTGCGCCAGGCCCACATGCTGCCCGCGAGCAGATTCGGGAAACCGAAACCGGCGGTGTCGCCGAACGCGGTGAGCATTTCGCCGTGCCCGTTGTCCCACATGATGCCCAGGTCGGTCCCGAGCACGTTGTAGTTATGGGTGTTGTTGGGACTGGCCATACCCGTCACTTGGAAGACCGCCCTGGCGCGGCCGGCCAGATTGGGCAGTCCGGTCGTGCCGTTGAGCACAGGAATCGGGTTGATGGCGTTCGGGTTGGCGATGGCGGGGGTAGCCGCTGGGCAGAGCAAGGCCGATACACCCGCCAGCGCTGAGAGCAGCAAGGATGCGGTCTTGATCAAGGTCTGTGAGCCCTCCGGTTTCTTGCCGGGAGCGGTGCGAGAAACACAGACGTCCCGCGATACACAGACTCCTTCGCAGGGTACCTCGCACCGCTAGTTCGACTGGCTGGCAAATCGTGCAAATGGTAGCAGCGGAACCGGCGGATTCGGGGCTTCTGTCTCAGACTGGTTAGCTTTCAGCTACCTTGCTGTTAGGTTGCTGAATGCTTTCCGCAAGATCAGCGGAAGTTGGGTGGCGCGCTCAACGGCGAAGGTGCGCCGCGGCGAGGTATGCCAGGTCTTCTCGAACAGCCGCTTGGCGGCCGCGACGGCGTGCCGCGGCCGGGCCGCGATCTGGTCGGCCAGTTTCTCCGCCTCGGCGACCGGGTCGGCCGCCACCTCGGTGACCAAGCCGATCTTCGCCGCGTAGGCGGCGTCCACGGTGTCCGCGGTCATCGTCAGCAGGAGTGCCTTGTCCATGCCGACCAGCCGAGATAGCGTCGCGGCGCCGGTCATATCGGGGACTAGGCCGTGCTTGGCTTCCATAACGGAGAACTCCGCCTCCGGGCTGGCGAAACGGACATCGGCGGCGAGTGCGAGCTGGAGTCCGCCGCCGTAGCAGCGCCCGTGCACCGCCGCGATCACCGGGACGGGCAGGCGGCGCCACGCCCAGCACGCTTCTTGGAAGGCGTTCGTGCCGCGGCCGGGCAGCGGCAGGAAGTTCCGTACGATTGCCAGTGGATCGCTGGAAGCCGCCGCGATGTCCATGCCACTGCTGAAGCTGGGTCCGTTGCCGGACAGGATTACCGCGCGCACTCCCGGGCGGCGAGCCACGTTTTTCGCACTGGCAATCAGTCCGCTAATCATGTCGATGGTCAGGCCGTTGTGTTTGTCCGGCCGGTCGAGCGTGACGTAGGCGCGGTCGTTGTCGAATCGCAGCGCGATGTTGGTGCCCATTCTCGTATCTTACTCGTGAGTCAGTTTCGCTGGAAGCTGTTGTGGTGCGCGCGCCGACGCTCGCGTGACCCCGCATACTGGTCCGGGCGTCGGATACCGGCACCACCGTGGCGGGCCATCTGCTCCCTCCGGACGCCGATGTCGCCGCGGATACGTTCACCCTGATCACCGAGAGGAGCGCCCGATGACCGACCTGGTAGGTGTCGAACGGCGCGATGCGATCACCGTGCTGACGGTCAACCGTCCCGAGGCACGCAACGCGATCAACCTGGCCACCGCGCAAGACATCGAGGCCGCGGTCGACGAGTTCGAAGCCGACGCCGGCGCGCGCGTGCTCGTTCTCACCGGTGCGGGCGGAACCTTCAGCGCCGGAATGGATCTCGTCGCCGCCTCGAAAGGCGAGATGCCGATCACCCAGCACCGCGGTCCGCTCGGCATCACGGCGAAGCCTCCGGCGAAGCCGATGATCTCGGCGGTCGAGGGCTTCGCGCTGGCCGGTGGTTTCGAGCTGGCTTTGTCGGGCGATCTCATCGTCGCCGCGCGGGACGCGCAGTTCGGCATCCCGGAGGTCAAGCGCGGTCTGGTCGCCGCGGGCGGGGGCGTGCTGCGGCTGACCCAGCGGCTGCCGCGCAGCATGGCCGCTGAATTGGCGCTCACCGGCGGACGGGTCGGCGCCGAGCGGCTCTATCAGCTCGGCTTGGTCAACCGGGTCACCGAGCCCGGCGCGGCGCTGTCCGCCGCGCTGGAGCTGGCGGCCGAGATCGCCGCGGCCGCACCACTCGCGGTGGCGGCGAGCAAGCGGATCATCGACGAGTCACCGGATTGGCCGGTCGCGGAGGCGTTCGCGAAGCAGGGCGAGATCGCGTTGCCCGCCCTGTTCTCCAAGGACGCCGCCGAGGGTGCTCTGGCGTTCGCGCAGAAGCGCGAGCCCCAGTGGCAGGGCCGCTGAGCCGAACGTCTACCGCGCCCGCCCGATCGTCTCGAGCAGGACCTGTGCGCAGGCCGCGGGGTCGTCGGGGAAAGGACTGTGCCCGCTGCCGTGCAACGTGACGTGCTCGGCGGCCGGCAACGCGCGACGCGCCCTGCGGCTCTGGGTGGCGTAGGTGAGCAGGATGTCGCGGCTGCCCCATGCAATTGTCACCGGAATGTCGGTGAGCGAGCCGATTTCGTGCAGTCGCGCGTCGTCGAATGAGGCGAGCGCCTCGTCGAATCCGGTCGCCTCGACCGCGCCGATGGCCGTCTCCAGCGCCACCTGGGCGTCCAGGCCCCAGGGCTTGCCGAAGATCAGCGAGAGAAAGACGGTCCGCCCCGCGGCGTTTCCGAGGACGAACGGCAGTGTGGGCCGGAGCAGCCGCGCGAGCGCCCGCGACTTGCCCAGCGACTGCTGGCACCACACGCGACCGGCAGTGTCCCAGAAACCGATCGGCGAGTACGCGGTGACCGAGCGGGCCAGACCGCGTGCCCCCAGATTCAGCGTGATCAGGCCACCCATCGAATTACCCGCCAAATGCGGCTGTTCGATTCCTTGTACCGCGAGGAATTCGCTGAGCGCGTCGGTGAGATTGTCGACCGTGTTGTGCGCGAGCGGGCCCGATCCACCGAAGCCGGGCAGGTCGACGGCGATCACGTCATACGACGCGGCGAGGGTGTCGACGATCGGTTCCCATATTTGCCAGCGGCTTCCGACCCCGTGCACCAGCACGAGCGGTTCCCCGGAGCCCACTCGGTGATGGTGCAATGTCGTCATGCTCGTCATCTCCGTTCATCCTCGCCCTGCGCCAACCCTAACAGCAGTCACTAGCCATCAGTTCGCGTCGGCCGAGCCCCGCTCCGTACCGTGGCTCTGGCTGGATGCCGCGCGTGCTGGGAAAACGAGTCTGGCGCCGGTCGCAGCGCGGCCGGTACGATAATTGGTATGGCAACCCGTAAGGTGACCCTTTCGCTGGACGAAGCCGCTTGGTCGTACGCCGAGCAGGCGGCGGCCCGCGCCGGTATGTCGCCCTCGGCGTGGATATCGAAGGCCGCGCGGCGGGAAGCCGTGCGTACCGGCGTCGGTCCGGTGTCGGATGTGACCGCCGAGGCCGCGGCGGACGCGGCCGAGCTGGCGGCCGCCGAGGAGGCGATGCGTGCGTCGGGGTGAACTGTGGATCTACAACCCGCATGATTCGCCGCGTCGCCGAACGGTAGTGCTGATCAGCAGTGATGGCATCAACGAATCGCCGCGTCCGTGGCTGATCGCCGCCGAGGTGATCGAGGAGGATCCGCGGGACATCCTCGCGGTTCCGGTGCAGGACCACGGTTGGGTGCACGCGGGCAATATCGGGCGCATCTTCCGCGGATGGCTGGCCGAGCGGGTCGACGTGGTGGATACCGACACCCTGGAGCGGCTCGACACCGCGTTGCGAGCGGCGATGGATCTGTGAGTGCCGCTCCCGTAAATCGTTGTCCGGCAAGGTATCCAACGCTGGTGGGCGCGTGCGACTACCGCGGCTCGCCGCGGGGCATTATGGTTGCCACGCCACTGACGGTGGCCAGTCGAGGAAGAGGAGTCAGGTGCGGATCTGCATGATCGCCGCAGCGCTGATCGCGCTGCCGGTGCTCGCGGCATGTGGCAGCGACAAGGACACGGCGGCGCCCACGGTGACGCAAGCCGAACTCGCACAATCGCTGCAGGACAAAGGCCTCAAGAACAAGCAACTGGCCGACTGCGCCGCGAAGGTGTTCGTCGAGCAGGGTATTTCGCAGGCCGGGCTGCGGGTCATGGTCAGCGACGAGTACGACGTGAAGGCTCCCAACCAGGAAACGCTGGGAATGACCAAGGAAGACGCGGACAAGGCGCGCTCGGCCAGCAGTCGCATCGCCAGCGAGTGCATGTCGGCGGCGCAGCCGCGCTGAGTCGGCGGCCCGGTCGCGGGCGCTGACGGCGTCGACCGGCCTGTTTTATCGCGGCAGACCAGCGCCCGGTGGCAACCGACGCTTCGCGTAGCGGGGCCGGTAGTGCCCGCCGTCTGCGTCGCGCGGCCCCGGCGTTTCACAGCGCGACAGTAAGTTCCACCCGCGCGGCCGAGCCCGCCTCGAGCGCTTCCGCGACCCGCACCGCCTTCTTCATCGGCAGCACGTAGGTCGCCCGGGATTTGTCCGGGAACAACGACGTCGACCATCGACTGTTGCCGACGACCACATGCACGCGCACGGCCCTGAACCCACCCGCCCGATGCGCGTACCGCTCCTCGATCTCGTCGGCCACGTCTTCGGGTACCGACACGAAATACCATGCAGCATCCCCTTGGTGCTCCCACACCTCTGCCGTGAATGTGTACCGCGATCCAGCCACGTCGCGACTGTATCGGTAGGCACCGACACTCCGACCTCGACCGCAGAGGACTTACCACAGCTGGACATCAGCTGTGCGCACTTCAGCCGCAGGGGCTATCGGTGGGTGCTCACATGTGGGTTCGAGGGCCTCGGACTTGGTGGCTCGGCAGTTTCGCCGGAACCCACTGCCTCGACTCCACCTCCCATGTCAGGACCTCGCCTTGCAGTGACGGCTCGGCGAGATCCAGATCGAGGAGCGCGAGCCGGGCTTCGTCGGGAAGATCGTCGGTTACAAGGATGGCGGCGGACGGCCGGTCCTCGAGGTCGAGGACGGCTTCGACACTGCGGACGCCACGGCGGAACCAACGCTGGCGCAACTTGCCGGGCAGCGCGGTGAGGCCGGTCGCGCTCCGCTCGCCAAGGGCTTCCAGGAGAGCCTTGCCGTATAACGCCGCCATCGGGGCCACGGCGGTGAACACCCACTCGCCGAGCTCCGGCGGCCCCCCTGGATCCAGCGGAGGGGGCGAAGTGCCAGTCGTAGGCGCGACTGGCTGCGGAGGCAGCGCATCTTCCGAACCACCCATGAGCAATCCCCACTCCTGTTGCGCTGCACGATCATACGCGAGCGCATGGTACGAGACGACTGGCGGCGCCCGGTCGAGCCGCACGGGATCGTCGCCGGGGTCTCGGTAACCCGGATTGCGAGCCAGACCGCTACACCGGGCCGCCAGCGTCCCGACCAGCGCAAGCCGTGCGAACCCACGCTGCAGGTTGTACGGGGACCAACACAAGTCCGAGGGCGACCTGGCCGCCCATTCGATCGGCGCGAGATCCGGAAGACTGCGCGATGACGCCGCGGACTTGCTCGCCAGGTTCGCGCCAGCGGGCAGGTTCACCAGATCCACCCACTCGAACGCGCTCGCCGGCGCCTGATCCCATCGCGCAGATTCAAACCCTCGTCCTGGCCGGGGCACGGTGCTGGAGTGGAAGGAGCGCCGGACGCATGCGCGGCGTCCGGCCTCTGATCCAACGGCTACCCCCGCAAAACCATGGAGCAGCTATGACCACGGAGAAGATCGCCGAGCAGATCGCGCAAGCCGCGCAGCGGCCCGTCGCGGCGGTGAGCTAATGACCGCGGTCGCCGCCGATCGCATTCTGTCGGCGGCACAGGCGTTTTCGGTCGCACAGCGACTCGGCGCGGACTTCGCGCCGACGGCGGGCGCGCGGGACCGGGCGACCTACACCGGTCTGCTCGAGCTGTTCCTCGAACAGTTCGACGGTGGAACCGGACTCGCGGGCGTGCTCGCGGTGCCGGTGATGCTCGGCGCGGGATCGGCCCACGCCCTGGCGCCGGATCTGCTGCTCGAGCCCGTTCTGGTCGAGCTCGGGGCTACCGCGGCGCTGCCGGGGCTCTACCTGTCCGACCGCATATTCGCCGAGGACGGCGTCATCGACCGGTACAGTGGTCGGTGGCGTTCGGTCGCCCAGGCACTGATCCACAGCTCGAAGGCTGCGAACCATGCATGACCTGTTCGAATTCCCCGCCGACGGAGCCGGTCTGCGTCGCGCGTTCGCCAACTTCCCCAGCGGTGTCGTCGCGGTATGCGCGGATATCGACGGCACTCCCCACGGCCTCGCGGTCAGCACGTTCGTCCCCGTCTCGCTCGATCCGCCGTTGGTCTCGTTCTGCGTACAGAATTCCTCGGCGACCTGGCCCAAGCTCGCCGCCGCGAGCCACCTCGGCCTGAGCCTGCTCGGCACCGACCAGCAGGCCGCCGCCCGCTCGCTCGGCACCCGCGACGGCGACCGCTTCCGCGACATCCACCTGCACCGCGGCTCGGGCGACGCCGTCTTCATCGACGGCGCCTCCGCCTGGATCGAGGGCGTCCAGGAAGCCAGCGTGCCCGCCGGTGACCACGCCGTGGTCATCCTCCGCATCCACCGCATAGCCACCCGCACCGATGTCGACCCTCTGGTCTTCCAGGGCAGCCGCTTCCGCCGGTTGCACGAGGAACCCGCCAACGGGGCGGCCTGAGGGCGAGCTGACCCGAACGAGGCGATCGGCCGGCCACAAGGCTGCTCGCCACCTCGCGCCTGACGCCGGTCGGGTCGGTTTGGTCCCGTGCTCTGCGCTGTGCGAGACTCGGGTCTCTCTCCTCGGAAGGGGCCCGGCGATGACACTCGGCATGGTTCTCGGTGATCTCCCGCGCACTTCGGCGCGGGCGTAGACAAGCTTTTCTCTGATTTCTGTGCGGTAGCCGGACGGGCCTTTTCGCAACCCCTCGTCGAAGTGCTTCTCGTGCCCTTGCACGTTCCATCACGAGGAGTACGCGGTGTCCACCGTTTTCTGGACCGAAGACAACACATTCCGAACCGCTTGCTGGCATTCCGAAACTGCCGCGCCGCCCCCTGATTCGATCGTGCCGGTGGAAGACCGGACGACCGCCGACACCGCCTATCGGCTGGCGCGGGCGGGGAACGGTCTGCTGTGGCGCGGGGATTTCCACAATGGCAGGCAACTGTTGCGGGCGATGGGCAGGCGGGTCGATCGAGACGTTTCGCTGGTTGATGATCCGGCCGAAGCATTCCGGCGGTACCGCGCGGCGCGCCGCCGCCGCGCGCGCGTGCTCGGCAAGCTGCTCGTCCTGTTGGAGGACGACAACTCGCTGCGGTTGCGCCGCGCTCCCGACGTGCGGCGCGCGTGCACGGAGGCGTACGGGCTGCCACGCGGTCGCACGGTGGTGGCGCTCACCGAGTTGCTCGGTGTGCTCGGCGCGGCGCAGTGGCGGGAGAAGGGCGTGTACGTGCCCGCCCTCGGCGACCGCATCCATCCGCACTACGGCGTGTTCTCACCGGTCCGCGGTGAGTACGTGGACCTCGTCGCCCGCGCTCCACTGCCCGCGCACACAGATATCGCCTTCGACCTCGGTACGGGCACCGGCGTGCTGGCCGCTGTCCTGGCCCGACGCGGATACACCCGAATCACCGCCACCGACAAGAGCTCTCGCGCCCTGGACTGCGCCCGCGCCAACCTCGATCGACTGGGCCGCACATTCGTCGACGTGCAAGGCCCGACCCTCTTCCCGGACGGCAAGGCCGACCTCGTCGTCTGCAATCCACCGTGGATCCCGGCCACGCCGACCTCAGCACTGGAAAGCGGCGTCTACGACGAGAACTCGTCCATGCTCCACGCATTCCTGTCCGGCCTCCCCGCACACCTGCACCCCGGCGGCGAGGGCTGGCTCATCCTCTCCGACCTCCCCGAACTCCTCGGCCTCCGCACCCACCGCGACCTACTCGACCACATCGCCGACGCGGGCTTGGTGATCGCCGACCAACTCGAAACCCGGCCCGTCCACCCTCGGGCTCACAATCCCACCACGCCCCTCCACGCCGCGCGCGTCGCGGAAACGATCACGCTCTACCGTCTTGTCCCGGCCTGAAGGACGTCTCCGGCTGGCCGGACGACAGTCTGGACCGACTTCGCAAGGTACTTCCCGGCCTCGCGCACTGCCCGACGTACGCGAGGCCGGGACCGCGTATGCGAAGGGGCCAGCAGGCACGAAAAAGCCCCGCACCATGGGGTGCGGGGCTGGGAGAGCCGATGACGGGAATCGAACCCGCGCTGTCTGCTTGGGAAGCAGAAGTTCTACCATTGAACTACATCGGCCTGCGTACCGAGATACATCGGAGACTGTAGCAGAGTCGCCGGTGGCGCGGTAAAAGTGCTGGTAGATGCTCCTGACCTGCGGCTATGCGCTCCGGGTCGGCCGGTCTGCGGGGGACAGCTCCCGCCCGCATTCGATCTTGCTTTCAGCCCCGGTCGGTGGGGTTCGGGGCGCTTCCCTCCCAAAAGGGCTCCAGGCTCCCGGGCGAGCGCCGACAGAGACCGGGGAGCGAAGGCGATTGCTGCCGCATTGCAGACCAAGCGGTCGCTCGGACGACGTAGTCTGGTCATCGGAGGAATCCGACGATGACCGTAACCCTCGACGATCCTCATACCGTTCCGACCAGGCACTGGCACCGGCTCGACGACGGCAGGCTGCAGTGTGACGTCTGCCCGCGCGCCTGTAAGTTGCGCGAGGGGCAGCGCGGGCTGTGCTTCGTTCGGGGCCGCGTCGACGACCAGATCGTGCTCACCACCTATGGCCGCTCCAGCGGGTTCTGCGTGGATCCGGTCGAGAAGAAACCGCTCAACCACTTCCTGCCCGGCTCGGCGGTGCTGTCTTTCGGGACCGCCGGTTGCAATTTGGCGTGCAAGTTCTGCCAGAACTGGGACATCTCCAAGTCGCGCGAGATCGACACTCTGTCCGGCCGCGCCGAGCCCCGCGAATTGGCAAGCGCGGCGGAGAATCTCGGCTGCCGCAGCGTCGCGTTCACCTACAACGATCCGACCATCTTCTTCGAGTACGCGGCCGATATCGCCGACGCCTGCCGCGACCGCGGCATCAAGGCGATCGCGGTGACCGCTGGTTACATGTGCCCCGCACCGCGCGCCGAGTTCTACTCCCACATCGATGCGGCCAACGTCGACCTGAAGGCGTTTACCGAGGACTTCTACCGCCGCGTGTGCGTAGGACACCTGGACGACGTGCTGGACACCCTGCGATACCTGCGGCACGAGACCGACGTGTGGTTCGAGATCACGACCCTGCTCATCCCCGAGCACAACGACAGCGACGCCGAGATCGCCGCCGAGTGCGCATGGATCCGCGACGAACTCGGCGACGACGTGCCACTCCATTTCACCGCGTTCCACCCCGACTACAAGATGCGCGACATCCCGCCCACGCCACCCGCGACGCTCACCCGAGCGCGCGACATCGCCCTCGCCGAAGGCCTGCGCTTCGTCTACACCGGCAACGTGCACGACACCGACGGCGGCACCACCTCCTGCCCGTCCTGCGGCACCGCCGTGGTCACACGGGACTGGTACCTGATCCGCCGGTACGCGCTCACCGCCGACGGGCGTTGCGCGAAATGCGGCACACAGCTGCCCGGTGTCTACGACGGGCCGGTCGAGCGGTGGGGGAGCAGGCGGTTGCCGGTGCTCATCGTGTGAGCCCGCCGAGCACGCCTTACGGGCAACGGGGGCAGACGGTGCTGTCCCCCGTTCAGCGAAGACGCATCAACAAGCCTGTTCTGTTTCGCTCATCGCCTGCACCACCGCCCAGTGTGGTCAGTGAGCCGGACTCTCGCAGTTGGCGCAAACCCGCTGCGGTGTAGCCGCGGACCTCGGCGAGCCTATGCGCGGCAGACTCGCGTGCCGATACGGTCGCCAGTGTTTGCCGCACTCGCCAGAAGTCCGCGATGGCAAGGTGGGCATAGGTGCTGTGCAGCACGCCTTCGATAGGCCGCGGATGCGTGGAACACGGCGGATGGTAGCGCGGCTCGGTATCCGAGCGGTCGTACAGTTCGAATGCGTCCATCATCGCACCCAGCTTCACATGCTGAAATTCGTGCACCAGCAGTTCGGCGAGGGCGATCGGATCCAGCCGCAGAGCCGCGATGCCGACAGCGCCGAATGCCAATCTGGCCGAGGCACTTCGATCTGCCGGGCCGTTCACTTGCAGCGGCAACACGGTGCGCAAACCAGCGCGAAGACCGGCAGCGTATGCGGCAGATGGGTTTCGATGAAGTCGATAGCTCCAGCGAAGACTGCTTGCCACTGCCGCGCCTCGGCATCGCTCAGCCGCCCGGTGGGGTGAATCTCGCTGCCGAGGTACGGGAGCACGCGATAGGGGTCGGTGTCTTCCAGAGTGACAGTCGGTCCCGCGGCGGTCAGCCGACGCAACGGCTGTGCCATGGCGAGTCCCTCGACCTCACCGGTCTCGATCCATACCTGTTCCACCGCACCGGCTTCCAGCGCCCCGAACATCGGCAGCGGCGCCACTCCGTCATGAACGGGCACCGGTAACCGCATATCCGTGCCTGCCCGCAGCGCCGCACTCGCAGCGACCGCTTCCAGGTGATGGACGTCCGCAGGCGCGAACTCACCGTCGGCGGCTGGGCTGAGTTACGTCCGCCCGCGGTCAGATGCAGTCGCGACGTTATCGGGTCCCACTCCATGGCGGCCCGGTCGAGGCACGGACGAGTCGGATTCCGAATCTTCTCCGGATTCTCCGTCCATATCGGCGAAATCCTCCTGTCTGCTTCTGGCCGCGAAATCCTCCTGGACAGGCTCGAAGTAGCGGTAGATGGTCAGGCAGAGGATGAGCCAGAGGGCGCTGATGCACCAGCCACCGAGGATGTCGGTGGCCCAGTGGACGCCCAGGTAGATGCGGGACACGCCCACCGCGGCGACGAACGCGGCGGCGGCGGTCGCGGCGAGGATACGGCGGGAAGGGCGCACGCTGGGCAGGGCGATTACCGCGACGATGCCGACCACGACGAACGATCCGACGCTGTGGCCGGACGGGTAGGACAGGTTCTCCACGGAGATGAGATGGTCCTCGACGGGTGGGCGGGCACGGCCGACGAGGTTTTTGCCGCCGCGGACCAGTACGCAGGCGCCGATGCCCGCACCGGCGACGAGTGCCGCCGCGGGCCAGCGTCGCTGCCAGGACAGAACGAGGCACGTCAGGGTGGCCAGCACCGTCATGGCGACGGTGCCGCTCACCGCACTGACCGTTACCGCGATGGGTGTCAGCACGCCGTTGCGCCGCGCGATGGCCCAGTCGGTGATTGTTCGGTCGATTCCGCCGTGGCCGTCGTCGCCGAGTGCGACCACGGTGAGAGCCGCGATGCACACCATCAGCAACGCGGTGAGCACCCCGATTGCGGTGGGAATCCGGCGGGAGGTCACCCCTCCACGGTGCCACTACCGGTGCTGAGGGGTAACCGGGGGCCTTCACACTGCCGGGAAGTGCCGGATCATCGTGCCGATGTCGGCAGGCTGAAGAGCCGCGGCGAGCAGGCGCTACGCTCGTCGGCGTGCTGCTTTCCGATCGTGACATCCGTGCGGAGATCGCCGCTGGGCGTCTCGGCGTCGAGCCGCTGCTGGAGAACCTGATCCAGCCGTCGAGTATCGACGTGCGTCTGGACCGGATGTTCCGGGTGTTCAATAACACCCGCTACACCCACATCGACCCAGCGCAGCGGCAGGACGAACTGACCAGCCCGGTCGAGCCGGCAGAAGGTGAGCCGTTCGTGCTGCACCCCGGCGAGTTCGTGCTCGGCTCCACGCTCGAGGTGTGCACGCTGCCGGACGACCTGGCCGGACGGTTGGAGGGCAAGTCGAGTCTGGGCAGGCTCGGCCTGCTGACCCACTCGACCGCGGGTTTCATCGACCCCGGCTTCAGCGGTCACATCACGCTGGAGTTGTCCAACGTGGCCAATCTGCCGATCACGCTGTGGCCCGGCATGAAGATCGGCCAGCTCTGCCTGCTCAGGCTGACCAGCCCCGCCGAGCATCCGTACGGCAGCGCCGTGGCGGGCTCGAAATATCAGGGCCAGCGCGGACCGACACCGTCGCGGTCCTACCTCAACTTCCCGATTCCTGCGGCCGCGATCGACGCTGCCGAATCGTGCTGAGCCGGGGCCGGGTCCGCCTCGTCGACTGTGCGGAAGCGGCCCCGGCGGACGGCGGCGGGAACTGATCGCGGAGGTGATCAGTCCCCGCCGCCCGCTCCCACCGCGAGCGCCGTAGTAAGGATGACGGACAGCGGCGGAAGCGTGTCACCGCGGCCCGGCGGGCTGACCCAGAAGCACCCTTCCCGGGTCCAGCGGCCTAGGCCGGTCGGCAACATCACGGCACTGCCGATAGCGGGCAGTCCGATATCCAGCCGATTGAGCACCTCGAGCACCTGGGGTCCCGGTCGGCTGTCCGGCTCGGCGAGGAAGCTCCATCGGATCTGTCTGGCCAACATGGGACCCCTCATGCCCTGTTGTTCCAGTGCGGTGCGCACCTTTTCGGCACGTGCGGTCGGCAGGTGAACGACGCAGACGCGCCCGGTGACCGGGAGCATGGCGAAACCACCACGTTCGGTGACCGGCAGCCCGAACTCGTGCCGATAGAAGGCCACCCAATCGTCCACGGTCCTGAGCTTCTCGACATTCACGGCGAACTCCTTGCCTTCCCTCTCAATGGTCCCGTCGTGCCCGCTGATTCGGCATCGCCCGAGAGGCCGCCTTCCGCTGCCCTTCCGCTGCCTTTGATAGAGCACGTATTTCAACTGTGGCTCTGCTCACAAACGCCTCGTACTCTGGAAGGAATCCGTTCGGAAGGGATGAACCGTGGTCAGGCATTGGTCAGGCAGAGAGGCCCGAGCCCTTCGCGATGCCAAGCGGATGAGCATCAGGGAGTTCGCCGCCCATCTGGGGGTGCACGAACGCTTGGTGTCCAAGTGGGAGGCCGGGGGCGTCCGGGTCCACCCACGACCGATCAATCAGGCCGCTCTGGACACGTCCTTGGCCAGGTCCGACGAAGTGGTGCGGGCGCGGTTCGCGGCAATGATCGATCAGCCCGTGACCGATCGAAGCGTCCCGCCGGGTAACGATGCGCGGGGCGGCGCCTCGGCAGGCGGCCCGTATTCGACCGACGCGGATCTTCTGGCTCTCATAGACGCCGGTGCGATGAGAGGTGCTGCGCTAGCAGCGATTTCGGAGAGGGATCTGATCATGGCGGCTGCCCACGAGGCCAGCGAGCACGCCGGCAAGGCCGAGAGCACCAATGTGGGTGCGACCACCCTGGAACAACTCGACGCGGATGTCGCGCGGATCGCGAACGATTACGTGCACATCCCGCCGGTTCCGATGATGGTGGAGATGTTGCGGGTGCGACGCCGGGTGTACCGGCTGCTAGAGGGCCATCAGCGGCCCGCTGATACCAGCCATCTGTATCTGCTGGCGGGCACGCTCTCGGGCCTGCTCGCCAACGCGAGTACCGATCTCGGCTATTACGACGCCGCGGGCGAACAGGCCAGGGCAGCTTGGGCTTATGCGGAACTGTGCGGGCACAACGGACTTCGCGCCTGGACCCGCGGCATGCACGCGCTGATCGAGTACTGGTCGCAGCGCCCCCGCCGGGCGGTCCAGCTCGCGCAGAGCGGGCAGGAGTTCGCCGAGTCCGCGACCGCGCATGTGCGACTGCTCAATATCGAGGCGCGGATCTGGTCCGCGCTCGGCAGCGCCGCCGACACCGACCGATGCATCCGGGCCGCCGCCGACGCCCGCGAAATCGGCGCGACCGACGCCCTGCACGACGAGGTGGGTGGCGTCTTCGGTTTCAACGACGCCAAGGCCAACTACTACGCCGGAGCCACCTACATCCACCTCGGTGAGGCGGAGCCCGCGCTGAACGCCACCAAGCGGGCCATCGAGCTGTATGCGAAAGGCCCCTCCGAGCAGCGTTCCTACGGCGCGGAGTCCTTGGCGAGGGTGGACTGCGCGGCAGCTCACCTGATCAACGGCAGTCTGGACGGGGCGGCCGAGGCGCTGCATCCGGTGCTCGACCTCGACGAGGACAAGCGCATCGCGCAGCTGGAAGAGCGGTTGAACGGCGTGCGCAGACGGATCGCGACCCCGGCCTTCAAGGATGCGGTGGAAGCGCGGCATCTGGACGAGCGGATCGAGGAGTTCTGCGGCTCCACGGCGGCCAAGGGCATCCCGCCGGGCAACCCCTGTTGATGTATGACGCGTCACATTCAACCGCGCCGGAGCCGCCGTCGCGGCCACTGCTACCCGATGCTCGCTCGGACACGCGATTTATCCAGTTGCGACGGATGGCACCATGGGACGCGTGAGTCCTAGTCATCATCCGCACCGCCCCCCGCGTGTTCTGGAGCAGTCCACGAAGCTGCAGAACGTCGTCTACGAGATCCGTGGACCGGTACACGCGCAGGCGGCACGGCTGGAGGCCGAGGGCCATCGCATCCTCAAACTCAATATCGGCAATCCCGCCCCGTTCGGGTTCGAGGCTCCGGACGTGATCATGCGCGACATCATCGCCGCGCTCCCGTACGCGCAGGGCTACTCCGAATCCAAGGGCATCCTGTCGGCGCGGCGCGCCATCGTGACCCGCTACGAACTGGTGCCCGGCTTCCCCGAACTCGACGTGGACGACGTCTACCTCGGCAACGGCGTCTCCGAGCTGATCACCATCACCATGCAGGCGCTGCTGGACAACGGCGACGAGGTGCTGATCCCGGCGCCGGACTACCCGCTGTGGACCGCCATGACGAGCCTGGCGGGCGGCACCCCGGTGCATTATCTGTGCGACGAGTCCAATGGCTGGCAGCCGGATATCGCCGACATCGAATCGAAGATCACCGACAAGACCAAGGCGCTGCTGGTGATCAATCCGAACAACCCGACCGGCGCGGTGTACTCCGCGGAGGTGCTGCAGCAGCTGGCCGATCTCGCGCGCAAGCATCAGCTGTTGCTGCTGGCCGACGAGATCTACGACAAGATCCTCTACGACGACGCCAAGCACATCTCGTTGGCGACCATGGCGCCCGACCTGCTGTGCCTGACCTTCAACGGGTTGTCCAAGGCCTACCGGGTCGCCGGCTATCGATCGGGCTGGCTGGCGATCACCGGTCCCAAGGAGCATGCGGCCGGCTTCCTGGAGGGCATCGACCTGCTCGCCTCGTCGCGGTTGTGCCCGAATGTGCCTGCGCAGCACGCGATTCAGGTAGCGCTCGGCGGACATCAGAGCATCGAGGACCTGATCCTGCCCGGCGGCAGGCTGCTCGAGCAGCGCGATGTCGCCTGGGAGCGGCTGAACATGATTCCGGGCGTGTCCTGTGTGAAGCCGAAGGGCGCGCTGTACGCGTTCCCCAAACTGGATCCGAATGTGTACGAGATCTACGACGACTCGAAACTGATCCTCGATCTGCTGCTCCAGGAGAAGATCCTGATGGTGCAGGGGACCGGCTTCAACTGGCCCGACCACGACCATCTCCGGATCGTGACGCTGCCATGGGCGCGGGATCTCGCGGTCGCCATTGAACGCTTCGGCAACTTCCTTTCCAGCTATCGCCAGTAAGGACGGGTGCAGGGTAGGGCACGATAGACGCCCCGCTTCGAGCCGGTAAACCAAACCATATGTACGAATATCTGTCGGATTTGGCGACCGCCTAGCGCAAAAGAAGTACTTTTGTGTACAGTGGTCCTCGGCACCACAGAGTGCCTGGTCGGATTGCCTACCCCCCTGGGCACATCCGGCCTCGGGTTCGGCCGCCTACCCCCCTGGGCCGCCGGCCCGCGGGCGGCGGAGACATCCCCCTGCTCTCCGCCGCCCCCTCCAAAATCTCCCTTTTTCTTTTTCCGATCGGATCGCTTCGCCTGTGTATCGTGGCCGCTGCTCCGATCTTGAAAATGAGATCCTTTAGGCTCGGCCCGGGCAGAAACACGTCTGACAGGTAGGAGCGCGGTGAGCGACCACCACCATCACCACGATCACTCGGGACCGATCGCGATCGGTGCCACCGCGGCGCGCGTGGTCATCGGGTTACTCACCGTGATCGGCGTCGGCGTCGTCATCGGTGCGATCGCCATGTGGCCGAGCAAGCAGCACGTCGATATCCCGCTGCCGATGCAGAACGCCGGTGGCGGCGCGGTACAGACCGAAGCGGGCACCGTGGTGATGCAGGACATCGGCCCGTGCGGCAGCCCGTCGCTGGGCAAGGTGTTCCCCGACAAGCCCGAGCCGCCACGCACCAACGCCTACACCTGCCAGCGCAGTGTGATCGCGATCGAGTCCGGCCCGCACAAGGGCAACCGCACGCTGTTCGAGATCGCGCCCGGCCCAGGACAACCCGATCTGCGCGCGGGCGACGAGATCCGGGTGGTCCGCCAGACCGATCCGAGCGGAACGCCGCTGTACTCGTTCGAGGACTACTCGCGCGGGCTGCCGCTCACGCTGATCGCCCTGGCTTTCGTGGTGGTGATCATCGTGGTGGCGCGCTGGCGCGGCGTCCGTGCGCTGCTGGGCCTGGTATTCGCATTCGCGGTGCTCGTGATGTTCCTGCTGCCCGCGCTGCTGGACGGCAAACCCGCGATCCCGGTCGCGTTGGTCGCCGGCTCGTTGATCCTGTACGCCGTGCTGTATCTGGCGCACGGCGTGAACCTGCGCACGAGTTCGGCGCTGCTCGGCACGCTCACCGCGATGCTGCTCGCCGCGGCGCTGTCCTGGCTCACGATCGAGTTGACGAATCTGACCGGGCTTTCCGAAGAGCAGAACACCAACGTCGCCACCTACATCCAGCACGTCAGCATCACCGGGTTGCTGCTGGCCGGGTTCATCATCGGGTCGCTCGGCGTGCTCAACGACGTCACCATCACTCAGGCGTCGGCTGCTTTCGAGCTCGCCGCCATCGACGAATCCGCCACCCGGCGCGAGGTTTTCGCCGCCGCCATGCGGGTGGGCCGCGACCACATCGCCAGCACCGTCTACACCCTGGTGCTCGCCTACGCCGGTGGGGCGCTGCCGCTGTTGCTGCTGTTCAGCGTGGCGGGGCGGTCCATTCGAGACGTGCTGGCCGGTGACGCGGTCGCGATCGAGATCGCGCGCTCCGCGGTCGGCGGCATCGCGCTGGCGCTCTCGGTGCCGTTGACCACCGGCATCGCGGTGCTGCTCGCCCGCCCGTTCGGCGCCAAGGAGCCGAGCCCGCCGCCGCGGGCGCGGCACGCCCGGCACGCGCGGGTCTGAGCGGGCGTTCTCGGCAACGTGTTCCTCGGGCCTGCCATGTGAAGGCGCACAGTCGTGCAGCCATCGACACCTATGGAAACCGCCACGGCCCTGACGACTGCGGACCATGCGCTAGGTGCCCGTCGGCGGTTCGTGGTGGGGCCGCTGCGCACCAGTCAGCCCCGGCGGGATGCGGCACTACGTGCTGTGGCGTCGATCACCAAGCCAGGCCGGATCCGATTCAGCGTGGCGGCGGTGGTGGGAAGGGAAAGACCCCCGGTGGGATCGTGGGAACCACGATCGGCGGAAGGCCGGGCACCACAATGGTGTTCGGGCCGGGCGTCGGTGGCGCTTCGCTGGTGGTCTGGCGCCGATTGGGCGGCGGTGCGGCGACCGACTCGTGCGCGGATGGTTCCGTCGTGCCCGGCGCGACCGCGATCTGCGGATCGAGGATCGTGGTGCGCGGCGCGGTGGTCGGCGATAACGAGGGCGAACCCTCGTTGGTGTGCGAATCGCGTTCCAGCACTTGCGGTCCGTAGCCGAGGCCGAGCCCGATCGCGGCGACCACCGCGAGTGCGCTGACCGTCAACACGGCGCCGCTGATCTCGCGTTTGCCGCGCTGGGACGGCGCGGATAACCAGGCGGGCGAGAGTTCGTCGTCCAGTACCGGGCTAGCGGCGGGCGTCTCCTTGCGGACCGGCCGGGCCAGGAGCGCGGCGCCGCGGGCCATCACGGTCTCCGGGCTGTCCGGCACGATGACGGGCACGCCCATCCAGCGCTCGAGCACCTTGGCCACCAAGGGAATTCGGGCGCAGCCGCCGATGGCGAGTACCCCGTGCACCGGGCGGTCGGAGCGCACGATCACGTCGCGCGCCATCCGCGCCGACGACTCGATCGCCAACATGATCAGCGACTCGAAGTTCTCCTGCGCCAGCAGCACCAAGCCCTGCCCGCTGGGCAGCGCCACCGCCGTGTTGCTACTCAGCTGCTCCTTGGCTTCCCGGCACAGCGCGTCCAGTTCGGCCAGACCCGCCGCGTTGGGCGGGTGGGCGATCCGGCCGGAGGCGATCTGCTGCTCGCGAATCAGCGAATCGAGATAGTCGCCGCTGATGTCGCTGGTGCGTTCACTGTGCCGGACTTCACGGGTCTGCGTGTCGACCACGCTCACCGACAGGCCCGAGCTGCCGAGGTCATAGACGACCAGCGAGGAGATACCGCGAATATCGCCGGTGGCCTGCGCGAACTCCAGCGCGGCGATGATCTCCGGCACGAGTTCGTAGTTGGTCAGCTGCTGACGCGCCATGGCCGCGCGAATGGCGCGGGCGTGCTGCTCACTGCGGTAGGCGATCGCGGTGGCTCCGATTCCCGGCGCGGCTTCCAGAGTGACCCCAATGGCTTCGGCCGCGAGTTCTTCCACGCTCTGGCCAGCAACCGGAATGGTCTGCAGGTCGAAAGAATGCGGGGAGACATGCCCCTGGGGGTTGCCGGCATGCGGTCGCGCCATTCGGACAGCGCCGGCCCCCACCGAAACTCCCAGTACCGAACTCATCAGCTGCCCATCTCGTTAACACTTCACGACATGCGAGCTCGCACCGCACGTCGGCGGAGGAGGCGCGCTGGACGGACCCTACCGCCGGCGATCAGCTGTGCTTAAGGCGGACTGGTCATCTGTCTGGCAGTAGTCCGCCTCGCTCCGCAACTCTACGGTGTGCCGAGTCCCGCGTACACCCATCCGGCGTCTCTCCAGGTGGCACGATTGAGACAGTTCCGGCCGTCGATGATCGAGCGCGCCCGCACCACCCGGTCCAGATCCTGGGGGTGCAGCGCGGTGAACTCGTCCCACTCGGTGAGAACGAGCACGACATCGGCACGTTCGCAGGCCTCGGCGACCGAGGTCGCGTAGTTCAGCGTCGGGAACACCCGGCGCGAGTTCTCCAGTGCCTTCGGGTCGTACACGGTCACCACCGCTCCGTGCAGCTGGATCATGCCCGCCACGTTCAAGGCGGGGGAGTCGCGGACGTCGTCGGATTCCGGTTTGAACGCCGCGCCGAGCACCGCGACGTTGGCGCCGAGCAGCGAGCCGCCGCAGGCGCGGGCGGCCATGTCCACCACTTTGGTGCGGCGGCGCATGTTGATGTTGTCGACCTCGCGCAGGAAGGCCACGGCGTGGTCGGCGCCGAGTTCGCCCGAGCGGGCCATGAACGCGCGGATGTCCTTCGGCAGGCAACCGCCCCCGAAACCCAAGCCCGCATTGAGAAATCGGCGGCCGATGCGCGCGTCGTAGCCGAGGGCGTCGGCCAGCATGGTCACGTCGGCCCCGGTCGCCTCGCACACCTCCGACACCGCGTTGATGAACGAAATCTTCGTCGCCAGAAACGCGTTCGCGGAGACCTTCACCAATTCGGCAGTGGCCAGGTCGGTCAGCAGGAAGGGGATCTCGGCGGCGAGCAGGTCTGCGTAGAGCTCGCGCACCAGCTGTTCGACCCACCCGGCTGCGTCGCGGTCGCGGTCGACGCCAAGCACCAGCCGGTCCGGACGTAGGGTGTCCTTGACCGCGAAGCCCTCACGCAGGAATTCCGGATTCCACGCCACCTCCACGTCGGTGGAACTCAACGTGCGGGCGCGGTCCCCGAGCGCGGCCGCCGTGCCGACCGGAACCGTCGACTTGCCGACGATCACCGAAGGACGCTCCAGCATCGGGGCCAGCGTATCGACCACCGCGTGCACGTATTTCAAATCGGCGGCGTACTCCCCCTTTTTCTGTGGCGTGCCCACGCCGAGGAAATGCACCTCCGCGTGCGCGGCCGCCTCAGCATAGGAGGTGGTGAACCGCAACCGGCCTGCGTCGAGGTTGCGGCGCAGCACATCCTCGAGTCCGGGTTCGTAGAACGGCACCACTCCGTCGGACAGCTTCGCGATCTTCCCCGGGTCCACGTCCACCCCGATGACGTCGTGCCCGAGTTCAGCCATGCACGCCGCGTGCGTAGCCCCGAGGTACCCGGTTCCGAAGACTGTGCATCGCATGATCGATTGGTAAGCCCCGACAGTGGCCACGCCACGTCACCGAGGCAAGTGTCCGGGCAACAGCAGATGTACATGCGGCGACATCGGCAAGTGCGGCCCATCGACCCGGTCGAATCTGCGCCACGCCCGGCTAGCATCGGCGTGGTGCGACGTCATCGGTGGGCCTTGGCCCTGCTCGGTGCTGGTCTGGTGGTCGCGGTTGCCGTGGTCGCGCTCTGGCCGGTCTACGTGCGTCCACGGACCGACTCACCCGCCCCGGCGGACGCGATCCTCGTTCTGGGCGGCGCGCACGACGGGCGCGAACAACTCGGCCTGCGCCTCGCGCACGAGGGATACGCGCCGCGCGTTGTGTTCTCCGATCCTTATACCAACAGCGCGATGCTGAACCGCATCTGTCACGGCGGCTACAGCTTCGAGGTCCTGTGCTTCGATCCCGCGCCGCGGACCACCCGCGGTGAGGGCCGAGAACTCGCCCGCCTCGCCCGCACGCACAATTGGCGCCGGGTCATCGTCGTCACGTTCACGCCGCACATCTCCCGATCCCGCTACATCCTGCACAAGTGCTGGGACGGAGAACTTCTCTTCATCGACCCGCAACCCCGCCTCTCCGTGCCCCGCTGGGCTTATGACTACGCCTACCAGTCCGTGGGCTTCGCGAAGGCATTCTTCGAGGACTGCTAGCCGCCGGTCAAAGTGGTGGCGGGCGACATCAGTTTGACTCGATGAGAGAATTGACCGTACATTCTGTCGCGTGGCGGGATGTCGCCACGGAAGTGATCGGCGGACCCTCCGGGAGGGCAGATGGAATACGACTGGTCGGCGGAGGATCTGGCGTTTCGGGACGAGGTGCGCGCGTTTCTCGCCGCGAAACTGACGCCGGAGTTGCGGCGGGCCGGGCGCTTGGCGACGAGCGTGTATCCCGACCATGAGGCGAGCATGGCTTGGCAGCGGATCCTGCACGCGCGCGGCTGGGCTGCGCCCGCTTGGCCGGTGGAGCACGGCGGATGCGACTGGAGCCTGACCCAGCACTACATCTTCCATCGGGAATCGGCGCTGGCCGGGGCGCCGGCACTCTCGCCGATGGGGATCAAGATGGTGGCGCCCGCGATCATCGCATTCGGCACCGCCGAGCAGAAAGCGTTCTATCTGCCGCGCATTCTCACCGGCGAAATCTTCTTCTGCCAGGGCTACTCCGAACCCGAGGCCGGATCGGACCTGGCCGCGCTGACCATGGCCGCCGTCGACGAGGGCACCGACTTCGTGTGCACCGGCAGCAAGATCTGGACCACCCATGCCACCGAGGCGAATTGGATCTTCTGTCTGGTGCGCACCTCGCGCACGGGCAAGAAACAACAGGGCATCACGTTTGTGCTGATCGATATGACCTCGCCCGGCATCGAGATCCGGCCGCTGGTGATGACCTCCGGTGAACAGGTGCAGAACCAGGTCTTCTTCGACAACGTGCGGGTGCCCGAGAGCAATGTGCTCGGCCGCATCGATGACGGATGGACGGTGGCGAAGTACCTGCTCGTACACGAGCGCGGGGGAGCGGCGGCGCCCTACCTCCAGGTCATGGCACAGGACATCGCGACGGCCGCGGCGCGCCAGCCCGGCCGGGACGGCAATCCGCTGATCGATGACCACGCTTTCGCAGCGAAACTGGCCGACCTGCGGATCCGCACCGAAGTGCTGGAAATCCTGGAATACCGCACTATTTCCGCGATGGCGCGGGGCAAGAACCCGGGCCCAGCGTCGTCCATGCTCAAGATCCTCGCGACCGAACTCAGCCAGAGGCTCACCGAGCTGGCGTTGGAAGCCGCCGGTCCGCGCGGGCGCGTGTACCAGCCGCACGCGACCGAACCGGGCGGCCCGATCGCTCGATACGTTCCGCCTGCCGATGGATACCTCAGTGGCGCGGACTGGCAGGCCGTCGCGCCGCTGCGCTATTTCAACGACCGGGCGGGCTCGATCTACGCGGGCAGCAACGAGATCCAGCGAAACATTCTCGCCAAAGCAGCATTGGGGCTCTGATGGACTTCACACTTACCGAGGAGCAGGAAATGCTCCGCTCCGCGATCGCCGGATTCCTCGGCGTCCGCTACGACCTGGAAGAAAGCCGCGCGGCGGCGAAATCCGATGTCGGCTGGCAGCCTGCGATCTGGCGGGGGTTCGCCGACGAACTGGGGATTCTCGGCGCGACCCTGCCCGAGCGGGTGGACGGATCCGGCGGAGATCCGGTCGAATTGATGGTGATCGCCGAGGAGCTCGGCCGGGCGCTGGTGGTCGAGCCGTTCATCGACACGGTGGTCGTCGGCGCCGGGCTGTTGGAACGCTGCGGTGGCGACCAGGCCGACGACGTGCTGCGCCGAATCGTCTCGGGTGACGCGCGTGTCGCCTTCGCCGCCCTGGAGCCGACCTCCGGACACGCGCTGTACGACGTGTCGACCACCGCCTACCGCGACGGCGATTCGTGGGTGCTCGACGGCGCGAAGGTGGTGGTTACCGGCGCACCGCTGGCCACACACCTGCTGATCACGGCGCGCACCTCCGGCGAGCGCCGCGACAAGGCGGGGATCTCCTTGTTCCGCCTGGAATTCGACGCGAGTCGTCCGCCTGCCGGAGTCGAGGTGCATTCTTATCGGACCGTCGATGACCGGGTCGGTTCCGACCTCGTGTGCACCGGCCTGCGCCTGCCCGCCGACGCACTGCTCGGCACGGAGTCGGATGCCTGGGCGGTGATCGAGCCGACCATCGCGGAGGCGACCGCGGCGATCTGCGCCGAGGCCGTCGGATGCATGCGGAAAGTGCTCGCCGACACCGTCGACTACACCAAGCAGCGGCAGCAGTTCGGTCAGCCGATCGGCGGCTTCCAAGTCTTGCAGCACCGCATGGTCGATATGTATATCGAACTCGAACAAGCCATTGCCGCTGTCTATCTGGCGATCCATTCGTTGCGCGCCCCCGCCGTGGACCGCGCGCGGGCGGTGTCGGCGGCGAAAGTCACCATCGCGCGGGCGGCGCGGTTCATCGGGCAGAACGCCGTGCAACTCCATGGCGCGATGGGCATGACCGAGGAATTGGCCATCGGCCACTATTTCAAGCGCCTCACCGTGATCGAGCACGAATTCGGTTCCAGTGACGAACATCTCGCCCGGTATGCCGCGCTGACGAGGCCGTAGATTCCGACACCGGGGGCTCGATGGCGCTGGCCACCCTCGATCGCGGGTGCTGCGCCGGCCTCGGGTACGCCAGCCCGTCTCGCGCAGGATTGGTCCGGGGAACGAGAGAGCCCGGGTCCGAAGGGACCCGGGCTCTCGTCGTCAGTGCCGTGTCAGTTCTTCCGGCCCGGCGCCTTGGCGCCGGACTTGAAGCCGAGACCGCCCGGCTTGGCGGTGGGCGGGGCAACCTGGGGTGCGCCGTTGCCGCTCGTGCCGTTCGTGGCCTGCTCGGTCTCGGCGACGGATTCGGTCTGCGCCGCGGGAGCTTCCGAGGCGGGGGCCGCATCCGTCGAGGCGGGTTCGGCGGGAGCCGGAGCCTTGGCGCCGGGCGCCTTGGGGCCGGGGCGCTTGAAGCCGGATTTCATGGCCAGACCTTTGGCGGGGACCGTCGGCTTGGTCTCGGCCGGCGCCGTTGCCGTCTGGGCGGCGGGCGCCTCTTCGGCCGACGGTGCCGCGGCGGACGCGTTGGCAGCCGGAGCCTTGGCGCCGGGCGCCTTGGCCGCACCCTTCATGGCGAGACCACCACCGGGCGCCTTGGCGCCACCCTTCATCCCCAGACCACCGGGTGCCTTGGCCGGACCCTTCATGGCCAGGCCCTTGACGGGCGCGGCGGGAGCCTCGGCCTCAGGCGCCGATTCGGCGGCGGCAGCGGCCTTGGCGCCGGGCGCCTTCGCGGCGCCCTTCATACCGAGACCGCCGGGTGCCTTGGCCGGACCTTTCATGGCGAGACCGCCGCCACCGGGCGCTTTGGCCGGGCCCTTCATCGCCAGGCCGCCGCCGGTCGGCGCCGCCTTGGCGGGGCCAGGGGCTACGGCCGCAGGAACGGGTTCCGCCTCCGGTTCCGGCTCGGCCTCGGGCGCCTTCGGCTCCTGGATGACGGTGAGGTTCTCGGTCAGCACCGACGGCTCGACGCGCTCGATGGCGTCCAGCATCAGCTGCGCGACGTCCACCACCTCGACGCCTTCGCCTTCGCCCTTCTCCTGGCGAGCGGTGACGCCGTCGGTGAGCATCACGCGGCAGAACGGGCAGCCGGTGGCGATTTTCGCCGGCGACGTGGTGAGCGCCTCGTCCACCCGGTCGATGTTGATGCGCTTGCCGAGTTGCTCTTCCATCCACATCCGCGCGCCACCGGCGCCACAGCACATGGACCGCTCGCCGTGCCGCGGCATCTCGACCAGGTTCGAACCGGACGCCGCCATCAGCTCACGCGGCGCGTTGTAGACCTTGTTGTGGCGGCCGAGGTAGCAGGGGTCGTGGTAGGTGACGTTCTGCGACACCGGGGCGACCGGGATCAACTGCTTCTGCCGCACCAGGCGGTTGAGCAGCTGGGTGTGGTGCACCACTTCGTAAGTGCCGCCGACTTGCGGGTACTCGTTGTTCAGCGCGTTGAAGCAGTGCGCGCAGGTGACGACGATCTTCTTCTTGCGCTCCTCGACGCCCTCGAACACCGAGTTCAGCAGCTCGATGTTCTGCTGCGCCAGCTGCTGGAACAGGAACTCGTTGCCCGCACGGCGCGCCGAGTCGCCGGTGCAGGTCTCCTCGGCGCCGAGCACCATGAACTTCACGCCCGCGGTGGCGAGCAGCTCGGCGACCGACTTGGTGGTCTTCTTGGCGCGGTCCTCGTAGGCGCCGGCGCAGCCGACCCAGAACAGGTACTCGTAGCCGTCGAAGCTGTCGGCGTCCTGGCCGAAGACCGGGATCTGGAAGTCGAGCTCGTTGATCCAGTTGAGCCGGTCCTTGGCGTTCTGGCCCCACGGGTTGCCCTTGTTCTCCAGGTTCTTGAACAGACCGGCGAGCTCGGACGGGAACTCCGATTCGATCAGCACCTGGTAGCGGCGCATGTCGATGATGTGGTCGACGTGCTCGATGTCCACTGGGCACTGCTCGACGCACGCGCCGCAGGTGGTGCAGCTCCACAACACCTCGGGATCGATGATGCCGCCCACCTCCGCGCCGCCCACCAGGGGACGCTCCGCCTCGGCCTTGGCGGCCTCGGAGATCTCGGCCAGCTTCGCTTCGTTCGGGTTGCCCTCGGCGTCGACCAAGCCGACCTCATCGCCGCCCATGTCTTTGCGGCCGCCCGCCAGCAGGTAGGGGGCCTTGGCGTAACCGTGGTCCCGAAGGGACATGATCAGCAGCTTCGGCGACAGCGGCTTGCCGGTGTTCCAGGCGGGGCACTGCGACTGGCAGCGCCCGCACTCGGTGCAGGTAGTGAAGTCCAGCCAGCCTTTCCAGGAGAAGTCCTCGATCCGGCCGGCGCCGAAGGTGTCGGTGTCCGGGTCCGCGGTCTCCATGTCGACCGGCTTGCCCTTCGACATCATCGGCTTGGCCGCGCCGAGCGCGACGCCGCCGTCGTCCTCGCGCTTGAAGTAGATGTTCGGGAACGCCGAGAACCGGTGCCAGGCCACGCCCCAGGTGATGTTGCGGCCGACGTAGTAGAGGAACGCCATACCCGACATCAGCTTGATGAAGGCGAAGATCGACACCATCACCGGGCTGGCGGGCAGCAACTTCGCCACCTGCATGGTGAAGAAGTCGGTCGCGGCGTTGGAGTGGTGGTAGGTCGCGATCTTTCCGGCCTTGACGAAGATCATGCCGAGGCCCTCGAGCAGCACGATCGCCTCGATGACGTAGGCCGGGCCGAACTTGGAACCGCTGAACCGGGACAGCCGCTCCGGCACCCGCGGGTGATTGAGCTGACGCAGGATGATCAGCGTGGTGATGCCGACCACGGTGCCGATGCCCAGGATCTCGTCCCACAGGTGGTAGATCGCCAAGTTGCCGATGAGCGGCCAGTGGAACGCCGGGTCGAACGTCTGCCCGTACGCCTCGAACCACAACATGGCGCCGCCGAGGAACCCGATCATCACCAGCCAGTGCGCCCAGCCGACGGTGCGGAATTTGTTCATCCGCGTGTGCGCGAGGAACTCCACGATCATCTGCTTGAACCGCGGGAAGAAGGGCCGCCAACGATCCGGTGCGGGCTGTCCGATCATGATGGCGCGCGCGATATTGCGGACGCCGCCTATGAACGACGCCCAACACAGGAGGCTGAGCGCCGCCCCAATCGTGCCCAGCGTCACTGTCAGGGCATTCATGTCGCGACCTTTCTTTAGAGGCACCACGAGCGCGGCCGGTCTGTTACCGCGTCGGTTGGCTCGTATCTTAACTGGCAGTAAGTTACCCGCCAGTAACAACCCCGTCCATCGTACGATCGGCTTTTGGGCTATAGCCCCACATCCTGGGGCTCGACCCATTATTTACCTGTGATCAATCTCACAGGAGATTCCGCCTATGCCTGCCGCTGGTCCGGTGACCACCACGCTAAACGGCGAAGCATTCCGCCCAGTCGGTAAGGATTGGCTTAGTCCCCATGACTGATAAGGCATGTCGCTTAAAACGCGGTGTTCCATTAGGCTCACGACGTTCAAATAGCTGTGCCCGTCTTCACACCGCTCGGGGAGGATCCGGAGCCGACCACCCGGATTTGATGGAAAGAGCTCTCGCGTGCTGGAGATCAGCCGGTGACGACGACCTGATGATGGATTGGAAACTGAATGAAACTCCGCAGAACCACCGCGGCGGCTGCGATGGTCATCGGTGCGATGACCATCGGTATGGGGACCGCACATGCCGACGAGCCGGCCGCCACGCCTGACCCGATCCGGTACTCGGTCAAGCTGGTGGAGAAGACCGTCGTGACGACGCTCAAGGGGGGAACGTTCGAGCTGGCGAAGTCTTCTGAGGATGTCGAGGAAGACGACATCTACAAGATCAAGGACGCGCAGGGCAACACCGTGCTGGCGATGCCGATCGCCTTCAAGGTCGCCGACACCGTCGTGCCGGTGAAGCCGGTCGTCAAGGACGACAGCACCGTGCTCGAGCTGACCCCGGACCAGGGTGTCACCGTGCCCAAGGACAAGCCGGTCAACACCGTCAACGTCGTCGCGCAGCCGATCGCCTCGCCGCTCGAGAACCAGCGCGCGCAGAACGAGTTCGCCAGCCAGTTCGGCATCGCGACGGCGGTCGGCGGCTTCCTCGGCACCGCTGTGGGCGTCGTGCTCGGTGGTGTGATCGGCTGCATCCTGGGCCTGCCGTTCCTCGGTGTCGGCTGCATTCCCGCCGCGATCGCGGGTGCGGGCATCGGCGGCATCCTCGGCACCGTGGCCGTCGGCGGCCCGGCGCTGCTGATCGCGGGCATGGACCTGATCAACACGCTGCAGGCGCCCGATGGCACCACGAAGTGGGCGGATCAGCCGAAGTAAACCCTTCGGCCCGAACACTTCTCGCTAGATCCCCGGCGGCCCGCTCTCTTCGGAGGGCGGGCCGTCGCTCGTCAGGAGGTCAGATCGAGCATCCCCCGGACGACTACCTCGCCCAGATCCTGCCCCAGAACGCCGAACGAGCGTTCGACCATCTCGAACATGCCGTCCTCACGTACCAACAACACCGTGCTCGCCCTGGTGCCGTGCACGCTGTGCGCGATGAATCGGGCCGACAGCGCCCGTTCCATCTCGTACGGGACTCCGGTATGCGGTAATGCCTCATCCGGTGCCTCGGTGCGATCGGCGAGCACCGCGAAGTAGCGGTCCACCGCACCGGGATCGGATCCCACGACCTTGCGCAGCTCGGTCATACCGGCCCGCACTTTGGGCCAGATGGGCTGTGGGGCAGCCAGATCTACGTTCGGCCGGGTTGTACCCGTGGAAGTGACGAACGTGCCGTTGGAGAGACCGTGGAAGCCCGGAGCCAGCTCCCTCGGCTCCGCGGCGCTGCGGTTGGAATGCCACCACAGCGTTCGCAGGTCGGTTACCACCAGGTTGTAGCCGTTGTAGTCGTCGGGCGCCGCCGCGACATCGAGCACGTACTTTTCGGGGCCGGGAAATTCTCCCGCCGGGTGGCGGTCCGAGGCGCCGCGCAGGAAGTCCATCAGCAGCGCGCCACGGGAACGGGCGTCGGAGCGCTCGTCGTTGGGATTGCGCACATTCGTGACCGCCGCGAAGCGATTGCTGCCCTGCGGCTGTGCCGTGAGGCCGAGCCACGTGCCGGGAGGTTCGCCCGCGGCCCGGCCGACGGCTCCGGTGTCGCGCCCGGCGATCAGGCCGGGCACTTCCGGCCACCGGCGCATGGACTCGGTCGGCCGGGTGTAGAACTCATCCCGGTTGGCGGCAACGATCAACCGGTATTCCGGGTGGGCGCGCCAGCCGATCAACACCAAACACATGCAGTCCAGAATGCCCGACCGGCACGGCACCCCACGCGGCGTTTCCACCACCGAAGGCCGCGTAAGGGCAGCGGAAAGGGCCGAAGACGGCGAAAAGGCCGACAGCCCAACGGCTGCCGGCCTTTCGCGTCCTGCTGTCAGTTGGTGCGCACGCGGAGCCCAGGGTTGTCCGAGAGCACAACGTGCACCGGCTGCGCGAACAGCTGCGGCACGTTACCGGTGAGCGCGCCGATCAGGTTCGGGATCTCGCAGATCGGGTAGTCGGCCACCGACGACGCACTGGAGATGCCCAGCGCCAGCCTGCCGGTCACGATCGGGCCGCCGCTGTCGCCGGGCAGCGCGCAGATGTTGGCCGAGAAGCTCTGGGTGAGTTCCCGCTCGCCGACCTGCACGGTCTGGTCGACCGCGTTGACCACGCCGCAGCTGAAGCCGGTACGCGCACCGGACTTGCACACCGGAGCGCCGACGACCGGGGTAGCCACGCCCTCGACCGGGATCGGCGCCGCGCCGGGAGCACGGACGCCGTTGTTGGCGAAGCGGTCCTTGGCCTGGTCGTTGATCCGCACGATCGAGTAGTCCTGCTCGCCGAGCACCGACTTCTGGAACACGCCCAGCTGGGCGCCGGCCCGGTCGCCGTTCAGCTCGTAGACGCCTGCGGCGTTGCCGGTGCCGGCCGAGCCGAGGTCCGGGTTGCAATGCCCAGCGGTGATGTTGACGGTATTGCCATTGCGGTCGGTGCCGTTGAAGCCGAGCGAGCAGCGCAGCGAGCTGCGTCCGGCGATCGAGGCGTAGCCGTCGCCGCCAGCGAGGGGACCGCGCGCCTCTCCGGCGATGTCACCCGCCTGCAGGGTGGCCTGTTCGCCGGCCACCGGCGGCGCCATCACGATGACGCGCGCCGGATCGATGAAGTTCGGCATCGGCAGGCCCGCCTGGTCGACGCGCACCGCGATGCTGTTGTTCACGGTGTCGACCACCGCGCCGCGCACCAGCGCCCGTACCGCCTCCGGCTGGCCCTCCAGCCAGCGCTCGAACGCGCTCTTCTCGCCGCGCAGGGCGGCCTCGCTCTTGGCGACATTGCGGACTTCGAATCCGGCCGACTCCGCCGCCTTCTTGGCCTCCTCGGCGCCAGGGCCCTGCGCCAGGGCCACGACCGCTTTGCCAGCGTCGTCGAGCCAGGAGCCGCCGAACACGGACGGGTACTGCCGCTGGGCGGTGGTGGCGAACGCGGCCACCTGCTGCGCGACTTCCGCGCGGTGCAGATACTCGTCGGGCGAGATCTTCAGATCGCGGACCACCGCGGCCACCAGTTCGGCGGGCAGGCCGGGCGCCTGATCGGGTTGAGCCGTCGCTACTGCCGCCGTGGGGCCGAACAGCAGGATCGCCGCCGAGGCGGCGATCACTGTTTTTCGGATTCCGGTCTGTCGCGCAGCTGATCGGGGAGGACCTATACGTGGCAGGAGCATGAGCAGACTATATGGGGTTCTGCCCGGTATGCCTACTCATCTTGTGTTCTTGGTTGCCTCGATAGCCCGTCGGCCGAGATATGTCTGTCGCCACATGCGCGGAGGGTGAATTCAGCCCGCGTTCGGCCGGGTGCGCACCGTGATGCCGCTGCCGATTCCGCCACCGGAAGAGGCTTCGATGTCGGCCAGGATCGCCCGGATCGGGATGCCGAGCGAGGCGGTGCCGCCGTACTGCGCCAGGCCGATATTGGCCTCGCTGCAATTCGGCGCGTCCGCGGCGTTGGAACCGCTGGTGATGCCGAGCGCTAGCGTGCCGGACACGATCGCGCCGCCGCTGTCACCGCCGAGCGTGCACGCCGAACTGGCGAACCCGCGCACGGTCTTGCTCTCGCCCTCCGCGGTGTAGAGCTGGGTCTCCACCCGGTCGGCCACGACGAAGCCGCAGGTGAACGTGGACGACTGGCCCGACTTGCAGACCGGTGCCCCGGTGATCGGATCGGCGGTGCCGGTGATCCACAGCGTGGTGCCGTTGGCGCCACGCACCGAGGGCTGATCCATGCCCGCCCGCACCGCGCGCTCGTTCAGCTTGATCACCGAGTAGTCCAGCGCGGACGGGCCACCCAGCGAAGCGCGCACGAAGGTGCCCAGTTCGGGGCTGGCCGGAATGTCGCGCACGTTGGGGAAGTAGACGGTGGCCTCCTGATTCCCCTTGCTCACGTTCGGATCGCAGTGGCCCGCACTGATGTTCAGCGCGTTGCCCGACGCGTCGATGCTGTTGAACCCGAACGAGCAGACATCGACCGCGCGCAGCGACGCGTCTTGCAGCGAACCGGGAGTGCTGATGTACGTGTCGCCACCCATCGGCCTGCGCTCGACCGGGCCCCCGCCGTTCGGCGACAGGATGACCTTGATGTTCGCCAGCAGGGTCGGCAGATTGAGCAGGTGGCCCGCGGGGGTGTTGGCGACGCTGAGCACCAGCTGGCTGTTCAGGAAGTCGATCGCCACCGAGTTGATCCCCTGCGAAATCTCCCGTGGCAGACCGGTGATCCACTGGTTGAGCTGGACCAGTGAGTTCTCCAGGCTGTCCGCCGAGACCGGGGCCAGGCTGGTGTGATAGCCGTCGGCCGCGGCGATCTTGGCGGCGTCCAGCGAGGTGACGGCCACGACAGGCTTGCCGTCGGCGCCGATCCAGGCGCCCGCGTAGGAATCCGGTCGCTCCGAACGGAAGTCGCGCGCGTAGTCACGCAGCTGCTGGGCGCGCGCGGCGCGGTCCAAGTACTCGGTCGGGGTCATCTTCAGATCCCGCGCGATGGCCTGCACGAGTTCCGGTGGCAGATTGTCCACGCCGAGCTGTGCGGGGGCCTCGGGTACCGCCGAGGCGGCGGTCGTGCCGAACAAGGGAGCCAGGAGAACGGTCGAGGCGATGGCGACAGCTTTGACCGCGGCGCGACGCGCCACCAACTTGCGCATGAAGTCCCTTCGTCGGCACGCACGTGCCAGCTAAATCCGTGGCCACGGACGTAATCCATTGGCACACAGTCTTCGTCCAGCAACCGACCGCTGTGGCGAAATTCATCCGACAACAGGGTCAGCGCAACACTCTAGGGCACAAACTCCGAAAGGGCGCTACTAATCACCGACTACCCGGTATTCCCATTCCGGGGATGGTCGGGAGCGGCGGTAGCTGCCCGAACGGGTTGCGGGTGGTCGTGGTGGTCCGCGTCGTCGACGGAGTGGTGGTGGGTGGAGTCGTAGTGGGCGGCTCGGTGGTTGTCGGGGTCGTCGGCTCGGGCGTTGTCGTCTCGGGGATCACTACGGGCGGCTCGGGTTCCTCGGTGGTGGTGGGCACGGTGGACGACACGATCGATGGGGACGGTGGAGGGGGAGCCACCGACGTCTGCTCGGACTTGGCGTCCGGCAGCGGTGGGACCGGTGTCGGCTCGCCGTCGCGGAACAGTAGCGCCACCACGATGCCGCCGAGCACCAGTCCGAGCGCCGCGGCCCCGGCGATCAGCAGCGGCGTTCGCCTCGGGGCCTTCGCGGCAGCAGGCGCCTGCGCGTCTTTCTCCGGCGAGGCCGGTTCGGTGGCCGCCACGGGTTCGGCGATCGGGATGGCCGCGGAATACGCCTGCGGTGGCGCGTCGGCGGCGGACACGGCGGGGATGACGATGGTGTCCACCGTCGAGTTCTCGGCGGTCGACGGGTCCGGCGGGGTGGCTCCGGCCGGAGTGGCGAGCACGGCCGCCAGTGCGCCGCGCGCCGCGTCGTGGGCGAACGAGCGTGGGTGTGCGCCGGTTTCGGCGCTGGGCAACTCGCCCTCACCGACCAGCAGCACCGAGCGCAGGCCGAGGTAGTCCAGTGCCTCGCGCAGCGAACGCACGTGCTCGGCGGGCCAGTCCGCCGGATGCGTCGCATAGAACTCGGCCGGACCGTTCAGATGTTCGGCAGCCAGATTGATCAGGCAGAACAGGGCGGTCGCGACCAGATCCTCGGCGCGGTACGCCTCGCCCTCGTCGACCGAGATGCCCGTGGGGTCCCCTATGGCGCGCACGAATCCGGCGATCGAGTGGGAGTGCCCGGCGGGCGCGGCGCCGCCGAGGACGGTATCGCCGTCGTCGGACATGTGCAGGATCGACTCCCGGACGATGTACCGCGGTTCCTCGTCGCCGTCGGTGACGATGACCGCCGTGCACTCGTCCTCGGCGACGCGCAGGCCCACCCCAGTGGCCATCTTCTTCTACCTCGCTTCGGCGTGCCCGCTGACGGAACCGCACCCGGTTACACCAGAAGCGAGCCGTGTCCCATGGCGCGGAGCATCGACAATAACTCTGAACGGGAGCGAGCACCGACCCGGCGTCGAATGCGGGCGACGTGGTGCTCGACCGTCTTGGCGGAAATGTACAGGCGGGCGCCGATTTCCCGATAGGTGAGTCCGAGCAGGACCAGTTCGGCCACTTCGCGTTCGCGTTCGCTGAGGATCGCGGCCTGCGGCTTCGCGGGCGGCGTCGAGGCCGCGTCGCTGCTATCGGCGGCCGCGGGTGTGGACGGCCGCGGCGGCATGTCCTGCGGGCGCGCTTCGGCGCGGACTGTGCGGGCCAGTTTGAGCAACGCGGTGGCCGTCGCCGAGTCGGGCGCCGCGAGCGCCGCCTCGCTGGCCAGCCGGGCGCCGTCCCAGGTCATGCCGATCTCGGTCAGCGCGGCGACGGCCGCCTGGACCGGTGCGGTGGCGACCTGGCCACGCAGCACGAGCACCCAGGTGCGGCCCGCGTCGGCGAGCACGGCCGCGTGCCGGTCGCCCGCCTCGGCCGCCGCCTTCAGTGCGCGCGCGTGCGGCAGCAGTTCCTCGGGGCTTTCGTGCGCGATCGCGGCTTGCACGCCGTACCAGTGGAAGGCGTTGGACCAGGCAGGTGGCTCGTCCAAGCGGCGAAGCAGCGTGAGCGCGGCGTCCACCAGCGGCGCGATCCGGCGCTCGTCGCGCATCCGGATGGCCGCCAGCCACAGTTCGCCGATCGGCAGCAGCGACAGCAGATCGGCCTGCACGTCGTCGAACAGCGGATACGCCGCCTGCCACGCGCGGGCGAGCGCGGTGTGATCGCCACTGCGTCGGGCGAGACCGACCGTGACGCCGTGCGCGAGCAGCCGGTCGCGGACGTCCAGCTCGGCGTGGTCGAGCGCGGCCACCGTCGCGGCGGCGGCGCGCTCGTCGCCGCCGAGCATCGTGGTCCAGGCCGCGAGCACGTCGAGCTGATGACAGCGCAGCCCGCTCGCGGTGGCGCGCCGCAACGCGTCACCCGCGCGGCGCGGCTCACCGGTGCCGAGCGAGAGCAGGGTGGCGATCGAGGCCGCCGTGCACGGCAGGAAGCGTTCCACGCCCGCGTCCGCGTGCGTCGCCTGCACCAGCGCCGATACCGCGGCGGCAGTGCCGTTGCCCGGTTCGATGGTGTCGGTGAGCGCGGTCGCGATCAGCCGCGCGTGCGCGTCGGCCTCGGTGGGCGGCCACTGCGTCGCCGACGCGGACATCTCCTTGGCGCCCGCGGCGTCGCCCGCCAGGCACAGCACGGTCGCGCCGAGCGCCCAATCCGGGCCGACCCGGTCCGGCCCGAGCCAGGTGTACAACTGCGCCGCGCGACCGACAAGGCCACGGCGGGTGAGCACCGCCGCGCAGATCCGCACGGCGGTCGCGAGATCGGCGCCAGGGCTGCCCGAACGCGCAAGCATGGGCTCGGCCAGCCGCATGGCCGTCTCGCCGTCGCCGGCGCGTGCGGCCGCCTCGGCCCAGCGCAGCGCGATCAGATCCAATTCCGCGCCGGCGGAAGCCGCGGCGGCGTAGTAGCGGACCGCGTCGCGACCGGCCTTCTCCGCGGCGGCGATGAGGAATTCGGCCAGGCGGACGTCGCGGACACCGGATTCGGCGAGTTGCACGGCGGTGCGGTCGCGCAGCAGGCCCGCCTCCAGCCGGGCGCCGAGCAACCGGCGTTCGACCGCGACGAACCTGCGGTCGCCGAGCAGCGTGCGCAGTGGCCCGACGGCGGGCTCGAGCAGCAGGTCGGCGTCGGTCACCAGCGCACTGGCCCTGGCTCGGTCGATGAGATCCTGCGCGACGGACTGGTCCACGCCGAGCACCTCGGTGAGTTCGCTGGAGTCGAGTCCGGTTCCGGTGGTGGCGACCACGAGCGTTTCCAGCAGGTCGGGCTCGAGGTTGTCCAGCAGCCCGCGCGCCCACGCGGCGACGGCCGTGTCGACGGCGGCGATGCCGGCGTCCAGCCGCGCCGAGCAGGCCGCGGTCAGCGCGGCGACCACACCGCCGCGGATACCGCCGGTCTGCAGGTGGATGTGCTGGGCGACCTGGCGCGGCACCATCATGCCCAGTTCCCTGGCGAACGGCGCCATATCCGCGACGCCGAGCGGGCGCAGATCGACCACGCGCCCCCGCCGGGCCACCGCGTCGGCGAGCATCCGCAGCCGTGTGTCGTGCGGGCGCGGTTGGGTGGCGACGACCACCGTGCGGTGCCCTGATTCGACTGTGGAG
Source organism: Nocardia sp. NPDC051787 (assembly GCF_040681325.1). Taxonomy (NCBI): domain Bacteria; kingdom Bacillati; phylum Actinomycetota; class Actinomycetes; order Mycobacteriales; family Nocardiaceae; genus Nocardia; species Nocardia sp. NPDC051787. Next base: position 190,755 of record NZ_JBFAYO010000001.1, read on the forward strand.
CAAAGGTATTCGAGCTCGAAGTGGCCGAGGGTATGGGCGTTGTCGATGACCAGGGCGGGGCGGGTGGTCTCGGTCGTCACCCCTGCGGTGCCGGTGACAACCGCGCCCGGCGCGTGGGACACCGCGTGTGAGCCATTGCCCGCGTGTGTGTGCTGCAGGGCGGCGGTGTCGTCCTGCAGTGGGATGCCCCGGGCACGCAGGCGAGCCCGGATCTCCGTGAGGAGGGTCGATTTGCCGGTTTGCGAGCGACCGCGGATCAGGTAGACGACCGGCTGCTCGTCGACGGATTCCAGGTCGCGGAAGATGTCGCGGGCGCAGGGGAGGGTGTCGAAGGCGATCTCAGCCACCGGAGCCTCCCAGGATCTCGCCGGGCGCGCGCAGCACCGTGCCGACCGAGTCGCCGACGCCGTCGATGGTGTCGTTCAGCACGCCGGTCGGCAGGCTCGGCGCGCTCGGCACCGTGGGCCGCGGCTGCTGCGGCGCGGGTTGCGGGTTGGTCGGTGCCGGTGCCGGGGCAGGGGACGGTTGAGGCTGGGGTTGTGGCTGAGGGGCAGGTTGGGGCGCTGGGGATTCTGCGGGGGCGGGCTGGCCGGGAGTTTGCTCGGTGTTCCCGACGGCGACGGTGGTGCCTTCCGCGGCGGCCGAGGGTGAACCTGCTGCTTGCGAAGCGCTGGTTGCCGGACGGCGCGTCGACGGCGCGGAGTCGGTGGCGGCGACACCCGTCGCGGGAGCGGACGGATCGCCCGGCTGCGCTCCCGTCGTCGCCGCGATCTGCGCCGCGCCGGTGGTCGACTGCTCGGTCGAGGCGGGATGGTTCGGACCCGACTGGATACCGGTGCCGATCGCGAGCGTCCCGCTGGCCAGCAGGCCGATGGCGACGGCGGCACCCGCGACAATGGCGACGCGCCGCCTGCTCGTCGGCGCGTGGCGGCGTGCCGGGCGATCGTCCGGCAGCTCCGGCAGCGCCGCGATTCTGGGGGCGGGGAGTGCTCTGGGCTGGGGCACGGTCTCGTCCTCGGCGTCCGGGGCGACCAGCGGAAGCTGATTGGTCTCGGCGGCGAGCAGATCGGCGGCCAGCAGCGCGGCGCCGCGAGCCGTGGTGTGCTCCGGGTCGGGGGCGGCGACCACAGGCAGCCCGAACTCGGACGAGATCAATTCCGCGACCAAGGGGATCGCACCGCCGCCGCCGGTGAGCAGGACCCGGCCGACATCACCGATCTCGAGGCCGGCACGGTGTACCGCGTCGCGGATCAGATCGATCGAACTGGTCACCGGTCCGCGCAGCAGGTCCTCCAGTTCACCGCGCACCAGCCGCACGGTGCTGCCGCGCGGGTCGGCGGGATCCAACCGGACCGGAACGACGGTCGCGGTATTTATGGAAAGCTCTTCTTTCGCTTTTCTGCAGCGCTCGCGCAAAGCCGACAATTCGCGCTCCACCACCGGATCGAACGGATCGAAATCCGCGGCGAGCGCGGCATTTGCCAAGACATAGCGCATGGTCAGCAGATCGAATTCCGCACCGGCCACATCGGTGTTGCGCAACGGACTGCCGAGCAGGCTGGCGTGCTCTCCGGTGCGCACCACCGAGACGGTCAGCCCGGTCGCGCCGAGGTCGTAGACGACCACCGCGCCGTCGCCGGTCGTGCCGTGCGCCGCGTCCAGCCAGCGGATCGCCGCGGTGGGTTCCGGAACCAGGGTCACGTCGCCGAGCCCGGCCCGCTCCAGTGCGTCGCGCTGGATCTCGACGGTGTGCCGCGACCACCAGGCCGGATGGCAGGCGACGATGGCCTCAGTGACGGATTGTCCTGTGTCGGCGGCGATCTCGTCGATCAAGCAGCCGATCGCGGTGGCGACCAGGTCGGGCGCGGAATACGAGGAGCCGTCCTCGGCGAGCATGGCCACCGGGTCTCCGACCCTGGCGAGGAAGCCCTCCAACAGGACGTCACTGGAATGGCGGCCGGTGGCCCGAGCATCCGAGCCGAATGTGGGCCCCATGTCCTGCGACAGCCGCAACACGCTCGGATGCGTGCGCAGGTAACCGCCGCCGGACGGGCCGATCCCGTCGTCGCCATCTTCCGTTGCCGCCACGGCGACAGAATTCGACGCCCCGACAGTGATGCCGAGCGCCAGGCGCTGTGTCATTCGAGAACCCCGTTCGGAAAAGCCTGTCTGGTCCGGTGTCGCTGCTGTGTAGTTCCGAGATGGTGCGCAGGCGTTGGAGCCACGCCGACGCAACCGGTCTTTCGGTTGCTGGTCATCAGCCGTTACTTCGCTAGGGGAAGGATTGGGGTAATTCCCCTAATTTCGCCTGCACCCCTACCGAGTACCCCCGGCCGGTCGTAGGGGTTCGCCCCGTTTCGGCGTAACGGGATGCGCTCCTAGCGTGATTTGCATTCCAACGACTGCGGATCATCGAGGTCCGCCGGATCTCAGGAGACGATTCTGATGACACCCAACGCGATTCTGGAGTTCATCCTCAATCTGCTGCGGAACGAAGAGGCCGCGGTCGCTTACTGCGCGAATCCCACCCAGGCGCTGGCCGCCGCGGGGCTGAGCGCGGTGACCCCGGAGGACATCACCCTCTGCGCTCCGATGGTTGCCGAGTCGGCGCTGGTCACCGGCGGTTCTCAGCTGCAGGCCATCGTGGCGGCGGGCGCGCAGACCGGTGCGGCGGCAGCGGTGGGCGCGGCTGGCACCGTTGGCGCGGCCGCGGTCGCGAACGCTGGTGTGGATCTGGGCACCGACCTGGGCGTCGACCTGGGCGTGGGTGCGGGTGGCGGCGCCGGTGTCGATCTCGGCGTCGGTACGGGCGTCGACGTGGGCGTGGGTCTGGACACCGGTCTCGATCTCGGCGTCGGCACGGGCGTCGACGTGGGCGCGGGTCTGGACACCGCCATCGACACCGGCCTCGAGATCGGCGCAGGTCTGGGTGCGGGGCTGGCCGCCGGTCTGGACACCGTGGTGAACGCGGGCGCCGACCTGTCCGCCGCCGTGGGCGGCCTGCTCGGCGCGGGCGCCCAAGTGATCAGCGGTATCGGCGGCGGCGCCGACCTCGACCTGTCCACCGGCCTGGAAGGCGCGGGAAACATCGGCGCGGGCCTGGAGACCGGCCTGTCCACCGGCATCGACGCGGCCATCGGCACGGGCGCCGACCTTTCCGCCGGCCTGGAGGGCGCGGTGGATACGACGACCGGTTTGACGACCGGCCTGGGTGCGGGTCTGGAAGGTGCGGTGAACGGGGCTGCGGGCCTGACCACGGGTCTCGGCGCCGGACTGCAAGGCGCCGTGGACGCGGCAACCGGTCTGACCACAGGTGTAGACGCCGCACTGGGCGGCGGTGCACAGGCGGGTGCGGATCTGAGTGCAGGCGTCGGCGCAGGTCTGCAGGGCGCGGTGGATGCGACGACCGGTTTGACGACCGGCCTCAGCGGTGGGCTCGAAGGCGCCGTCGGTGGTGCGGCAGACGTGACCACGGGCTTGGGCGCAGGTCTTCAGGGTGCTGTCGGTGCGGCCAGTGACATAACCGCGGGCCTCGGCGCGCAGGCGGGAGCCGGTCTGGGAGCGGGTATCGAGGGCGCGGCGGACGCGACGACCGGCCTGAGTGCGGGTCTGGACGGCGTTGTCGATGGAGCGGCGGGTCTGGGCGCCGGCTTGGAAGGGGCTGTCGACGGCGCGGCGAGCGTGACCACCGGTCTCGGAGCGGGCCTGGAGGGTGCCGTCGAGGGCGCCGCGGATGTGACCACGGGCGTGGGCGCGGGACTCGATGGTGCCGTAGGTGCGGCAACTGACTTGACCGCGGGTCTCGGTGCCGGTGGGCAGTTCGATGCTGGTCTGGACGGTGCCGTGGATGCCGCGGCCGGTTTGTCGACCGGGATCGGTGGCGTGGTGGAGGCCGGAGGCCAGGCAACGAGCGGGCTCACCGGTGGAATCGATACCGCCGCGCAGGGTTCGGGCAATCTGACCACCGGACTCGGTGGCAACTTCTCCTCTGCCATCGGTGGTGCGGGGAACCTGGGCACGCAGGCGACGGCGGGTCTGGAGACCGGGCTCGCGACGGGGCTCGGCGCGGCCGTAAGCACCGGCGCGGAACTGGGCGGCGGCCTGGATGGCTCGCTGAACACCGGAGGCCAGCTCGGGATGGGACTGGAAACCGGACTGGGCGCGGCGTTCGATGCCGCGGGCGACGCGACGACCGGACTGGAAACGGGTTTGTCCACTGGTCTCGGCGGCGGATTCTCCAGCGGTGTGGACGGCGTCGTGCACGCCGGTTCCGGTCTCGAGACCGGGCTCGGCGGCGCCATTGACGCTGGTGCGCAGGCTGGCGCTGGACTGGGTACGGGTCTGTCGGCTGGTCTGGACGCTGGTGCGCAGGCTGGTGCCGGACTCGGTACCGGTCTGTCGGCTGGTCTCGACGCGGGCGCCCAGACGAGTGCCGGACTCGGATCCGGCTTGTCCACCGGAATCGACGGCGCGATCGGGGCGGGGACGCAGGCGGGTGCAGGTCTGGAGACCGGCTTGTCCACTGGTCTCGGCGCCGCGGGCAATGCGAGTGGCGGCCTGTCCGGCGGGCTCGAGGGTGCGTCGAGCGCCGGTGCGCAGTGGGGCTCGAGCCTGGACAGCGGAATCAGCGGCGGTATCGATGCCGGTACGCACGCGACCTCCGGCCTGTCCGCGGGCCTGGACACCACCTCCGGGCTCGGTGGCGGACTGAACTCGACCGTCGGCGGCGCGGCGGACGCGGGCGCCGGAGTCGGCGGCTCGGTGAGCGGCGCCACGCAGGGTGCGGTGGACAGCGGGGCGGGTCTCGGCGGCAGCGTCGGTTCGACCGCGCACACTTGGTCCTCGCTGGACGTGTCGAGTGCCTTCGGTTCGGGTCTGGACGGCACCACGGGTGCGCAGACCGACGCGGGCCTGTTCGGCGACACGCACGCGAACACGGATCTCTCCGGTTCGGCGGGTGCCGACCTGACGGGCGACACTTTCCTGCACTGACAGTTGACCGGTTCGACGGAAAGAGGTCCATACCGCGATGGGGACGCCCGCGCCGAACGCCACACCACCGGCGGTACCGCTGTTATCGGTACTCGGTGAGACCATCGCGGCGGCGCGCGCCGCGGACCGCAACGATCTGGTCGGCCGCCTCGAGGTGGCGGCCGACCGGGTCCGTGACCCGCGCAGGCGCATCGTCGTCGCCGGGCAACTCGACCAGGGAAAGAGCCGTTTCGTCAACGCGCTGCTGAACCTGGACATCTGCCCGGTGGGCGACGACGCCACCACCACGGTGCCGATGCTGCTGTCGCACGGCCCCGAGCCGCGAGCCGAGCTGGTGCTCGCGGCGCACGGCGACTCCAGCGGCGCGGAGACCAGAGTCGCCGTGCCGATCGCGGAAATCGGTGCGATAGAGCCGCGATCACCGCTCGCGCAGGGGCGGCGGATCGTGCGGCTGGAAGTTCGGATTCCCAATGCGCTGCTCGCCGACGGCATCGTCCTGATCGACACCCCCGGCGTGGGCGGGCACGGCAACGCCCACGCCGCGGGTGTGCTCGGGCTGGTGCCCGCCGCGGACGCGGTGCTGGTGCTGTCGGACGCGTCGACCGAGCTCACCGAGCCGGAACTGGCCTTCCTGCGCCAGGTGCGCGAGCTGTGCCCGACGGTCGCGCTGCTGCTCACCAAGACCGACCTGTACCCGCACTGGCGCCAGGTGCACGAAGCCGACCTGGGCCATCTCGCGCGGGCCCGCCTCGACGTACCGATGATCCCGGTGTCGTCGCTGTTGCGCAGCCACGCGATGCAGTTGCAGGACAGCCAGCTGGGTGTCGAATCCGGGTTCGGCGTGCTCTACCAATTCCTGCGCGACCAGGTCGTGGCACGCGACCAATTGGCCACCCGTGCGGCGGTCGCCCGTGATATCCGCTCCGCCGCGGAACATCTCGCGCTCGCGCTCGGTAGCGAGCTGGTCGCCGTGCGCGATCCGGCCCAAGGCGCGGCGGCGGTGCGTGAGCTGCAATCCGCCCGCGCGGCCGCCGAGGAACTGCACCGCAGAACCGCCACGTGGCAGCAGACCCTCGCCGACGGCATCACCGACCTGGCCGGGGATGTCGACCACGATCTGCGCGACCGCTTGCGTACCATCGCCCGGACCACCGAGGAATGGATCGACGAGCACGATCCCGGCCGGCACTGGGATCGCATCGCCGAACACCTCACCGGCACGGTCGACACCGCGCTCGGGGACAACCTGCTGTGGACCCACGCCCGGGCGATCCAGCTCGCCGAACGGGTCGCCGAGCATTTCTCCGAGGTGGGCGCGGTCGACCTTCCGGACGTGCGGCCCGGCCTGCGCGCCGACACCGGCCGCGCCATCTCGGGCACACTCGCCGACCTGGAACCCGACATCGGCTTCGGCAGCAAGCTGCTCGTCGGCATGCGCGGGTCCTACGGCGGCGTGCTGATGGTGGGGCTGGCCAGTACCTTCGCCGGGCTCGCGCTGCTCAACCCGATCTCGATCGGTGCTGGACTCGTGGTGGGCGGCAAAGCCTTCCGGGACGACAAGCAGGCCAGGCTGGCCAAGCGGCGCAACGAGGCGAAGGCGGCGGTACGCCGCTTCGTCGACGACGTGGCGTTCCAGGCGGGCAAGGAGTCAAAGGATCGTCTGCACCGCATCCACCGTGCGCTGCGCGATCACTACGCCGGTGTCGCCGAGCGCAGCCTTCGCTCGATCGATGAGTCGCTGCGCGGCGCGCAGGAGGCGGCGACCATGGTCACCACCCGCCGCGCCGAGCGTGGCGCACAGCTCGAACAGCAGCTGCGCGTGGTCGCCGAGCTGCGCCGATATGCCGATGCCATGCAGACCGCACTACCGATGGGACCCGCCGGTACGGTAGCTCCGTGATACGTGAAGGTGGCACGGTGCCGAGCATCGTCGCCGAGGCGCATCGGCTGGTCGGAGCGGCGCAGGCGGCGCTGGCAGGCGAACCGCGGCCGCGCGCGCTGCTGGCCGACTGTGCCCGCCGACTGGACCAGCCGTTGCGTGTGGCGCTGGCCGGTTCGATCAAGGCGGGCAAGTCGACACTGTTGAATTCCCTTGTCGGGCAGGACATCGCCCCCACCGATGCGACCGAGTGCACCAGGGTGGTCACGTGGTACCGGTACGGCTCCACCCCGAGCGTGACCGCGTACGCCGCGGATGGCGCCCGCGCGCACGTCGTCGTCCGGCGCGGCAGTGGAACGCACGGGCTGACTTTCGACCTGGATCGGCTCAACTGGAACGCCCCGATGCCACGCGAGGTCGATCACCTCGAGGTCGAATGGCCCGCGGCGGCGCTCGCCCACACCACCATCATCGATACGCCGGGGACCTCGTCGCTGTCGCGGGAGGTGTCCCGGCGCACCGCGCGGCTGTTGACGCCGGGGGAGGACGACGAGCGGGCGGAGCGGGGCATCGCCATCCCGGGCGCCGACGCGGTCGTGTATCTGCTGCGCAGGCTGGACGCGGCGGATGTGTCGTTCCTCGAGCGCGTGGGTGCGGGGACCGCGGCGGCCAACGGTGGTCCGGGCTCGGCAGGTCCGCTCGGCATCGTCGGCGTGGTTTCCCGAGCCGATGAGATCGGCGCCGGCCGGATCGACGCGTTGCACTCGGCGCGGGAGGTCGCGGCGCGTTTCGCCGGGGAACTCGAGCGAACCGGCTTGTGCCAGGCCGTGATCCCGGTCGCGGGGCTGCTCGCGTTCGCCGCGGCGACGTTGCGTCAGCAGGAGTTCGCCGCGTTCGAGACACTGGCGAGCCTGCCCGTCGACGAGCTGAGCGCCGCGCTGCTGTCGGCGGACCGCTTCGCGCGCGCCGACGTTCCGCTGCCGGTGCCGCCGGAACTGCGCGCGCAGCTCGCCGAACGATTCGGCCTGTTCGGTATCCGCATGGCCGTCACCCTGATTCGCCTCGGCGTGCGCGATTCCGCCACGCTCGCCGCCGAATTGACCAGCCGCAGCGGGGTCGACGAACTGCGCTCGGTGCTCGACGTGCAGTTCGGGCAGCGCGCCGATCAGCTCAAGGCCCACTCCGCGCTCACGGCGCTGGCCAGCGTACTCACCGCCTACCCGGGCACACCGGCCGACCGCGTGCTGCCCCGGGTTCGCACGCTGCTCGCGGACGTGCACGGTTTCGCCGAACTACGCCTGCTCGGCCGCTTGCGCACCGATGAACTGGCCTTGCCCGCGGACGATCTCGCCGAGCTGCATCGCCTCATCGGCGGCGCGGGCATCGCGCCCCACCTGCGTCTGGGCCTGCCGATCGACGCGGCGCCCGCGGTGCAGCGCGCCCACGCCGTCGCCGCGGTCCGGAAATGGCGCGCCCGGGCCCGCCATCCCCTCGCCGATCAGTTCACCGTTACCGCCTGCCTCACCGCCGCACGCAGCGCGGAAGGCGCCCTGAGTCTGCTGCCGGAATAACACCTCCTGGCTGGCGCGCCGCGGCACCCACACCCCCTCCCACGGTGGGCTCCGGCGCACCGAGACGCCGGCTGGACGGGTGTTCGCGCGGACGGTGTAGCCGACGTGCCCGCGGGTATGCCGCCGATAGCGAGAGGAGGCCACGATGAGCCAAGAGGATGTCGTACACGAACTGCTCGTCCGGGCGGGCACGGGATACGCCGAGGAAGCCGGTATCACGCTAGAGGACAAACCGTCTGCGCTGTTCCAGCTGCTCATGCTGGCCCAGCTGCTCAGCACCCGGATCTCCGCGGAGATCGCGGTAGCGGCCGCACGGGAGCTGATCGCCAACGGCTACCGCACGCCGCACCGGGTCGCGGACGCGGACTGGCAGGAGCTGGTCGACGCGCTCGGCCGGGCGCACTACCGCCGATACGACGAGAGCACCGCGACCCGCCTGGGCGCCAATGCGTCGCGCTTGCTCGACCGGTACCACGGTGACCTGCGTGAACTCGCCAAGAAGGCGGACAACGACCCGAAACGTGCCGCCGACTTGCTGCAAGAGTTCCAAGGCATCGGCCCGACCGGAAGCGACATCTTCCTGCGTGAGGTCCAGGACATCTGGACGTGGGTGCGGCCCTACTTCGACGAGCGGGCCCTGCGCGGCGCGAAACGGGTCCAGCTGCCGGAAGATCCCGCCCGGCTGGGCGACCTCGCACCGGACCACCACACCGCGGATCTCGCCGCGGCGCTCGTGCGGGTAACGCTGGACGAGAAGATCGCCGACGACGTCCTCGCCTCCGCCCCGTGACGGGGCGAGCGCTCAGACCGGTGTGACGGCGGAACCGCGCGGGTCGATCAGTATCTTCGCGTGCCGGTCCGGGTTGCCGAGCGCGGTGAAGGCGTTCGCCACGCCTTCCAGCCCGACGGTTCCGGTGATCAGCGGGGTCGGATCGACTTTTCCGTCGGCGAGCATGTGCAGGGTGTCGCGGAACTCGCCAGGGTCGTAGCCGAGCACGAACCGCAGTTCGATCTCCTTGTTGATCGCCATCGCGGGATGGAAGCGGTCTGCCTCCATGCACACGCCGACCACGACGACACGCGACAGCGGCGGCGCCGCCGTGAGGATCTGATCGATGATCCCTGGCACGCCCACACATTCGAAGATCACCGGCCCGGCCGGTCCCGCGTTCAGCGTGTGCGCCAGCCGGAAGACATACCACCACGGCAGGCGGGGGACTCGCCGGAGCCGTTCCATGGCGTCGAAACCCAGGCCGAGGATGTCGGTGACGCCCTTGATCCGCCCCTTCTTCGGAGCGGCCTCCCACGGCGATTCGGTCGCCGGATCGACGACGACGTCGGCGCCGCACGCGGTCGCGAGTTCGCGACGGCGCGGCGAGAAATCGCTCGCCACCACGGTGTGCACACCCGCGGCCTTCAGCATGCTGATCACCGCGAGGCCGATCGGCCCGCAGCCGATGACGAAGGCGGTCTGTCCCTTGCCGACCCGGCCCCTGCGCACGGCGTGCCAGGCCACCGCCATCGGCTCGGTCAGCGCGGCATGTTCGGCGGACAAGCCGTTCGGCACCGGGATGGTCATCGATTCCTGGACCACCACCTGTTCGGCATAGCCGCCGGGCGCCGCGGCCGAAAGCCCGACCAGATGCGGTTGCGTGCCGTGCCGCACGATCGGCAGTGCCACGACGGGGGTGCCCGTCTTCCATCGCCTGCGGCAGTCGGGGCCGTAATCGACGATTGTTCCGCTGAATTCATGTCCGAGCACCACGCTCTGCTCCGAGCGCATGAAGTGCTCGTAACCGGTCGCCACCGCCAACTCGGCCAATTCGTCGGCGTGCATACGGGCGTGTAGGTCCGAGCCGCAGATGCCACAGCGCGACACGTCGATCAGCACCTGACCGGTCCCGGGGCGCGGCGCGGGCAGTTCGGTGACCTCGAACTCGGCGGCGGTGACGACGGCGGCCCTCATGGCGACTCCTCGGATCGGCGGCGCGCGGTGAGCGGCCCGCTCAGGCCACCCCGGTCGTCACCCTAGTGCGCGCGGACCGGCCGAGCTGGACCGTCACGCGCCGACCGCGGCTTCCTCGGCCGCGCGGCGGTCATAGGCGTCACGGGCCGAGGCGATTTCGTTCTGATGTGTCTCGGTCCAGGTGACCAGCGCCTTGATCGTGGTGTGCAGGCTCGCGCCGAGCGGGGTGAGCGCGTAGTCCACCCGCGGCGGGATGGTCGGGTATACGCTGCGCCGTACCAGGCCGTCGCGTTCGAGATGTCGCAGGGTCTTGGTGAGCATTCGCTGACTCACACCGTCGATAGCGCGCTTCAGCTCGGTGAACCGCAGGCTGCGCTGGTCCAGCAGCGCGATCACCAGCAGCGACCACTTGTCGGCGACTCGGTCGAGGATCTGGCGCACTTCGCAGTCCACTCTGGTGTCCCACTGCAGGACGTCGTAGTCGGCCTCGGCATCGCCGCAGTGTGTCGTGACTGGCGCGCTGTCGTCCATGGCGCCGATTCTGCCCAGTTCAGCGGTCGACGCGCCATTCGCCTCCCGGTCCGGGAATTATTCGCGTGGGTCGCCCGTTGAGCATGACAACAAGATTGAGTGTGATCGGCTCAAGTTTCGGTTGACTCCCGGCCTCCTGCCGATGCAGGATTGAGTCGACCACGCTCAGTGTTGCTGGGGCCGTGCTCCGTGAGGTGCGAGGGGCGAGGTCTCGCGGCGTCCGTTCCGGGCGCCACAGGGCGGTTGTTCGCCCAGCACCGACACAGATTTGTACGTCAACTAGGAGGAAACACAATGGCTCGTGCGGTCGGAATCGACCTCGGGACCACGAACTCGGTCGTCGCCGTTCTCGAAGGCGGCGAGCCGGTCGTCGTCGCCAACTCGGAAGGATCGCGCACCACCCCGTCGGTCGTCGCGTTCGCGAAGAACGGCGAGGTACTGGTCGGCCAGCCGGCCAAGAACCAGGCCGTCACCAACGTCGACCGCACCATTCGCTCCGTCAAGCGGCACATCGGCACCGACTGGTCGGTGGACATCGACGCCAAGAAGTACACCGCGCAGGAGATCAGCGCGCGCGTGCTGATGAAGCTGAAGCGCGACGCCGAGGCCTACCTCGGTGAGGAGATCACCGACGCGGTTATCACCGTGCCGGCCTACTTCGAGGACTCGCAGCGTCAGGCGACCAAGGAGGCAGGCCAGATCGCGGGCATGAACGTGCTCCGCATCGTCAACGAGCCCACCGCGGCCGCGCTCGCGTACGGCCTGGACAAGGGCGACAAGGAGCAGACCATCCTGGTCTTCGACCTCGGTGGCGGCACTTTCGACGTCTCGCTGCTGGAGATCGGCGAGGGCGTCGTCGAGGTCCGCGCCACCTCCGGTGACAACCACCTCGGTGGCGACGACTGGGACGAGCGGGTCGTCAAGTGGCTGGTCGACAAGTTCAAGGCCAGCTCGGGCATCGACCTGACCAAGGACAAGATGGCCATGCAGCGGCTGCGTGAGGCCGCCGAGAAGGCCAAGATCGAGCTGAGCTCCTCGCAGAGCACCTCGATCAACCTGCCCTACATCACCGTCGACGCGGACAAGAACCCGCTGTTCCTCGACGAACAGCTGACCCGCGCCGAGTTCCAGAAGATCACCTCGGACCTGCTCGACCGCACCCGCGCGCCCTTCCAGTCTGTGATCAAGGACGCGGGCATCAAGGTGTCCGATATCGACCACGTCGTGCTCGTCGGTGGTTCCACCCGCATGCCCGCCGTCACCGACCTGGTGCGCGAGCTGACCGGTGGCAAGGAGCCCAACAAGGGCGTGAACCCGGACGAGGTCGTCGCCGTCGGTGCCGCGCTGCAAGCCGGTGTGCTCAAGGGTGAGGTCAAGGACGTCCTGCTGCTCGACGTGACCCCGCTGTCGCTGGGTATCGAGACCAAGGGCGGCGTCATGACCAAGCTCATCGAGCGCAACACCACCATCCCGACCAAGCGCTCGGAGACCTTCACCACGGCCGACGACAACCAGCCGTCGGTGCAGATCCAGGTGTTCCAGGGTGAGCGCGAGATCGCCTCGCACAACAAGCTGCTCGGCTCCTTCGAGCTGACCGGCATTCCGCCGGCCCCGCGCGGCGTGCCGCAGATCGAGGTCACCTTCGACATCGACGCCAACGGCATCGTGCACGTCACCGCGAAGGACAAGGGCACCGGCAAGGAGAACACGATCAAGATCCAGGACGGCTCCGGCCTGTCCAAGGAGGAGATCGACCGGATGGTCAAGGACGCCGAGGCGCACGCCGCCGAGGACAAGGCCCGCCGCGAGGAGGCCGAGACCCGCAACCAGGCGGAGTCGCTGGTGCACCAGACCGAGAAGTTCATCAAGGAGAACGAGGACAAGGTCCCGGCGGACGTCAAGTCCAAGGTGGAGGCGGCCATCGCCGAGGCGAAGGAGGCCCTGAAGGGCACCGACATCGCGGCGGTCAAGGCGGCCGTGGAGAAGCTGGCGACCGAGTCGCAGGCGCTCGGCCAAGCCATCTACGAGGCCTCGGCCGCGGATGCCGCGGCATCCGGCAACGGCGCGTCGTCGACCGCCGCGTCGGAGGACGAGGTCGTGGACGCCGAAGTTGTGGACGAGCCGGTCGACACGGAGAAGAAGTGAGCGAGGGAAGCACCGAGAAGGAACCGATCACCTTCGTCGACAACCGGAAGATCGACCCGGAAACCGGGGAGATTCGCGAGCCGGCCGCGGAGAACGCCGCGGCCGGCCCGGCCCCGGAGTCGGGCAACGGCGCGGAACCGGGCAACGGCGGGGATGCTCAGGCGCTCGCCGACACTATCAGCGGCGAACTCGCCGAGCGCACCGCGGATCTGCAGCGGCTGACCGCGGAGTACGCGAACTACCGGCGCCGGGTCGAGCGCGACCGCAAGGCCACGATCGACGCCGCCAAGGCGTCGGTGGTCACCGAATTGCTGGGCGTGCTCGACGATCTGGACCGGGCGCGCGCGCACGGCGACCTGGAGTCGGGTCCGCTGAAGTCGGTGGCCGACAAGCTGGCGGCCGCGCTGCTGAAGCAGGGTCTCGAGGAGTTCGGTTCGGAGGGTGAGCCTTTCGACCCGACCCTGCACGAGGCCGTGCAGCATGAGGGTTCCGGCCATGATCCGGTGATCGGCATCGTGATGCGCAAAGGCTATCGCTTCGGCGATAGGGTGCTTCGGCACGCGCTCGTCGGGGTAACCGATGGCGTGGCCGATCTGACGGAAACCGCCGAGGCGGAGAACGCCGATCGGGTGACGGAAGAGGCATCGGACGTTGATGCCGGCGCGAACGACAATTAAGGACGCGAGAGGAGGAGATGCTCGGTGAGCCAACGGGAGTGGATCGAAAAGGACTTCTACAAGGAGCTGGGTGTCTCCTCCACTGCCTCGCAGGACGACATCAAGAAGGCCTACCGCAAGCTCGCACGGGACTTGCACCCCGACGCCAATCCCGGTGATACCAAAGCCGAGGAGCGGTTCAAAACCGTCAGCGAGGCGCATGCCGTGCTGTCGGATCCGGCCAAGCGCAAGGAGTACGACGACACGCGCAAGCTCTTCGCGGGCGGCGGATACACCCGGGGCGGGTTCGGTTCCGGCGCGGGCGGGTTCTCGCAGGAGTTCAACCTCGGGGACATCTTCGGCGGCGCGACCGCCGGCGACGGTGGCCTCGGCGACCTGCTCGGCGGTCTGTTCAACCGGGGCGGTACGCGGACCTCGAGCCGCCCCCGGCGCGGTTCCGACGTGGAGACCGAGACGACCCTCGGCTTCCGGGAGGCGGCTCAGGGCGTCACGGTTCCGCTGCGGATGACCACCCCCTCGCCGTGCACCACGTGTCACGGCAGTGGCGCCAAGCCGGGGACGAGTCCGCGAGTCTGCCCGGTCTGCAATGGAAACGGCGTGGTCAGCCGCAACCAGGGCGCGTTCGGCTTCAGCGAGCCGTGCGACGAGTGCCGGGGCAGCGGGTCGATCATCGACGACCCGTGCGCCGACTGCCGTGGCAGCGGTATCCAGAACCGCACACGCACCATCACGGTGCGGATTCCCCCTGGAGTCGGTGACGGGCAACGAATCCGGCTGGCCGGTCAGGGCGAGGCGGGGCTGCGCGGGGCGCCCTCGGGCGACCTCTACGTTACCGTTCACGTCAGCCAGGACAAGGTCTTCGGCCGTAGCGGCGACGACCTGACCCTGGTGCTTCCGGTCAGCTACAGCGAATTGGTGCTCGGCACCACAGTTTCGGTGCCCACGCTGGAGGGCCGGGTCGGCGTCAAGGTGCCGCCGGGAACGGCCGACGGTCGTATCCTTCGGGTGCGCGGCCGTGGCGTGCCCAAGCGCGGCGGCGGCGCGGGTGACCTGCTGGTGACCGTCAAGGTGGCGGTGCCGCAGAAGCTGGACAGTGACGCCGTCGATGCGCTCGAGCGCTACCAGGAGGCGGAGCGGTCCAGTGGATTCGATCCACGTGCGGGATGGGCGGGTGCGTGATGTCCTCTGAACCGAAGAACGCGTCCGGCGGGTCGCGCGCCGAGTTCTTCATGATCTCGGTGGCGGCCCAGCTGGCCGGCATGCATGCGCAGACGCTGCGCACGTATGACCGTCTGGGGCTGGTGACGCCGCAACGCACTTCGGGCGGCGGGCGGCGCTACTCGGCCAGGGATGTGGAGCTGCTGCGCGAGGTGCAGCGGCTGTCCCAGGACGAGGGCGTCAACCTCGCGGGCATCAAGCGCATCATCGAACTGACCAATCAGGTGGAGGAGCTGCGCCAGCAGGTCGCCGAGCTGTCGGCGGAGCTGGAGCGGATGCGGGCGGGGTACCGTCCCGATCTCTCGCCTCCGCAACGCAGTACCGCGCTGGTCGTCTGGCAGCCGCGCAATCGCCGCGACGACAGCCGGCACCGACGGTAACGGCACACCATCAGGCCCCTGGCCTCCGGTCGCGCATCGCGATCCGAGTCCGGGGGCCTTGTCGTTCCTGGTGTAGCCGCCGCTCAATTTGCTGACGGTAAACCACGATATGTTCGACGTACGTTGTACAAATCGCGCCATTTCCGTGTCGAGTCACCTGGGCTTTTTCGCTATAGATTGGTCGACGGTATCGGCGGCGTCCGGATGTTCCGCGATCAGATTGGCAGGTTCAATGTTGCCCTGCGGTCGCTGGAACAGACCGATCGGGACGGAATTTCCCAAGGGGGCCTTGGCAATTCGGCGGGAATCCGACCGATTTTGCGCCAGATCTGCCGTCTTGCAGTCGGTTTCTCTGGCGTGTCTCGCTTTAGGCCCTCGTTTTGCCGAAATTGCACGCGGGAGGTTCCATCGAAAGATTCCGTAGCTGGCAAACCTCGCCTACACTCCTTGCCATCGGCTGCTGTCGAGTGGCCCCGCAGCACCTCACTCGCCGGCACGGTTCGTGTACGAGTGCGAAATGAGGTTGTGATATCAATGGATTCGCGCACTGTCGCTTTGATCAGGACTACATTCAAGGCGGTTGCTGCGGAGGATGGGGGACCGGAGAAACTGGCAAGATCGTTCTACGCGATCTTGTTCACCGATTACCCGCACGTCCGCGATTTCTTTCCGGCCGCGATGGACTCCCAGCGCGATCGCCTGGTCAAGGCGATCTCCTATGCGCTGGACCGGTTGGAGGAGCCCGACAAGCTCCTGCCCTTCCTAGCCCAGTTGGGCAGGGACCACCGCAAATACGGCGTGCAGCCCGCGCACTACACCGCCGTGGCCACCGCGTTGAAGACGGCCGTCAAGGTGTTCGCGGGGACCGAGATGTGGACCGACGAGGTCGACCGGGCCTGGGACGAGGGCCTGAAGATCATCTCCGACACCATGATCGGCGCGGCGGAGAAGGAGACCACGCCGCCGGTGTGGACGGGCACCGTCGTCGAGCGGCGCGAGGTGCTGCGCAACCTGCTCATCGTCCGGCTGCAGCTCGACCAGCCGATGCGCTACGCCGCCGGCCAGTACCTGAGCGTGCAGATCCCGTCGCGGCCGCGCATGTGGCGCTACCTTTCACCCGCCGTGCCCGCGAACGCCAACGGTGAGATCGAATTCCACGTCCGCGGCGTGCTCGGCGGCTGGGTCAGTTCGGCCATCGTCGGCCAGACCGCAGTCGGCGACCAGTGGCTGCTCGGCTCCCCGCTCGGTGGACTCGGTATCCCGCGCAACACCAAGCGCAAGATGCTGATGGTCGGCTGCGGCACCGGCCTCGCGCCGCTGCGCGCGCAGCTCATGGCGATGGCGCAGCGGCGAACCAATCCCAAGGTGCACTTGTTCGTCGGGGGCCACCATCCGTGCGACCTCTACGACCTGGACACGTTGAACGACTTGGCGGTGGCCAACCGCTGGCTCACCGTCACGCCGGTGACCGAACACGAGGACAATCCGTGGTGGCACGTGGAACCCGACGAGCCGCGCGGCCCGTGGCCCGCCCTGGAACCGCGGGTGACCGGGCAGATCGGCAAGGTCGTCGCGAGCTTCGGCGCCTGGGCCGACCGCGACGTGCAGATCGTCGGTTCGCCCTCGATGGTGCAGACGACGAAGTTCCGCCTCATGGCGGCAGGGACGCTGGCCAAGAACATCCGGCACGACCCGCTATTTTGAGTCCGGGGCGCCGGGCCGTTTCAGAGTCCTTCGAATTGGATCAGTTCCGCCGGTGTGCCGGTTTCGAGCAAGCGCTCGACGGTGGTCTGGACCATCGCGGGGGAGCCGCAGACCAGCACTTGGTGGTTCAGGAACGCGCCGTGCGAGCCGACCACGTCGGCGAGCGTGCCGTACAGCAGGTCGTCGGGTGGGAAGCCGATGTCGACGCGGGACTGCTCGTACCACTCGTCCGCCCAGTCCGGGTCCTCCGGGCTTTCCACCACGGGAATCACGGTGAGCCAAGGCAATTCGCCGGCCAGCAGGTACAGCATGTCCTCGGCGTACAGGTCGCGTGGGTATCGCCCGCCGACAAACAGATAAGTGCGCGGCGGCTCCGGCTTACGAGCCAGGTCGAGGATCTGCGCGCGCATCGGCGCCAATCCCGTGCCGCCTGCGATCATGACTACCTCGGCGCCGTCCGGGTCCACCCAGAACCCGCCGAGCGGGGCGCCGATCCGCCACTCGTCGCCCGGCTGGGTGTCGGCCACGATCGCGCCGCTGCACCAGCCGCCCGGCACCGTGCGCACGTGGAACTCCAATTTGCCGTCCAGCGAGGGCGGCAGCGCCGGGGAGAGCCTGCGCCGCACATCGGGGTGCTGCGGCACCCGCACCTCGACAGACTGGCCCGCGGCGAACGGCACGAACTCGCCGATCAACCGGATCACCGCGAGGTCGTGCCGCAGCCGATGATGGCCGACTACGGTCGAGGTCCACTCCGGCGCCTCATGCGAACCGTTGCCGAGCATGCTCGGATCCCCCACCGGGGCCTCCTTCATTTACACAGGGTCGCAGCTGATGATCTGCTCGGGTGTACCGACGGCGATGAGCGCGCGTCGGGTGTCCGCGATCATGCGCGCCGATCCGGCGATCTGGATCTGCCGGTCCGCCCACGCGCCGAAGCTCGCGACCACGGCGCCCAGGTTACCGATCAGGCGCCGGTGCATGCCGTACGGTGCGTCCTGCGCTGGATGCGGGTACCACCACGGGTTGGTCTTCTCCTCGCACACTGGCACGACGGTCAGCCACGGGTTGCTCTGCGACAGCTGCCACATGTTCTCCACGTCGTACAGATCGCAGGGGTAGCGGCCGCCGATGAAGAAGTGCACCCGCGGGTTGATACCGCGCTGGCCCATCTCGATCAGCTGTGCGCGCAGCGGGGCGATGCCGGTGCCCGCGCCGATCATCAGCACGTCACGGCCGCTGTCCCGGTCGACGTGCAGCCCACCCAGCGGTCCGGCGATCTGCCACCGGTCGCCGACCCTGGTCTCGTTGACGATCGCGGGGCTCACCCACCCGCCGCGGATCTTGCGCACGTGGAACTCGATCTCGCCATACGGATTGGACGGGATCGCCGGGGAGAGGTAGCGCCACATCTTCGGGCGCTGCGGCACGCTGACCGGTACGTACTGCCCGGCCTGGTAGGGCACCGGCCCCTCGGACTGCAGGCGCACGATGGCCAGGTCCTCCAGCACGCGGCGATGACCGACCACGGTCGCCTCCCAGTACGGCTGGGACTTGTCGGAGTTGGCGCCGATCGCCATGGACGCCGAGATCAGGATGGTGATGTCGCGCCAGCCTTCCTCCAGACCGCGATGCCAGGCGGCGCCGTTGTAGACCCGGAACGCGGCCAGCAGGGCACGCCCGGCGATGTCGTAGTGCGCTGCCTCGACGCCGAATTTGCGGTGGTCGCGGGCGAGTTGTTCCAGGAACTTCTGTGCCCGGTCCCAGTCCTCCAAGTGGTCGAGCACGTACTGGATGGCCGTGGCCAGCCGCTTGGCTTGCATATCCATGGCAGGCGGGAACAACTCGCGCAGCCGGGGGTTCTCGGCGAACAAGTGTCCGTAGAACGCACTGACCAACCGCTCGGGTCCATTCGGCGATTCGATCACCGAACGAAAATTGGCGCGGACCAGCGCAGCAGAACGCGCATCCACGACGTCGAGCTTCCTTTCCCTCGGTTCTGCCCGGGGACATACCCGTTACCGGCGGTCTCCCGCCGACAAGTATCCCCGAAAATGCCGTGGTCGTGTGGTGTATAAGGCGTACCTCCGCCTTCGCTCCGGCCGTGCGCGGCTGAAGACGGACTTCGTCCGGCTGCGCCATTGAAGCGTTCGACCCGGCCAAACGGTAATCGGTGGGCAAACGGCGGATGTTGCTGACCCGTTCTGCGGGGCGCCGCGGACGAGCCGCACCGAAACCCTCGCCGCGTCGTCGCGATGAGACGGCCGGTCAGGCCCCGGCGGCAGCATGGACCGCGGGCACGACCTGCTCGGTATAACGACGGATCTGCTCGACCGGTTCCCCGTCGGTGGGCCAGAACACGAATCCGTCGATCCGCTGCTCGCGGTGCAGTGCCAGCAGGTCGTCGACCCAGCGCTCGGGCGGGCCTTCCAGGAAGCCGTGGTCGGCTCCGTCCGCGGTGATGGTGCCGGACACGTTGTAGACCCGCCGCACCGCCCGCGGGTCCCGGTCGGCCGCCGCGGCGGCGTCGTCGATGCGCCTGCCCGCCTCGGCGAGGAACTCCGGCGGCGCCCATGCGGCCGAGGGCACCCAGCCGTCGGCGAGGCGTCCGGTCAGCTCGAGCATGCGCGGTCCCTTCGCGCCGACCCAGATGCCGGGACGGTGGCGCGGACGTGGGCCCGGATGCGTGCCCGCGAGCGAGTAGAAGACGCCGGGCACGCGGACCGATCGTTCGTCGCTCCACATCGCCCGGATCACCGCGATCGCTTCGGCCAGGGCTCGCACCGCCTCGCCGCCGCTGCGGCGCGGCCCGCCCATCCCGGCGACGGCATCCCAGAAGGCGCCTGCGCCCAGGCCGAGATGGATCCGGCCGTCGCTGATGATGTCGAGGGAGGCCACCGACTTCGCCAGAATCGCGGGGTCGCGCAACGGAAGGTTGGCCACGTCGGGGAAGAAGCTCACCCGCGTTGTGCGCGCCGCGAGGGCGGTGATCAGTGTCCAGGTGTCCAGGAAACGGCGCTGGTAGGGGTGGTCCTGGATGCCGATCAGGTCAAGCCCGGACACGTCGGCATACGTGCTCAGCTCGGTGAGCTGCCGGTAGTTGTCGGCTTCGGGGATCAGGAACAGGCCGAACTCGGGCGGTCGGGTGCTCACGCACACCTCCGGGCGGTCTCGCGGGACATCGATCCAGCGCTGGGCCGGGGCAGTGCTCAAATGGCGAGCACGGTCTTACCACGCGCGCCGGGCGCGCCGATGACCGCGGGACCCTCCGCGAGCGGAACGGTCGCGTCGATCGGCACCACCACGTCGCCTGCCGCGACCCGCTGGATGAGGCGGGCCAGTTCGGGTGCTCTGCCTTTGGATTCGATGTTGCCGCCGTTGATGGACCGTGCGCGCAAGGCGTTCTCGTCGGCGGCGAAGGTAGTGGAGTAGACCGTGCCGCCGTCGCGGACGATGGTGGTCAGCTCCGCGAGCGCCTCGGGAGCGCTCACCAGGTCGAACAGGACATCGATGCCCTCGGGATGGGCGGCGAGGACTTGGTCGCGCACCGGGCCCGCGGTGTAGTCGACCGTCTCGGCCGCGCCGAGCCGGGTCATCTGGTCGGCGGAGTCGCCACGCGCCGTCGCGATGACATGCGCGCCCGCGATATTGGCCAGTTGCACCAGGAACGAGCCGACGCCACCGGTCGCGCCCACGATCAGCACGGTCTGGCCGGGTTGGATGTGGGTGGCGTCCACGAGATCCTGCGCGGTGACACCCGCGGTCGGCAACGCCGCCGCCTGGACGGTCGGGACGCCGACCGGGATCGGCACCAGCGTGCCGCCTTCGGGCAGCACCGCGTACTCGGCGAAGCTGCCGTGGCCGACCGGCGGTGTGAGGAACTTGCCCACCACTCGGTCGCCGACCGCGAACCGGCTGACGCCCGGGCCGAGCGTGGCCACCGTGCCCGCGCCGTCCACCCCGAGGATCATCGGAAAATCGTGCGGCAGTTTGCCGTCCAGCACTCCGGAGGCCATTCGCTGGTCGAAGGGGTTCACCCCGGCCGCCTGGAGTTGCACCCGCACGGTTCCCGGCCCCGGCTCGGGTATCGGCATCTCGGCTAGCTCCGGTGTCGCTCCGAACTTCCGTACCACGATCGCGCGCATCCGTTGGCTCCTCGACTAGGGCTGAATAGTGATGCATCGACTGACGGCCGTGGTCATCGTAGGCACCTGAAGCCCGCCGACGTGCGCAATCACCGCATTCGGCGGTGTCGGATTCATCGCTTTCGGGTAGGCGGGAGCCCGAGCGCCGGCGAGATGCGGGCATGAGCGCCGAGCTTGGCTACTCGTGTAACCACGCAGGGCCCGGGCATGCCGAGTAGTACTGGACATACGCGTCGGAACGGCTCGACGAAATACCAGACTTGAGCGGAACAGACTCAACCTTTTCGACGTTGGACGGTTAGGAACGGTGCCGAGCCGGATGGAGGTCGTGGATCGCTGGGCGCCGTGCGTATCGACTAGTAGGAAGGTGACTCGTGGACTCGTTCAATCCCACCACCAAGACCCAGGCGGCCCTGACCGCCGCACTGCAGGCGGCCTCCGCCGCGGGCAACCCGGAGATCCGTCCGGCGCACTTGCTGGTGGCGTTGCTGGATCAGACCGACGGCATCGCCGCGCCCTTGCTGAAGGCGGTCGGAACGGATCCGGCGACCGTGCGACGCGAGGCACAGGACATCGTCGACCGGCTCCCCCGTGCCACCGGCGCCACCACCACGCCACAACTGGGCCGGGAGGCGCTGGCCGCGATCACCGCAGCCCAGCGCCTGGCCACCGAACTCGGTGACGAGTACGTCTCCACCGAGCACGTCATGGTCGGTCTCGCCGAGGGCGACTCCGACGTGACGATGCTGCTCGAGAAGTACGGCGCCACCGCGGAGGCGCTGCGTTCGGCGTTCACCGCGGTGCGCGGCAGCGCCCGGGTGACCAGCCCCGATCCGGAAGGCAGCTACCAGGCGCTGGAGAAGTACTCCACCGACCTCACCGAGGCCGCCCGCGCCGGCAAGCTCGACCCGGTGATCGGCCGGGATACCGAGATCCGCCGTGTGGTCCAGGTTCTGAGCCGCCGCACCAAGAACAACCCGGTGCTGATCGGCGAGCCCGGCGTCGGCAAGACCGCGATCGTCGAGGGCTTGGCCCAGCGCATCGTGGCGGGCGATGTTCCGGAGTCGTTGCGCGGCAAGTCCGTCGTGGCGCTCGACCTCGGCGCGATGGTCGCCGGCGCGAAGTACCGCGGTGAGTTCGAGGAACGGCTCAAGGCCGTGCTGGAGGACATCAAGAACAGCGCGGGCCAGATCATCACCTTCATCGACGAGCTGCACACCATCGTGGGCGCAGGCGCCACCGGGGAATCGGCGATGGACGCGGGCAACATGATCAAGCCGATGCTGGCGCGCGGTGAGCTTCGCCTGGTCGGCGCGACGACGCTGGATGAGTACCGCCAGCACGTCGAGAAGGACGCCGCTCTGGAGCGGCGCTTCCAGCAGGTGCTGGTCGGGGAGCCGTCGGTGGAGGACACCATCGGCATCCTGCGCGGCATCAAGGACCGCTACGAGGTGCACCACGGCGTGCGCATCACCGACTCCGCGCTGGTCGCGGCTGCCACACTGTCGGACCGCTACATCACCTCCCGGTTCCTGCCGGACAAGGCGATCGATCTGGTCGACGAGTCCGCCTCGCGGTTGCGCATGGAGATCGACTCCCGCCCGGTGGAGATCGACGAGGTGGAGCGTGCGGTGCGGCGCTTGGAGATCGAAGAGGTGGCGTTGAGCAAGGAGACCGACGAGGCCTCCAAGCAGCGGCTGGACAAGCTGCGCGCCGAACTCGCCGATGGGCGCGAGCGGCTCAACCAGCTGACCACCCGCTGGCAGAACGAGAAGAACGCGATCGACCAGGTGCGCGCGCTGAAGGAGCAGTTGGAAGCGCTGCGCGGTGAGTCGGAGCGCGCCGAACGCGATGGAGACCTCGGCAAGGCGGCCGAGCTGCGCTACGGCCGGATCCCCGCGCTGGAGAAGCAGCTCGCCGAGGCCGAAAAGACCTCCGCGGCAGCGGGAGACGGCGATGTCATGCTCAAGGAGGAGGTCGGACCCGACGATATCGCCGAGGTGGTGTCCTCGTGGACCGGCATCCCGGTGGGCCGGATGCTGGAAGGCGAGACGCAGAAACTGCTGCGCATGGAGCAGGAGCTGGGTCGTCGCGTGGTCGGGCAAGCTCAGGCGGTGCTGGCGGTGTCCGACGCGGTGCGCCGGGCGCGCGCCGGTGTCGCCGACCCGAACCGCCCGACCGGCTCGTTCATGTTCCTTGGCCCTACCGGTGTCGGCAAGACCGAGCTGGCGAAGGCGTTGGCGGACTTCCTGTTCGACGACGAGCGCGCCATGGTCCGCATCGACATGAGCGAGTACAGCGAGAAGCACTCGGTCGCCCGGCTGGTCGGCGCGCCGCCCGGTTACATCGGCTACGACCAGGGCGGCCAGCTCACCGAGGCGGTGCGCCGCAGGCCCTACACGGTGGTGCTGTTCGACGAGATCGAGAAGGCACACCCGGACGTGTTCGACATCCTGCTGCAAGTGCTCGACGAGGGCAGGCTCACCGACGGCCAGGGTCGCACCGTGGACTTCCGCAACACGATCCTCATCCTCACCTCCAACCTGGGTGCGGGTGGCGATCGCGAGTTCGTGATGAACGCGGTCCGTTCGGCGTTCAAGCCGGAGTTCCTCAACCGCCTCGACGACGTGGTCATCTTCCGCGCCCTCGACGAGGAACAGCTGGAGCACATCGTCGACATCCAGCTCGACCAGCTGCAGAGGCGGTTGTCGCAGCGCAGGCTGAAGCTGGATGTCAGCGATTCGGCCCGATTCTGGCTCGCGGTCCGCGGCTACGACCCGGCCTACGGCGCCCGCCCGCTGCGCAGGCTGATCCAGCAGGCCATCGGCGACACGCTCGCCAAGGAACTGCTCGCGGGAGAGGTTGCCGACGGCGACGTGGTCAAGGTGACGGTCAGCCCCGATGGGGACGGTCTTATCGTCGGGCGATAGGCAGGCGGTGGACGCGCGGAGCGTCAGCTCCGCGCGTCCCGTTGCTGCGCGGGTGTGGCCATGCGGCTCCCTGCGACCGCGATGACGAACATGGCGCACGTCAGCAGCACGCCGGTGCCGGTCGTGCCGAACCAGCTCAGGAGCTAGCCCGCCAGCAGCGTGCCGATCGCGGCGGCACCGTCGATCACCATGGAGAGCGTGCCGACCGTCCGGCCGAGGGTTTCCTCTGGGATGACTTCCACGCGGAAGATCGTCAGCAGGACGTGGTCATGACGCCGACTCCGCCGACCCCGAACCACGCCACCGCGAGCACCACGGGGTCCGAACTCAGCGAGATCAGCAGCAGCAGCGTCGTCCACGCCCACAGCGCGCTGCGGTAGACCCGCTCATCCGCGCGCCACCGCGGGGATATCGGCTCTGACCCTGGGTTCGACGTGGCGGATCAGGTTTTTGTCGGCGCAATAGACCGAACGGTTCTGGAAGCCCGGGCCGTGACGATAGCGGTGGGCGTAATAGCCTGTGCCGCAAAGTTTCTGCCCCGGGCAGGACCGGCAGACGTCGCTCAGTGCCTCGACGCGAATGCTCGGACGTCCCGCGCTCCCGCCGCTGGATCGCTGGAGTGCAACCCGATCGGGCCTTCCAGCACAGCGAGCAGTTCTCGCGTCCCGGACCGAGGCGGAGTGTTGTTCCTCGACACGACCATGCGGCATGACGCCGAACGATGGCGTACCGGTCGGCGCGTGGCCAAGGTCACGAGTGGGGTTGCATCGAGGTTGCATCGCACGGCACGCAGAGCCGTAGACGCCGCAAAGCGAACACCACCTACGCTGGAACGCATGACCAACCCGAACGATCCGTGGGGACAGCGGCCGGAGGATGCGCCGACC
The DNA here is from genome assembly GCF_040681325.1 of Nocardia sp. NPDC051787. Classification (NCBI taxonomy): domain Bacteria; kingdom Bacillati; phylum Actinomycetota; class Actinomycetes; order Mycobacteriales; family Nocardiaceae; genus Nocardia; species Nocardia sp. NPDC051787. The sequence goes on from NZ_JBFAYO010000001.1 coordinate 215,780, forward strand.
GAGCACCTCGGTCCGGCGGGGAAGTCCGGGTACGGGGACCCGGCGCATACCGCGGAGTACACCGAGGCGTACGGCGTCGGCGCGCCCTCGGAATATCCTCCCACCGAGCAGTACGGGGCGTGGGCGCCGCCAGGACCGAACGCCACGCGAGAGTTTCCGTCCTACGACGCTCAGTGGGCCGCCTACCAGGGCGGGGGTGACAACCGGTGGGCGGGCACGGTGCCGCCCGGCGGGGGCGCTGCGCCGGAACAGCCGCGGCCACCGCGGCGTAATACCGGCCTGTGGATCGCGCTCGGTCTCGGCGTCGTGCTGTTGATCGGCGCGGTCGGCGTGGTGGCGGGCATGTTGCTGGGTGGCAGCGATTCCGGTTCGAGTGACACGGCGGCGGTTTCGTCGGCGCCCGTCCCGACCAGGTCGGTTCCCGGCACCAGAACCGGTGCTCCGACTCCGCCGAGCGGGTTGCCGAGCGTGCCCGGCCTCGGCGACGTCGATGGCCTCGGCACGACCATGGGGACCATCACCGGCAACGATGGAGCCACCCTGACGGTGAACACCGTGCTCGGCAACACCGTCACCGTGCGCACCGACGCCGGCACCCAGGTGATCTCGCTGTCGGGCACCAAGGTGTCCGATCTGCCCACCGGCGAGCTGGTGCTGATCCAGGGCGACAAGGCGGCGGACGGATCGATTCAGGCCAAGGTCATCATCGGCACCTCGCTGCCCGGCGGCGGACGATGATCCCTCGGCCCGGCGCGGGGCCAATGACGGACTATGTCCGGCTGGGACTATTAGGCTAGGCGGCGATGACGGCAATCTGGTTCGGACTGGCGGCGATCGCGCTTGTGGGCGCGATCGTATTGCTGTATTTCGATCGGCTCCAGCGGCAGCGGACCGGTCACGCGCGACAGGTCTGGGCGAAGTCCCAGGGCTATACCTACGTGTCCGTCGAGCCCGCGCTGCCGTCCACATGGCGGCGTGGCGCGATGGCCAAACTGGGCTATCTGTCCGCGGTCGACGTGGTCTCCGGCATCCGTAAGGGCGAGAAGTTCGTTCTGTTCGACCTGGAGGATGCCGCGACCCTGGTCGCCGTCCGCAGGCAGATCGGCTCGGACATCGACGTGGACATGCGGCTGAAGACCGCCGCACCGCCCAAGGACCATGATCTGGAACTGCTCGGCGCCATCGGAGGCCGGGTGGTCTTCGCGACCAACCCCGAAATCGCCAGGCACGCGGTCGATCAGCGCATGGTCGCATTCATCGAGAACCTGCCGGACACCGTGCAGATGCTCTGGAGCGAGGGCAACTGGACGCTGGGCATGCTGTCGGTCGGCACCTCCTCGAAGGACTGGGAGGGTGGGATCGACGCGGTACTGCGCCTGTCCGGCCTGCTGCACGTGTTGCCGCCGGTCAGCGAGCCGCGCTTCGACGACGGCGGGCACGACCCGGGCCGTCCGCGCCCACGCGAACGTCAGCGGGATGCCGAGGACGACGAGGCGGGCGGTCCGGCCAGGCCGCAGCCGCCGCGGGTGCGCGGCGAGCCGGAGAGCGACGACGAGGTCTACGCGAACGAACGAGCGCCGCTGACCGCGGCGGACGAGTCCAGGCCAGAACCTCCGCGGCGCCCTTCGCTCGCCGTGGTGCCGGACGCGCGCGCCCGCGTCCGCGAAGACGGCTGGGCCCGCGAGGACGACCCGGCCCGGGAGGAGCGCGACGCGCGGCCCGCCGCGGAGAACCGGTCCGCTGTGGGCGATCGGCCCGCCGACCCGCCCGGCGGCCCGTTCCACCCAGGATTCCGGCCCTATCAGGGACCCGTGCCGAAGTGACCGGCCGCGCGCCCAGCGCAGTCGGCTCCGCACGGCTGCGACCGCTCGCGCTGTCACGACGTATTCGGCGTCCAAGGCCTACGTCGTATCCTTCACGGAAGGGTTGGCAGGCGGATTGGCCGGAACCGGAGTGCGGGTCCAGGCCCTGTGTCCGGGATTCGTGCACACCGAATTCCATGCGCGTGCCGGTATCGAGATGTCGTCGCTGCCGAAAGCGCTGTGGCTGAGCGTCGACCAGGTAGTCGCCGGCTCGCTGCGTGATCTGGAGAAGGATCGGGTGCTCAGCGTGCCCGGTATGCAGTACAAAGCGCTCACTACCGTCGCCGGAATGATCCCGCGAACCCTGGCGGCCCGACTGAATCGCGGGCTGTTCAACGCACGCGGAAGGACTTAGACATGATCGACCAGGTGATTACCAACGACAGGGACAGATTGGCCGCGCTGGTGCGCGAGCTCGCGGTGGTGCACGGCCGGGTCACGCTGTCCTCGGGCAAGGAGGCCGACTACTACGTCGACCTGCGCCGCGCCACCCTGCACCACGGCGCGGGCCCGCTGATCGGCAAGCTGCTGCGCGAGCTGGTCGCGGACTGGGATTTCGACGCGGTCGGCGGCCTGACCATGGGCGCCGACCCGGTCGCGCTGGCCGTGATGCACGCGCCGGGCCGTCCGATCGACGCCTTCGTGGTGCGGAAGGCCGCGAAGTCGCACGGCATGCAGCGCCAGATCGAGGGCCCGGACGTCGCGGGCAAGCGGGTTCTGGTCGTCGAGGACACCACCACCACAGGCAATTCACCCCTGACCGCGGTGCGCGCGTTACGCGCGGCAGGCGCTACCGTTGTCGGCGTCGCCACCGTCGTCGACCGGGAAACCGGCGCCGACCAGGTGATCGCCGCGGAGGGACTGGAGTACCGGTCGATCCTCGGCTTGAAGGACCTCGCCCTGGGATAACCTGGTCGATGGTCTGAGTTTCGAGAAGGTGAAGGGTCGCGTGAGTCACCAGTGGTGAGCATTGCAGTCAATAGAAGTCGCGAGAACGTTGCGATGCTCGGAATCGGTGCTTATCGACCCAAACGCCTGGTCAGCAACACTGAAGTGTGCGAGGTCCTCGATTCCACGGATGAGTGGATCTACGAGCGCACTGGTGTCCGCAACCGCCGCTGGATCAGCGGTGACGAGACGCTGCGGTCGATTGCTGCCGCCGCGGGCGAGCGCGCGATCGTCAACAGCGGCATCGACCGGTCCCAGATCGGCGCCCTGATCCTGGCCACCTCCAGCTGGCTGACGCTCACCCCGCACGGCGCGCCGCAGGTGGCCTACGACATCGGGATGAACGGCATCCCCGCCTTCGACCTGACCTCCGGCTGCGGCGGCTTCGGCTACGGGCTCGGCGTGGCCGCGGACATGATCCGCTCCGGCTCGGCCGAGTATGTCCTGCTCATCGGCGCGGAGACGATGACCGTCGGGCTCGATCCCACCGACCGCGGCACCGCGATGATCTTCGGTGACGGCGCGGGCGCGGTGGTGGTGGGCCCGAGCGAGGAGAACGGCATCTCGCCGACCGTGTGGGGCAGCGACGGTGAGAACGCCGCCGCGATCATGCAGGACATCGACTTCCTGGAGTACATGCACCGCGCGCAGTCCATGCAGGGCCTCGATCCGGAGCTCGAGCCGGTCGGCCGGATGTCGCTGCGGATGGAGGGACCGCGGGTGTTCCGCTGGGCCGCGGTCACCCTGCCGCGGGCGCTGTCCACCGCGCTGGAAGTGTCCGGCGTCGCGAAGGAGGACATCGAGGTCTTTGTCCCGCATCAGGCGAATGCCCGCATCAACGAGCTGATGAAGAAGAACCTCGGCCTGGCCGACGATGTCCCGATGGCGGGCGACATCGAGAACACCGGCAATACCTCGGCCGCCTCCATCCCGCTTGCGATCGAAGAGATGCTGGTAACCGGCAAGGCCAAGGGCGGCCAGACCGCGCTGCTGCTCGGTTTCGGCGCGGGCCTGAGCTATGCGGGCCAGGTGGTCACCCTGCCGCCCGCGCCGGCCGAGCCGAGTTTCTAGCCGATGCGCCCGTTCCGAGCCGGGTTCCTCGTCGCGGCGGCGGTCACCGTCTATGGTGCCGTCACCGGGCGGGAGAAGGCGCAGTGGATCGCGAAGCCGCTGCTGATGCCGCTGCTCGCGGCCGACGTGGCGACCCAGGGCACCGAATTGCCGCCCACCGACCGCAAAGTGCTGATCGGGTCGCTCGGCGCGGCGACGGTCGGCGACATCTTGCTCATCGACCCGGACGACGACCGCAGGCTGATCGCGGGTGCGTCGGCATTCGCGGTGATGCAGGCCGGATACTCGGCGCTGTGGTGGCGGAAGGGCGGCAGGCCCACCGCGGGGGCGGTCGTGCCTCGCGTAGCCGCCTGGCTGGGTGCGATCGGGTTACTGCGGGCGAATGCGCCGTCGGTGGCCGCGCCGCTGGCGGCTTACGGCGTCACCTTGGGCACCGCGGCCGTGCTGGCTTCCGATCCCGCGCTGGCGCCCGCCGCGAAAAACATTGCGGGCGTGAATGTTCCCGGTGCCGATCCGCGCAGCCGCCTCGGTCTCGGCGCGCTGCTGTTCACCGTCTCCGACGGGCTCATCGTGCTGCGTCGGTTGTTCGCGCGCGGCGAGCGGGCTCGCCGGGTGACCGAAGGTGTCATCCTGGCGACCTACGCCGCCGCACAGTACCTGCTCGCCGATCCTGAGGCGCAGGTGAAGGCCGTGGTCAAAGCACCAGAATGATGCGGTCCCGGTTCACGGGATCGACGCGGATCGAGAGGACCTCACCGACCGCGAGGCGGGGTTTGTCGGCCGGGGTGACGTCGAAAACGATGGTCCCCCGGTAGCTCTCCGATCCGGGCACGGTCAATTCGAGATCCAGTTCGGTGAGTTCGGTGGAGTGGTCGGTGCGCTCCAGCGGATGTACACCCTCGACGGTCGCCCACCCTTCCAGGCCGTGCCGCCACAGCTTCCGGTCCGCCTTCGACGGTCGCGCCGCCAGGATCATCCCGATCCCAGCGCATGAGCCGAACAATCCGACCAACGCGACGATCTGATAAGGCACGGTCCCCGGCGGCGTCCGATGCACCACCCACCCCAGCCACAACGCCAGCAGCACCAGATACCCGGCCGTTACCCCGAGCACCGTTCGCAGTATCCGCTCGTGATCCATGCCAGCCTCCGCCCCGAGTGCCAGACTTCCAGGATAGGTCTGTCGCACCCGGTGCGGAGGACTATTGGCCGACGCGACTGCTGGTGAGCGCGGCTATATCGAGGGTGACCGGTGTTCCGGCGAGGTCGAGCGTCACCTGGCCGGATTGCTCTGCGACCAACTCGTAGTCGCGGTCGATCAGGTGATAGGCGGCGAGGCTTGTCGGCTCGTCGAGATCGATCAACCAGTAGTAGCTGATGCCCGCCTCTGCGTACTCGAAGAACTTGGTGACCCGGTCGGTGCGTCGTGAACCGGGCGACAGGATTTCGACGGCGAGCAACACGTCGGCGGCATCCCAGCGCGGTGGGTTGGTGTTGATGCCCGCTTCGGGCACCACGATGATGTCCGGAACCCGAATAGTCGGCAGTCTGCCTGCGTCGATCAGCACTTCCGTGTCGGCGAGTACACCGAGCGTGGGCGGTAGTTGTGGTTCGAGCTGCGCGGCGAGCCGCCAGAACGCGCGCTGATGTTGCGACACCGGCTTCGGTGACACGACCAGAACCCCCTCGACAAGCTCGTAACTACGGCTGTTGTCCTCTGGCAGCGCGATCCAGTCCTCCAGGGTCAGCAGATGATCAGGCCAGTGCATTTCGACGGTCATCGCTTCCTCCCTCCCCGCACGGTTACCGCGTTGTGGCCAGTCTTGCACAGGAAACCGACGAATCAGAGCGTCGTCACCCTTTGAGTCGCAATACCGCCAGCACCCGGCGGTGGTGCGTATCCGACGGCGGCAGATCGAGCTTGGTGAAGATGTTGCCGATGTGCTTCTCCACCGCGCGTTCGGTGACACTGAGGGCGGTGGCGATGGCGTTGTTGGACAGACCCTGAGCCATCAGCTCGAGCACCTCGCGTTCCCGCGGGGTCAGGCGGGCCAGCGAATCCTGCTGACGTGAGGCGCCCATCAATTGGCTCACCACCTCCGGGTCGAGTGCTGTGCCGCCCGTGGCGACACGGTGCAGCGCGTCCACGAATTCCCTGACATCGGCGACCCGGTCTTTGAGCAGATAGCCGACGCCACTCGCGCCGCCCGCGAGAAGCTCTGTGGCGTAGCGGGTTTCGACCCATTGGGAGAACACCAGCACGCCGGTCATCGGGTACTTGCGCCGCAGTTCGATGGCGGCGAGCAGCCCTTCATCGGTGTAACTGGGTGGCATTCGCACGTCCACCACGACAACGTCGGGGTTGTGCGTGCCGACCACGTCGGCCAGCGTGCTCGCGTCGCCGACCATGGCGACCACCTCGTGACCGCGTTCGGCGAGCAACCCGGCGAGGCCGTCGCGCAGAATGGCGCTGTCCTCGGCGATCACGACACGCAGTCCGTCGTTCATCCCTGCACCTCGCCGGTGCTCGGCTTCATCGTGTGCGACGGGCGCTGGGTTGTCGACTCGCTCATTCATCGCGACCCCGCCAGCGGCAACAGGATGGTCAACACGGTCGGCCCGCCCGCCGGGCTCTGTACGGTCAGCGTTCCGTCCACGGTCCGGGCCCGTGCCGCGAGGCCGGACAGCCCGCTGCCCGCGCCGATCGCGACGTCCGTGGGCGGCACCACGCCACCGATTCCGTTGTCACGCACCGTCACCGCAATGGTCCGCGCGTCGCTCGGCAGCACCGACACCCACGCACCGGTGGCGTGCGCGTGCCGCACCACGTTGGTCAGCAGTTCGGCGACCGAGAAATACGCGATCGCCTCGATGGCCGGGTTCGGGCGCTTGGGCAGGTGCACCCGAAGCTCCACCGGCACCGAACAGCGGGCGGTCAGCGTCTCCAAGGCCGGCTCGAGGCCCAGTTCCAATGCGGGCGGGTGAATTCCGCGTACCAGCTCGCGCAGCTCGGTAAGCGCCTCCTTGGCACTGGCGTGCGCGTCGGCGATCAGGTCGCTGGGATCGCCGCCCGCGGCGAGCCGGTCCTCGGCCCGGCCCAGTGCCATCGCGATGGTGACCAGTCTGGCCTGCGTCCCGTCGTGCAGGTCGCGCTCCAGCCTGCGCAGCGTGGCCGCGGAATCCTCCACCGCGGTCCGCCTGCTCTCCTGCAACTCGATCACCCTGCGGTCGCGCGCCGTCGCGCTGAGCAGGGCGATGGTCAGCAGCCCGTGCACCAAGCAGACGCCGCGCAACAACCACGGCAGCACCAGGCAACCCAGAATGCCCAGCAGCGCGAACCCGAGCACCTTCGGCCAGCTGTCGATGGAGAAATCACCGAACTGGACCATGGATTGATGCTCGACACCGTGCTCGTCGACATTGGTCGGGTGGACCAGCGCCCACGGGATCGGGGAGATCGCGGTGAACATGGTCATCGCCATCGTGACGAGTACCAGATACCCCACCGCCACGCCGAGCACCGCTTGCGCGAGCAGGAACAGCGCCGACCGCCAGCTCACCCGATCGGTGAACGCGCCCTTGAGAAATCCGAACACGCCGGGCGCGGGCGCGAACTGTGGTGGCGGCGTGACGGTGACCCCGAGCAGATCCTTGGCCAGCGCGCGGTAGACCCGTCCCCATACCCGTCCACCGAGCAGCACCAGCGCGAGCACCGGCAGGCCGATGATGGTGATCGCGAGGTACAGCCCGCCGCCGAAGCCGAAGAACAGATAGGCGACGGCGGCGCAGCCGAGCACGAAAACCGTGAGGACGTAGACGAGTTCCTTCCAGAACCGGGCGCGCAACGGCGCGAGCAGCACGGTGCGCAGCATGTGCTCAGCCGGTTCGGGCTCGCCGGATGGCGGGTCGAGCACGAGGGTCGATTCGTGTGTCTCGGTCATGGGCTCCATGGTTGTCGCGGGGGCGCGAACGTTCGATAGAGCGTGCCCGCCGAATGGTGGTGTAGCCAGCAACACCGCTACCATCCTGCGGATGAGCTACCCGCCGCAGCAGCCGCCGTACGGCTACCCAGCCTATGGTGCCTACGGACCGCCGCCGGACCATCCGCAAGCCACGACGATCCTGATACTGGGCATCCTGAGTCTCGTGCTATGCCAGATCATGGGCCCCTTCGCCTGGGTGATGGGCAAGCGCGCGCTCAACGAGATCGACGCGTCCGGCGGTGCCATCGGCGGTCGAGGGAACGTCAACGCGGGCTACATCTGCGGCATCATCGCGACGGTGCTGCTGTGCCTCAGTCTCTTGATCGTCCTGCTTTTCGTGGTGCTCGGCTTGATCGGCGCGTTCGCGGGAAGCTCGTCCAGCTACTGAGCCGAGCCCCCGGCCACCCGTCGCAGGCGTGGTGGCCGGAATTAGCATCGTCGGCGTGAGCTATCCAGTGCCGGACGCAGCGGACCAGGACCTACCCGGGCCGACGGAGTGGGGTGCGCACTCGCACGGCGTCGGTCCGTGGGCCGTCGAGCACGCGGAGCCGCCGCCGGAGGACCCGCGTTTTGATCCGGAGCTGCTGGCGGGCGGCGACCGCCGCAACGTGGTGGACGCCTACCGGTACTGGAGCCGGGAGGCGATCGTCGCCGACATCGATCAGCGCAGGCACCCGTTCCATGTCGCGATCGAGAACTTCGGGCACGACGCGAACATCGGCACGGTGGTCCGCACCGCGAACGCCTTCGCGGCCGCGGCCGTGCACATCGTGGGCAGGCGACGCTGGAACCGGCGCGGCGCCATGGTGACCGACCGCTACCAGCACATCGAGCATCACGCGGATATCGGCGAGCTGCTGGCCTTCAGCGAACGCGCTGGCCTCACCGTGGTCGCCGTCGACAACGTGCCGGGTTCGGTGCCGCTGGAGACGGTCACGCTGCCGCGCGAGTGCCTGCTGCTGTTCGGCCAGGAGGGTCCTGGGGTCACCGAGCACGCCAAACAGGCTGCCATGATGACGGTGTCGATCGCCCAGTTCGGTTCCACCCGCAGCATCAACGCGGGTGTGGCGGCGGGAATCGCGATGCACGCGTGGATCCGGCAACACGCCGATCTCACGACAGCATGGTGAGCGCGACAAGCGCCTGAACAGGAGATCTTGCGGGCACAGAGTTGAACCGCCACGATTTCACATCGCTTTTGTAACAAATCGGACGCATAAAGGCGTTCAATCCTGGCACCATTGAGTCATGACCTCGCGGAGCGACGATCTCGACGTGCCGCACGCGGAGCACGCCGAACCGGCCTCTGCGGCACCGCACCCGCCGGCCGGTCCTTCCCGGGCGGGCCGGGACGCCGTCGCTCCCGCGACACTGTGGTCCGAACGCGCCGACATGGCCGAGTCCGCGATCGTCTCGCGGCACCTGCGCGCGGTGTGGGCGCTGCCGGGCACGGCGCTGGGCGTGGTGGGCTGGCCGGCCACCAAGCGCGAGCGGATGTTCGGTTCGTGGCACTACTGGTGGCAGGCGCATCTGATCGACTGCGCCACCGACGCCGCCAACCGTGTGCCGACTCCATTGCGCCGCAAGCGACTTGCCGCACTGGCGCGCTCGCACCGCATCCGCAATCTCACCGGCTGGACCAACCGCTATTACGACGACATGGCCTGGCTGGCGATCGCGCTGGAACGTGCCGAGCGTACCCAGGGCACCAACGTGCGCAGGGCGCTGGTCGCGTTGGAGAAGACCCTCTACGAGGGCTGGGAGCCGCAGATCGGCGGTGGACTCCCGTGGCGCATCGGCTCAGACTACTTCAACGCGCCCGCCAACGGTCCCGCCGCCATCGCGCTGGTGCGCCTCGGGCGGATTCAGCGTGCCCAGGAGATGGCCGACTGGTTGGACGCGACATTGCGCGACCAGGAGACCGGGTTGATCCTGGACGGTATCCACCTGCCCTCCGGCGAGATCGAGCGCCCGGTCTTCACCTATTGCCAGGGCGTGGCGCTCGGCTTGGAAACCGAGCTGGCCGTGCAGTCCGGCGAGGCCAGGCACATCGAACGCGTGCACCGGCTGCTGGCGGCGGTCGAGGAGCATATGACCACGGACGGTGTCGTGCACGGTGGCGGTGGCGGTGACGGTGGACTGTTCAACGGCATCCTGGCCCGCTACCTGGCGGTGGTGGCGGTAATGCTGCCCGGCGAGGACCCCGCACGACTGGCCGATCGCCGTGCGGCGGCCGCGATCGTGCGCGCGTCCGCGACGGCGGCCTGGGCCAACCGGCTCGAGGTCGAGGGCGAGCCACTGTTCGGGCACGACTGGAACCAGCCCGCGCAACTGCCCGGTGGCAGCGCCGGAGCCGGATACTTCACCCCTGGCGGTTCGGTGACCTCGTCGAAGGTGCCCGAGCGCGATCTGTCCGTGCAGTTGTCCGGCTGGCTGCTGATGGAGGCGGCCTACCAGGTCAGCGCCGCGGGTCTGTGATCCTGGAGCAGCGCTCGGCCTCCAGCACCACGGTCGGCGCGTCGTCCAGGTCGAATTCCTCGGCGGGCCGGGACATCTCCTGCCGGTAGTGCCGCACGCCGAGCACCGTTCCGATGATCAGCCCCACCACGAGCGTGCCGATCACGATCGGCATCAGCCACGGCACCCGTTCCAGGAAGCTGCCCGCGTAGTAGCCGATGAGCAACAGCACCGGTGCCCAGACGATCGCACCGATGGTGCTGGCCACGGTGAACTTGCGGTGGTCCATGCGCGCCGCGCCCGCGACCGACGGGCACAGCGTCCGCACCCACGGAATCCACCGCGCGACCAGCACTGCGACGAACCCGTGCCGATGCAGCAACTCCGCCACCCGCTGCAGGTTGCGGACGTTGATGTACCTGCCGTCCTTACGGGCGACCAGGTGGTGTCCCGCGCGATGGCCGATCACGTATCCCACCTGGTTGCCCGCGATCGCCGCGACCATCGCGCCCAGCGACAGCGCCCACACGTGTGCCTCGCCTGAGGCGTGCGACGCCATCACAATGCCGGCGGTGATGAGCATGGAGTCGCCCGGCAGGAACAGCCCGAGGATCACCGCGCATTCCAGGAAGACGAAGGTCAGTACTACTGTCCAGACGAGCGCGGGGCCCGCCGACATCAGCGGATCGAAACTGCCCACAGCTAGGGCCGGGTAAGCCGTCGACACCGGCTCAGCGCGAGGGCTCGCTCGTCGAAGCGGTCAGCTCGGCCTCCGACGCTTCGGCCTCCGGCGCGCCCCGGTTGAGCAGCTTCTTCGCCACCGCGGTGATGCCGGGCAGGATCGACACGAACACGATGAGCAGGAAGATCGCCTCGATGTGGTCCCGGATGAACGCGACGTTGCCCAGGAAATAGCCGAGCACCGTGACGCCACCGCCCCAGAGGAGCGCGCCGACGATGTCGAACGCGACGTACTTGCGGTAGTCCATCTTGGACACACCGGCCAGCACCGGCATGAAGGTACGCACGATCGGCACGAAACGAGCCAGGATGATCGTCTTGGGTCCGTGCTTCTCGAAGAACTCGTGCGTTTCCGTCACGTAGTGCTTCTTGAAGAACCGGGTGTCCTCCTTGTGGAACAGCGCGGGCCCGATCGCCCGGCCGATCCAGTATCCGGACTGGTCACCCAGGAACGCGACCAGGACGGTGGCGGGCACCAGCACCCAGATCGATACCGGCGGATTCGGCTGCGCCGCCAGCAGGCCGCCGGTGAACAGCAGCGAGTCGCCGGGCAGCAGCGGGAACAGCAGGCCGGTCTCGATGAAGACGATCACCAGGATGGCGGGGAGCACCGCGTTCTTCAGCCACGTCTCCGTGAGCAGGTGCATCGGATCGAGCAACTCGGTAAGTGCGAGGTTGCTCGTCACCGATTCTGTCGCTGCCTGCAGAATCACGTGGCCTCCTGTCCCGATACGGCTGGCCTGCATCGCTTGCCACCGCGTCGGAAGCTGCCAGCGCAAATTACCGGCCCCACAGTACCGGCTTCCCCGGAGAATGCTCGCGCTGTGCGCGAAATTACTCGCGAGTCAAGTTTCCACTCCATCCCTGCATACCAGGCGAAACAGCGCTGCCTTAGGGTGAACACTGACAAAATAGGTCTTTGCCGCAACAACACGGAGGTCTTACTGTGCCCATCGCGACTCCGGAGGTCTACGCCGAGATGCTCGGTAGGGCCAAAGCCAACTCCTTCGCCTTCCCGGCCATCAACTGCACGTCGTCGGAGACGATCAACGCGGCCATCAAGGGTTTCGCGGACGCGGGCAGTGACGGCATCATCCAGTTCTCCACCGGCGGTGCGGAATTCGGTTCCGGCCAGGGCGTGAAGGACATGGTCACCGGTGCGGTCGCGCTGGCGGAGTTCGCGCACGTCGTCGCCGCCGAGTACGACGTGACCATCGCGCTGCACACCGATCACTGCCCGAAGGACAAGCTGGACACCTTCGTTCGCCCGCTGCTCGCGATCTCCCAGGAGCGGGTCAACGCGGGGCAGAACCCGCTGTTCCAGTCGCACATGTGGGACGGCTCCGCGATTCCGATCGACGAGAACCTGGAGATCGCGAAGGAACTGCTGAAGGCCACGCACGCGGCCAACATCATCCTCGAGGTCGAGATCGGCGTCGTCGGCGGCGAAGAGGACGGTGTCGAGGCCGAGATCAACGAGAAGCTCTACACCTCGCCGGAGGACTTCGAGAAGACCATCGACGCGCTCGGCGCGGGCGAGAACGGCAAGTACCTGCTCGCGGCCACCTTCGGCAACGTGCACGGCGTGTACAAGCCGGGCAACGTGGTGCTCAAGCCCGCGGTGCTGGCCGAGGGCCAGCGCGTCGCCGCGGCCAAGCTCGGCCTTTCCGCCGACGCGCAGCCGTTCGACTTCGTCTTCCACGGCGGCTCCGGCTCGCTGAAGTCCGAGATCGAGGACTCGCTGCGCTTCGGCGTGGTGAAGATGAACGTCGACACCGACACCCAGTACGCGTTCACCCGGCCGGTCGCCGGGCACATGTTCAGCAACTACGACGGTGTGCTGAAGATCGACGGCGAGGTGGGCAACAAGAAGTCCTACGACCCGCGCAGCTACCTGAAGAAGGCCGAGGCGTCGATGGCGGCGCGCGTGCTCGAGGCGTGCAACGACCTGAAATCCGCCGGACGCTCGATCAGCGCCTGACCTGGTACACCCGTCAGGGGCTTGGTGCACATGAGTCTGGATGTGCGTGTGCTCGGGCCCGTGCGACTGCTCGTCGGCGATGAGCCGGTGGCGGTCGGCGGGCCCAAACCGCGAGCTCTGCTCGCCGCGCTCACGGTGAACCGGCGGCGCGCGGTGTCCTCGGCCGCTCTCGCGGACATGGTGTGGAACGAGGACCCGCCCGACTCCTATGCCGCCAGCCTGCAGGTTTTCGTCTCGAATATCCGCAAGGCGCTCCGGAATTCCGGAGTCGACCCGGCTACGGTGCTGCGCACCGAGTCCTCCGGGTACCGATTGGAGATCGACGAGAGCGCCTGCGACCTGGGCCGTTTCGAGGCGGCGCGGGAGGAGGGCGCTCGCGCCGCCGAGGCGGGCGATCACGCGGGCGCCGCCCAGCTGTTCGCCTCGGCGCTGCGCGAATGGAGCGGCCGTGCGCTGGCGGATCTGGCCGGTCTGCAATTCGCCGACGGCTTCGCCACCGCCATGGACGAGGAGCGGCTGCTGGCGGCCTCGGCGCGGATCGACGCCGAAATCGCCTGTGGTCGCGCATCCTCGGTGATCGGCGAACTGGTCGCGATGACCACCGAGCATCCGCTGCGCGAACCGCTGTGGGGCCAGTTGATCACCGCGCTGTATCTGTCCGGGCGTCAGGCGGATGCGCTGGAAGCGTGCCGGAAGGTGCGCGGAGTGCTCGCCGACGAACTGGGCATCGATCCGGGACCCGCGCTGATCGATCTGGAACAGCGGGTGCTGCGACAGGAGCCGTTGAATACGGTCGAACTGCGTCAGGTCGAGCGGCTGGCCGCGGCGATGACCGAGACGGTCACCGAAGTGCCGCGCGCGGTGCGCAGCGGTCAGCTGCGTTTGCCGAACGGTCGCCTGGTGGCGATCGCGCAGGGCGGTCTGCGCATCGGCCGGATGACCGACAACGACCTGGTCCTGGAGGACCCGCGGGCCAGCCGCTACCACGCGCACATCATGCCCAGCCGCGCCGGACTGCTGATCAAGGATCTGCATTCGGCCAACGGCGTCTTCGTCAACGACGACCCGATCGAGCACGGCGCACTGCTCGCCGACGGCGACCAGATCCGTATCGGCTCGACGGTCCTGATCTTCCAGGCGCTGCACTAGTCGCAGGCGATCCCGTCGCCGTCCCGGTCCAAATGCGCGTTGAAGCCGGGCTGGCCGCGATACAGCGGGCCGATGCCCTCCGCGCGGACCTGGTCGCAATCGGTGTAGATCTTGTGCGACTCGGATGCCTCTGGCGACGAGTGGTCTTCCCGGGGACCGGAGCGATTGTGCGGGATCGGATGATCGTCGTGCGGTCCGGCGATCGCGACAGCCGATTGCGGGACGGCCGATGCCGCTGGCGGCACGAACATGCATGCCACGGCCGCCAGCAGTGCCGCCCCGATCGCGGGAGCGACGCGGAGAACTGAATTACCCACGCCCCCATCCTCCTCCCGGATCAGCTGATCGGCGATGCTGTTTCGCAGGCGGTCCCGTCGTCGCCAGGGCCGTGTTCCAGCCCGATTTCCGGCCGCCGGGCGGTAGGGTCGGTCCGCTGGTTCGTGTCGCACGTTCGTGTCCGCAACGGATTTCGAGGGGATTGCAATGGCCATGCGAATGCTGGCCGCGGTGGGTGCCATGGTGGTCGGCGCGGGAATGCTCGTCTACGCCGATGGACCTGCCGCCGCGGCGCCGGAAGTGACCGACGGCCCGGTGGGCGTGGGACCGTGCGCGACCGACCCCGTGCCGACCCATGAGCCGCTGATCCCCAAGACGCTCGAGGTGCCGATTCCGTATCCGGTGGTCACCGTGCTCCCACCCGCTGCGCCGGAGCCCGCGCCCAAGCGGACACGGATGGAGCTGCCGCCGGACCCGTGCACCAACCCCTGCCCGGATCTCACCGACCTGCCAGACGCGCCACCAGGTCTCGCCGCACAGCTCGGGATTCCGGAGATCCTGTTGCATCCCAAGCCTTTCTACTTCGCGCTTCCCGGCCCCGGCCCGGACCCGGGTCCGGTGCCGCCGCCACCTCCGCCGGTGCAGCCGCCGGTCGAGCCGGCGGCGCAGTCGCCCGCCCGGTCCGCGCCGCGCATGAGCCCCGCACGCGAGGTAGCCAAGCTGACCGGCGCGAATTCGGTGAACCGCACCGACAAACGCTGGCAGGTGGACGGCACCGATCTCGGCATCATGTGGGAGAGCGCGCCGGGTGAGATCGCGACCGTGTTCGGCGACACCGTCGGACGCGGCTTCCATCCGCCGGGCGGCATGGGGCTGGATTGGCGCAGCAACGTGCTGGCTTTCAGCACCGACCGCGATCTCGCCGACGGGATGACCTACGACCGGATGGTCACCGACGACCGCTGCCACGCCGCCGAGGTGCTCACCAGCCGCAAGCTGGACAACGTCGAGGTCACCACGATCCCCACCTCGGGTTTCGCGCTCGGCGAGCGGCAGTACCTGAGCTACATGTCCATCCGGACCTGGAACAGCGCGCCCGGCACGTTCTTCACCAACTACGGCGGCATCGCCTACTCCGACGACCACGGACAGACCTGGACCAAGGACCCGCATGCCCGCTGGGACAACATCTTCGGCCTCGCCAATTTCCAAGTGAGCGCGATGGTTCCGCACGGCGGATACGTGTACATGTTCGGCACCCCCAATACCCGCCTCGGCGCGGTCGGGTTGGCCAGGGTCCCCGAAGGCCAGATCCTCAACACCACTGCCTACCAATACTGGCGGGACGGCACGTGGACTCCGGTCGGTGGATTCGCTTCGGCCACACCAATAGTGAACGGACCGGCAGGCGAACTCTCGGTGCGCTACGACGCCGCCCGAAACGTCTGGCAGATGAGCTACCTCGACACCGCCAAGGCGGCCATCGTCGTCCGCGAAGCGGATTCACCGCAGGGCGTGTGGTCGGAGAGCACGCCGACGGTAAGCGTGCTGAACTACCCCGAGCTGTACGGCGGTTTCATCCACCCCTGGTCGTCGGGGTCGGACTTCTACTTCACCCTGTCGACCTGGAGCGATTACAACGTCTACCTGATGCACTCGGTGCTCGGCGAGTGAGCCAGGCGCGGCGGGATCAGTAACTTAGGCTGAAAACTGCAACCGTTTTGAGCCTCCGTGCGCGCTCACACGGTGGTGAAATCCGTGTGCTGCTAGAGCTACGCGCGAAGGCCCAGAGGGGTTGGGGCCTTTCCAGTTGCAGCGAGGGCTACTGATCGAACGGCGGTAAACCGGCGTCTTGCCCCAGTAGCCGACCGGCGAAGGACATAGCGAGCTGAAGCGCTTGCATCGAGTCGACGCCGTAGATGCGCCGCGTGAACCGGCTCCGGCTCCCATTCGATGCGGACACCACGGGAATACGTGCTGCTGTCGTCCTGCACCGGCTTACCAAGGGTGATGGTCACCCGCTGATCGCCCTTGCGCAGCTCGCGGCTTGCGATCGGCTCACCCAGCTCATCGACCCGCATGACATGAACTCTAACGGCGCAGCCAACGCGACGCAGACTGTATTGGTCACACTTACGTGCTGGTGAACAGTTCGGGTGCAGCCTTGCGTACCTTCCGTAGGACTTTTGAGGTCCGCTCAGAAGACACGGCCGACAGAACAGGAAGCGCGGGCCGCCAGAGCTTTGCCGCGTCCTCATGCCGCCCGAGCCGCCACCGAATCCATCCTGTTTCTGCCGCGGATAGCGCGTGAATCCTGGTGTGGGTCCCAGGATTCCACATCGAATGCGACAGGTACAGGTACCGTTCGGCTTCAGCGTAGTCACCCAAGGCGGCGAACGCTTTCGACGTCTGCCTGGCTACGCTCGCTTTGTTCGGACAAAACAGCGCCGCCCACCGCGGTAACTCCGTGGTTACGTCCGGCAGAATCCACGGTTCAGCCGCCCGCAAAGTGCTCCGCGCTGCGCCTTGCTGTCCCGTTTCGGCGTAGCAGCGTGCAAGAGCGACCAGGAACAACGACATGGTGTCGGGGCTTACCTTGCCCCGTGCCGCCATCACTCCGCGTTCAGCAAGCTCGGCGGCGTGTTGCGGCTGGCTCGCGTCGGTAGCGTGCAGCCCGAGAATTCGAAAACAGAATCCGTCCTGTCCCGGTACCCCGGACTCCTCCGCGAGCCGCAATGCCGACAGGAAATACCGTTGCCCGATTCCGTCCTCCCCGGCGTCGTGTGCTTTGAAACCAGCCAGGTACGCCAGCTCAGCGGCAGCGCTGAACGCGGCGGCACGAACAGTTGAATCCGCGAACCGCGAACGCAGCAACGACGCGACATCGGTACTCAGGAACTCGGCAACAGCGGTTCGACCGATACCGCCGCCCTTTACTTCGTCCAATCGCAGAAAGGCGTCTGTGATCCCTTGTATGGCTCGAACTTCGGCCATGCCGACTCGCGTAGATTCATCGACTCGGATCAGCCGGGGAATGTCGGGCTGCGATGCCAGCGCGGTTGCGGACAGTGTCGCACTGTAGACGGACTTACGCAGGAACGACCGCCGGTCTACATCCGCTCTGCCCAGCACACTCACCAGTGTGACAGGGTCGCATGTCACTTCGCCGCAGGCATGCGTGTAGGCCACGACCACCTCGGCCGAGGCGACTCGTGTACCGGTCTCGACATGGCCGAGGTAGCTACGCGAGAACGGTATCCGCGCGCCAACTCAGCCAGTGATAGCCCCGCCGCCTGCCTGGTAGCCCGCAAACGTTCCCCGATGTCTGGCGGCAAGCCTCCGTCAGTCCCCACACGTGGATCGTAGGCGGATATGTAGACGCGCTGTAGATGTTTCTCCGGTCTCTGACGGAGATTTCCGCGCGACGCTTGAGCCAGCACCCACCCGGCGGGCGCGTCCTGGTTCTCTGTCGAAACGGACGCACCGCTAGCCGTGAGCGGCCTGCGGTGACCACAACCCCGTCGGGTGGAGTGCCCCCAAACAACAAGCGACGCAGCAGGGGTGAAATGTGATGGCGTTCAACTGGTGGCGAGAAGCCGAGCAGGACGATACTTCAGCGCAAGCGATTATCGACCGCGTGCAGGCCGAGTGGAGCGCCCAACGCCGCCACGAACGGATTCGAGCCGAGCAGCTCGACGCCAGGCTGGGGTCTACCGGGGGGCCGCACGCGGCACCCGAGTATCCGCTGAGCGCTTCCGAAGCGCACTGGACCATGCAGCGGCACAGGGGATGCCACGCCGATCAGTGCCCCCGCAAGGCGGCGGCCCGGCAAACGCTCATCGACGCCGGGCGGATGAAGCCGGACACCTCACGAGAGCCCTACTGACGTGGGCGCAGGCAAACGTGCCCGGAGTCGTACGTCATGAACTCCTCTGCCTCGAGCCCTGGTCACCCTCACGCCAACCGGCCACACCTCGAAACTCTCACCACCCCTTCGTGGTTGCAGTTTCTGCGCTTGTTCCTGCCGCACTATCTGCGCCACGGCACCCACCCTTACCACCACCACGAAGACGAGGTGATCGTCCGCCAGAACTCCCGCATCATCGCCGCACCCGAACTCGACCCCCGCGTGTGTGCTGTCATCCATGCCCCGATCGGGCTATTTCGTGAGACGCAACGCCACTACATCACCCTGCGTGATCACGTCTGGCGTTCAGGCATCCTCGGATTCACACCGATGCTCGACGGGCAACTCTCCGGGGACTGGATCGACTTCCGTACCGGTCACAAGCGCGTGCACTTCACCTTCACCGACAGCGCACCGATGTCGAACAGTGACCGTGCCAACATCCAGGCCATCAGCGAGTCCTACGGCGATCATCACGTGGTCGACGGTGACATCTTCGACGCCGTGACCGACGTCGCGCTGAACCTGTTCCTCGCTGCTGTGGAACGCGGCAACGATGACTGCGGTCAGGTCTGGGGTAGTTGGCTCGAGCGCGAAGGCCGAGAGACCTACGCCTACCTGACCGCCGACGAACTATTGACCGCCTTCGCGGTCAACTCCGTCGAGGCCGAGACAGCGACGCCGCCAACGGTCCTCATGCCGGTACAACCCATCGACGTGTTCGTGCGAGAACGTCACTACTACAACCGGTTCCTGACCAAGAACCTTGCCAACCCATTAACCGACGCGAAGCAGATGGTGTTGTTCCAGAACATCCCTATCACCGACACCGAGGCGCTACAGCAGGCGGCTCGGAACGATCCGCCAATATTGCGCCAAACCCAACCTTGCCCGCGTACATACCGCCATCCGTACGAGAGGATGATCCAGAGCATGCATCTGATCGAGGTCGAGCGTAAACGCGAACTCCCCGACCCAAGCGCCCTGCGCCAGCGGCTCGCCGAACTCGGCTACCGCGAGTCCGGACACCTCACCGAGGTCGACATCTACTACAGCCGACCCGATGTCGACTACATGAAAACCGTTGAGTGCCTTCGTGTCCGATGCCGGGATGGGTTCGCTGAGGTTACCTACAAGCCGCCGTCCAACGCGGACACCCACAGCGACGCCGACGTCATCGCCAAACGCGAAACAAATGTCACGCTCAGCGGCCCCGACCAAGCTGCTGCCGCAGACCAACTGCTTGCCGCCATCGGTATGGTCCGACTAGTGCGCGTCGAGAAAGCCCGCACCATCTACCGGCACCCCGAACACGATGACATCGTCATCAGCATCGATACCGTCACCCATGCCGGAACCTACGTCGAAACCGAGGTCACCGCCGCCGACACAGTTGCGGCGACCATCCAACTTCAAGAGGTCGAAGCCCAGCTGGGAATAGCCGATCACCAAGTCGTCAGCTTGCCCTACCGCGATCTCGTCATGGCGACTGCCCGTTGAATGCTCGGCCGGAGAGCGCCGCGCAGCCCCGACGCGCCTAGCGGAGCCGGACCTCGGCCAGTGCGCGGCCGAACAGTTTGCGTCCTTCGGCGGTGCCGCCGAGCAGGATGGTCGCGGTGCGCGTGTTCGCGTCGAGCGATTTGATGCGGCCGGTGAACTCCACCGTGCTCGCCGCGTCGGCGGCGACCGGGACGAAGCCGGAGAAGCGGACGCTGAACTTGCGGATGGCGGTCGGATCGCCCAGCCACGAGGTGAGATAGCCGCCTGCGAGGCCCATGGTCAGCATGCCGTGGGCGACCACCGTCGGTAGCCCGGCCACCTGGGCGGCGTGGTCGCTGAAGTGGATCGGGTTGGCGTCGCCGGAGACGCCTGCGTAGTTGGCGAGGTCGCCGCGGGTCAGCCGGAAGCTGCCGACCGGCAGCAGATCGCCGGGGACGAAATCGTCGAACGCGGGGACGGTGTGCACGGCCGCGATCTCGGGATCGGTCGGCTCGGCCAGCGGGCTCGCGCCGAGCGGCACCAGAGTGTCGCCGTAGGCGAGATCGGATTCAGCCGGGCGCCCGTGCATCATGATGTTCTCGATCACGTCGGCCAGGTTGGCGTCGACCTCGGCGCCACGGCGCGCGACGATCGTGGTCGAGCCGACGATAGCGACCTCGTCGTGCTGGTTGATCAGCGCGAACCGCACCACGATGAAGTCGTTGTCGCCGAACTGGCGGATCGACTCGATCACGACCTCACTGCTCAGCCGGTCGCCGGCCAGGATCGGCCGGTAGATCTCGAAGATCTGGTCTGTCTGGAGGAACTGGGACAGGTCGTAGTCGATGAGCACCGAATCGAGCAGTGCCCTGGTTGCGGTCATCCCGACCACCGACGCGAAGGTCGGCGGAGCGATGACCCCGGGATAGCCGAGCACGCGTGCGTCGGCTTCGTGCTGATGCGCCGCGTCCTGGTTCTGCACCGCACGGGCGAACTCGCGGATCTTTTCCCGGCCGACCTCGTAGTGGTCGAGTACCCGAAAGCGCTGTCCGGCCGGTGTTGCTGGAACCGCGTCGATATCCGGCCGAACCATCGTTTGTTCCCTGCCCATGATCCGGGCCATGCTACTGGCGAGCCGGACCGTTGACCAGGTATGTGTGACGCGCGCGACCGGCATCGATGCGGGTCGGCTATCACGCTGGTGGGTTACTGGGTACCGGAGGGCGGGTCGCAGACCTTCCATCCGTCGCCGGTGCGTTGCAGGTCGAAAGTGCGTTGCGACCGTTTGGCGGGGTCGGCCTCGGTGTACACAGTGGCCTGCGCGATAGCCGTGTCGTCGGTGACGCGAATGGCGTCGATGCTGTCGACCACCGGGATGTTCTTGCGCTCCATCGACAGCTTGTGCACGCCAGCGAACTGGTCATCCGGGATGCCCTGGTAGAAGTCGTGCAGCGGGCCGCAGGTGGTAGAGCGCAGGGTGGCCAGGTCGCCGGATTTCAGGGCATCGGTGTAGTCGGTGATGGTGGCCCGCACCTGCTCCTCGGGGGAATTGGCGCCGGACGTCGTGACCAGCGCCACGATCGCCGCGACCAGCGCGACCACCAGCACGGCCGCCGCGCCGAGCACGAGCAGTCGCCGACTGGACCGCGCGGTATCCGACGGCGCGGTACCAGGCTGCGGCGGCGGAGTGATCCGCTGCGGCTGCGCGATCGGCCGCGGCTGCGGCGGACGCGGACCGGCCAGCGACTGCGCGGGCACGGTTTGCTGGACGTCCGCGGGCGACGGGGCCGTCGCCACCTGCCGGGGAGCGCCCGGAGCTCGTTGCGGGGACGGGCGGGTCTCCTCGACTCCTGGTCCGTGCTGCGGTGGCGCCGACGGACCGTGTGGACCGGGCTGCTTGGGACCGCCCGCTGGGCGCGGGGTGCTCGGCGGCTTCGTGATCGGCACCGGCCCCGCCGCGGGCGCGACCACACGATCGGTACCCGCCCGGCCACCGTCGGCGGGCCGCTGGATCGGCAGCGCGACGGTCTTGGCGTCGTCCAGGTCGACCACCGGCATCGCCATGGTCACGTCATCCGAGCCCGGGGGATTCTGCTCATCGGGTTCGGTGGGTGCTGCCGCCTTCGGACCCGCGGCGCTCGACGGCTTGCGCATCACGACGGTCGCGGCGTCTCCGCCCGCTCGGCTGGGATCGTTCTGCGGGATTGCTGCCGTCTTCGCTTCGGCGTCAGAAGCGTCGGCCGCGGTTCCGGTTGACGAACTCGCCCCTGTTTGCGCGGGCGCCTCGGTCTTCGAACCCGCCCCGGACTTCGCGTCGGCGCCGGGGGCTGGCTTGCCCTTGTCCGGCTGATCTCGCGCTGCGGCTTCTTTCGAGGCAGGGGTGCTCGAAGCGGACGGGAGTTGATCCCGTTTGATCACCTGGGTGCGGTCATCGGACGCGGCCCCACCTGGTGCGGAACCGGCATTCGGCGCCGCTGGCTCGGACTTCGCGTCGTCGCTGGGGGCGGGCTTGCCCTTGTCCGGCTGGTGCTCGCGCGCCGCGGCTTCTTTCGAGGCAGGGGTGCTCGAAGCGGACGGGAGTTGATCCCGTTTGATCACCTGGGTGCGGTCGTCCGACGCGGCTCCGCCTGGTGCGGAACCGGCATTCGTCGTCCCGCGCGTCGCGTCCGCCTTGCCGGTCTCCGATCCGGCAGGTGCGTTCGCCGTACGTTCGGGTCCAGACGCGCCTGCGGCCGCCGCTCCGGTGGGCGACCCTTCTTCGGTTCGGTCGCCACGGGGTTTCGTGCCCGCCGCTCCGGACGCGAGCGAACTCGCGGATGCCGACGGGGAAGCCTTCGATTCACCTGGACTGCCAAGGGCCGCGGCCGCGGACTTGGCGGCTGTGCCACCCGAGGGCTTGCTCGCGGGCGAGTTCGGGCTTGTGCCGGAAGAAGGCCCCTTCGTGCCGCTGGCGGCTGCCGGGCGCGATGTGGGCGGTGTGGTGGCGTTGGTGGTACCGGAGGCCGATGCGGATGGGCCGCCGGTTGCCGGTCGGGACGCGGGTGCGCCGGAAGCGCCCGGGTTTCCGGACGCTGTGGGTCGG
Organism: Nocardia sp. NPDC051787; assembly: GCF_040681325.1. Classification (NCBI taxonomy): domain Bacteria; kingdom Bacillati; phylum Actinomycetota; class Actinomycetes; order Mycobacteriales; family Nocardiaceae; genus Nocardia; species Nocardia sp. NPDC051787. Next base: position 238,716 of record NZ_JBFAYO010000001.1, read on the forward strand.
GCGGTGCCCCTGGCTGTGGTGTCGGCGGTTCCTGGCGCTGGGGTGTTCGTGCCGCCGGATGCCCCGGTCGCGGGCTTCGGGCTGGGCTGTTCTGCGGAGCCGCCGCTCTTGCCGGCGGGGCTTGCCGGTCCGGATGCGGGCGAGTTCGTTGGCGCGGAGCCGGGAGCCGAGTCCGGTGTGGAGGGGCTCGCGGGTCGGGACGTGGCCGTGTTCGCGGCAGCGGGGCCGGCGGGTGCCGTGTTGGCGTCGGCCGATTCAGGTGCCGCTGAATTCGCGTTCTTGATGTCCGCTCTCCCGCCGGGCACCCGTCCCTGCTCGCCGCCTCGAGATGCACCGGCCTGCCCCGACGCGGAACCTTTTGCCTCCGTGGGAGATTCGTCCGTGTCACGCGGCGACGCGGGCGCGGTCCACGCTGCCCAGGTCCCCGGCCGCCGCGGTGGCTGAGCGATCCGCTGCGTGGATGCGGCGGAAGGTGCCGGAGCGCCTTTCCCTGCGGGCGGGGTGCGGTCGGCGGCGGCGTCGGGGCGTGCGTCGGCCCCGGCCGAGTCGGCCGGTCCAGCGCTATCCCGCGCCGGATTCTTCTCGTCGTTCGGGTCGGACACGCACACCCCTCGCTCAGGTGGAACTGTGGAACTCGACGGCCAGCCTAATGGGCGCAACCGAACGAAGTCCGCCAATCAGCCCCGTACCAGGCCGATCGAAACCGAAGCCGCCGCATCAGTGGGCGTAGCCAGACGGAACCGATCTGATCCCGCGCCGAGCGGAGCAAGGCTGAGCCCGCCATGTGGTGGACGCAGGCGGGCGGTGCAGAATGAACCGCATGACCTCGTTCGGTGACCTGCTCGGACCGCAACCGGTACTGCTACCCGAAATCCCCGATGCCGAGGACGCGCTCGGCGACAACGCCGATCCGGTGCGGGTCGCGGCGGATCATCCCGCCGCATCGATCGCTTGGGCCCACCTCGCGGAGGCGGCGCTGACCCGCGGCGAAGCCAAGGACGAGGCGGTCAACCACGACATCATCGCCGCGTACGCGTTCGCCCGCACCGGCTACCACCGCGGCCTCGATCTGTTGCGCCGCAACGGCTGGAAGGGCTTCGGGCCGGTGCCGTGGAGCCACGAGCCCAACCGCGGTTTTCTGCGTAGCGTCGGGGCGCTGGCCCGCGCGGCGAAGGCGATCGGCGAGAGCGAGGAGTACGCGCGCTGCCTGGACCTGCTGGAAGACTGCGACCCGCGTGCGGCCGCGGAACTCGGCCTCGACTGAGCAGTAGTGTTCGCGGCATCGCGTAGCGATTCGATGAGGGCTGGTCGGGTGACGGGTGGGCTCGACCCGAATTCCCGCGTCGGCACCGCTGGCGCGAGCGGCTTGGCTCGGTTGCGCGCCTCGTGGGCGCGGCTGCGGCGTTCGGCGCTGCCGATCGTCCAATGTTCGGTCGGCGCGGCGCTGGCGTGGTTTCTCGCCCATCACGTGATCGGCCATACGCTGCCGTTCTTCGCGCCGACGGCCGCCGTGGTGTCGATCGGTATCTCCTTCGGCGCCCGGCTGCGGCGTTCGGTCGAACTGGTGGTCGGCGTCGCGCTCGGTATCGGTTTCGGCGATCTGTTCATCTCCCGTGCCGGCACCGGCGTCTGGCAGATCGCGTTCGTGGTCGCGGTCGCCATGGCAGCGGCGGTGTTCCTCGACGGCGGTTCGATCATCACCATGCAGGCGGCCGGTTCCGCGGTGCTCGTCGCGACGTTGCTGCCGCCCTCGGTGGGCGGCGGCTTCTCCCGCATGATCGACGCCCTGGTCGGCGGTCTGGTCGGCGTGGTGGTGGTGGCCGCGATTCCCCTGCATCCGGTGCGTAGGGCCAGGGCGTTGGCGGCGGACATTCTCGCCGTGATGGGCAAATCGATCACCGAGTGCGCCGACGGACTGCTCGAGCAGGACCCGGAGAAGGTGCGCCGCGCCCTCACCGCGGTTCGCGCGACCCAACCGCAGATCGACTCGTTGCGCGCCACCCTGGAAGGCGGCCGCGAGATCAGCCGGATCTCGCCGCTGTACTGGAACTCCCGTGCCCGCCTGGAACGCATCAGGGCCACCGCGGACCCGCTGGACAACGCGATCCGCAACACCCGAGTCCTGTTGCGGCGCTCGCTGACCCTGGTCCGCGACGACGAAATCCTGCATCCCGGCTTGATCGATGAGGTGGAGCGCCTCGGCCAAGCCGTGGACGTGGTGCGCCGGATGATGCTCGCCGACCCGGGCGAGCAGCCCGACCGGGCCGAGGCCGCCCGCGTACTGCGCTCGGTGGCGAAGGGTGCGCGTCCGGAACTGGTTGCCGGTGCGGGACTTTCGGCGCATGTCGTGTTCGCGCAGGTGCGTTCGACGCTGGTAGACCTGATGCAGGTGTGTGGGGTGCAGCGTATCTCGGCGATTGCCCTGCTACCGCCGACGGTCAAGCACCCGTACGTGCGGCCGGAAGCCTGAGCCAGACTACTCAGCGGTAATCGGACATTCTTGCCGGGCAAGGTGGTACGCGTCCGGCGTGCCGGGACGCAGACCCGAGCTTCGGGTAGTGCGCTACCCGTGTTCCGCGCGCACCAGCGCCGTAGTTTTGCGATGTGACCGCGAGTTGGCGGGGTATCGCGGTCGATCGCTTCGCACGCGGACGAAATGGCCCACCAGCCAGGGTGTGGTGGCTGGGGTGGGGGCGGGGTCGGACGCGGGTGAAGAAGCCAAGGCCGCCTGGTCGACACGACCGGGCGGCCTTGTGCTGCTCCGAGCGTTCCCGGGGCGCTCGGGCACCGATGCGCGGGCCGGCCATCCCGCCAGGGAATCAGGTCCAGAAGCGGGTCAGATAGCTTCCGTACCGCGACCAATTCGACGGTACGCCGGACAGTTCGAACAGCGCGTACACCGCGTCGAAGAACACTTGATTGATGGCGGGCGTGAAGAGCAGTGCGAACAGGATCAGCATGCCGAACGGCTTGAACTGATCGAGTGAGCGTCTGGTCTGGTAGCTCAAGGACGGCTCGACCATCCCGTAGCCGTCCAGTCCGGGTAGCGGGATCAGATTCAGCAGGGTGGCCGTGATCTGAAGGAACGCAAGGAAACTCACGCCGAACCAGAACGCCGGATGCGCGTCGGTGCTGCCCCAGATCCGGACCACCACCAGAAGCAGCACCGCGCACAGCGCGTTCACGGCGGGCCCGGCGCCGCTGATGATCCGTTGGGTCCGCGGCGCGACATTGTGCGTGTGCACATACACCGCGCCGCCGGGCAGGCCGATCCCCCCGAGCGCGATGAACACCATCGGTAGAACGATCGACAGCAGGGGATGGCTGTATTTCAACGGATTCAGGGTCAGATAGCCGCGCAGTTCGACCTCGCGGTCACCCGCGCGCCACGCGGTGAACGCGTGCGCGAATTCGTGCAGGCACAGGGTGACCACCCAGCCGAACACCACGAGAACGAAAACCCCGGCCTTGGCCCTGGTCGAGTCCACCGGGGCGTCCCAGGCGAGCGCGCCGCCCACCGCCGTGAGAACGACCACGAGCAGGAACACCGGGCTCGGCCGGACGGCGCGCGTCCTGCGATTGATCGGAAATGGTGAGCTCATCGCACCAGGTGCCAGGACTCGTGGTGGCGGTAGAAGGTCGAGCGCGGCACCGGGCGGTCGGTGCGGATGCCATCTCTGGCCACGATCGCGCCGGGAGTACCGAGCTGGGCGGCCCGCCCCTCCGACCAGCGGCGTTTGCGGATGCCCTTGCGCACGGTGGCCCGCACACCGGGCAGTTCGAGCGATGGTGAGACGATCATGGCCGTCACCTCTCCGGAGAACAGCTGGGTGTCGTCGACGTAGGCTTCGCCCTCCAGCTTCGCGCCCTCGACGCCGGTGATCACCGCGCGACCGACGAGCACCGTGCCGGTGTCGTCCCGGATCAGCGGCGTCTCCACGCCACGACCCCCGATGGCGCGCTTGGCCGCCGCGTTTCCGGTGCCGGTCTGGTACGCGCGTGAGGCGTAGGTCTTCTCGACCGGGACGTAGCCGATCTCCACGTGCAGCCGCTCGGTGCGCATCAGGTGGGTGAGCACCGCGGCCAGTGCGGCGTCCTCGCCCAGCACGATGAGCCGCGGCAGGCTGTCGGCGGCCAGGACGGGAAGCAGCTCGTCGATCTCGGCTGGATCGGGGATGGCGGCCGTCTGGGTGGTCGGCAGTGCCGCGAGCGCGATGGGTACGGGTGCGCTGTCGCAGCGGAGAACATGGGTACTCAAGCTGCCGTACACCCTCCTCGGTTCGAGCCGACACCGTCGGGCCCCTCGCCACTTCCGGGTGAACCGCAAGGGTTCGCCCGTGCGCCGCGCTGCCGCCCGGCGTGCCGTGCAACCATAGCCCTGCCCGGCCGTGGCCACACGGTTGTCGAGCCTACGACGAGATCCGACGCGACGCCGTCTCGGACGGGTCGGCTAGACTGTGCTTCCGGCCACCGCCTCAGTACGGCAGGTAGCTGCAACACACCAGTGTTGCCTGTCGAACCGTAGGAGACACGACCATGCCGGCAATCGTCCTGATCGGCGCCCAGTGGGGCGACGAGGGGAAGGGCAAAGCAACCGATCTGCTCGGTGGCCGGGTGCACTGGGTGGTCCGCTACCAAGGCGGCAACAACGCGGGTCACACCGTGGTGCTGCCCAACGGAGACAATTTCGCGCTGCACCTGATCCCCTCCGGCATCCTGACTCCGGGAGTGACGAACGTCATCGGCAACGGCGTTGTCGTCGATCCCGGCGTGCTGCTCGCCGAGCTGGCCGGTCTGGAGGAGCGCGGCGTCGACACCTCCGGTCTGCTGCTCTCGGCCGACGCGCACCTGATCATGCCGTACCACGTGGCCATCGATAAGGTCACCGAACGCTTCCTCGGCAACAAGAAGATCGGCACCACCGGCCGCGGCATCGGCCCGTGCTACCAGGACAAAGTCGCCCGTGTCGGCGTGCGGGTCGCGGATGTGCTGGACGAGAAGATCCTCACCCAGAAGGTCGAGGCCGCGCTCGAGTTCAAGAACCAGGTGCTGGTCAAGATCTACAACCGCCGCGCACTGGACCCGCAGCAGGTGGTGGACGAGGTGCTCGAGCAGGCCGACAGCTTCTCCCACCGGATCGCCGATACCCGGCTGAAGCTGAACCTGGCGCTGGAGCGGGGCGAGACAGTGCTGCTGGAGGGTTCGCAGGGCACCCTGCTCGACGTGGACCACGGCACCTACCCGTATGTCACGTCGTCGAACCCGACCTCGGGCGGCGCCGCGGTGGGCGCGGGCATCGGGCCGAACAAGATCAATACGGTGCTCGGCATCCTCAAGTGCTACACCACCCGGGTGGGTTCCGGTCCGTTCCCGACCGAACTGTTCGACGAGTCCGGCGCCTACCTGGCCAAGACCGGCGGTGAAGTCGGCGTCACCACCGGCCGCGCCCGGCGCTGCGGCTGGTTCGACGCGGTGATCGCCCGCTATGCCACCCGGGTGAACGGCATCACCGACTACTTCCTCACCAAACTGGACGTTCTCTCCAGTCTGGATACGGTGCCGATCTGCGTGGCCTACGAGATCGACGGCGAGCGGGTCGAGCAGATGCCGACCACGCAGACCGAATTCCATCACGCGAAGCCGATTTACGAAGAAATGCCCGGTTGGTGGGAGGACATCTCCGGCGCGCGCAGCTTCGACGAATTGCCCGCCAACGCGCGGGCGTACGTGTTGCGCCTGGAGGAGCTGTCCGGCGCCCGGATTTCCTGCATCGGCGTGGGGCCGGGCCGGGACCAAACCATCGTCCGGCACGACGTCCTCGGCTAGAACCTGTTCGAATTCCGCGCGGTCCAGCGCAAATTCGGCCGGTTCACCACAAATTCACCAGCACGATAGGGCCCGCTCGGCTTCGATCATGATCGTCGAAGCTCTAGAGTTAGAGCATGGCTCGGAACTGGCCGATGATCGAGCGCGAAAGCGAATTCGAGGCGATCCGCGCGGCGCTGACCGGTCCGGAGCACGTCGGGGTGGTGCTGACCGGCGATGCCGGAGTCGGCAAGACCACCCTGGCCCGGCACGCCACCGCCGCGATCGGTGGCAATATCCGCTGGGTGGCGGGCACCGAGTCGGCGCGCAGCATTCCGCTGGGAGTATTCGCGCACATGGTCGGCGTCTATACGGCGCACGACCCGGTCACGTTCATGTCGGCGGCGCGCGAGGCGCTGCTCGCCGACGGGCACACCGTGATCGGTGTGGACGACGCGCACCTGCTCGACCAGCTCTCCGCCACCCTGCTGCTCCAGCTGGCCATCGACAAGGCCGCGCACATCGTGGTCACCGTCCGCAGCGGAGTCCCGGTGCCGGACGCGATCACTTCACTGTGGAAAGACGGGCACTTGACGCGCATCGACCTGCGCCCGTTCACCCAGCGCCAGAGCGTGGAGCTGGTCGAGTCGATGCTCGGTGGGCAGCTCGAGGGGTTCACCGCCAATCTGATGTGGGAGTCCTCCGCCGGAAACGCGCTGTTCCTCCGGCATTTGGTCGAGGGCGCGCTGGAGGCGGGCACGCTGCGTCAGGTCAACGGCGTCTGGCAGTTGCGCGGGCGGGCCGCGGTGACCTCGGAACTGGCCGCGCTGCTCGAGGACCGGGTCGAGCAGCTGCCCGAGTCGGTGCTGCGGGTGCTGGAGCTGCTGACCTTCTGCGAGCCGATCGATCTGGACGTGCTCGCCGAATTGGCGGGTGAGGACGCGGTGGAAGCCGCCGAAACCCGCGGCGTCATCAAGGTGGTGGAGAATACGCAAGATCTGAGCGTGCGCTACAACCACCCGCTTTTCGGTGAGGTGATCCGGCGCCGGCTCGGCATCGCCTCGGCGCGCCGCTTGCGCGGCCGCCTGTATTCCTCGCTCAAGGAACGTCCGATCAAATCCGCGGCCGACCGGATCCGCTTGGCCGAATTGGCCCTGGACAGCGATAAATCCGCGGATCTGGAATTGTTCGAGGCGGCCGCCGCCGACGCGATCGGATTGGCGAATCTGCCGCTGGGCGAACGCTTCGCACGGGCCGCGGTGGAACGACGCGGCGGCGTGGAGGCTGCCGACCTACTGGCGCGCGCCCTGCTGTGGCAGGGCCACCGGATCGAGGCCGAACGCACGCTGGCCAGCTTCGATCCCGATCAGCTCGACGAGGTGCAGCTCGCGCGCTGGGGCAGTACCCGGGTGGCGAACCTGTTGTGGGCCATGGGGGATGCCGACCGCGCCGACGACGTGCTCACTCTGGTGCGCGGGAAGGTGCGGCACCCGAAGATCGCGGCCATCTTCACCGGTCTCGCCTCGGCGAGCGCGGTCAACGAGAACAACATCGATGACGCGATCGCCGAAGCCGAGACGGTCATGTCCACCACGGACGCGCCGCCGTGGGCGGTGTGGTGGGCCGCGTTCGGCGGCGGCTTGGCCTTGGCGTTGATGGGCAAAGCCGAAGCGGCCAGACAGTACGCGGCCCGCGGGCACGAGGTGGAGGAGCACATCGACGGGCTCAACCGCTTCATGTCGACCCACGCCGAGGTACTCGCGCTGACCTTCACCGGCGATCTCGAGGCCGCACGTCGTTGCGCCGGAGCGTATTTCGGTTACTCCTCGCCAGGCCAATACCTGGCCTGGGGTATGTCGAAGATCCTGCAGGGCACCGTCGACGTGGCGCAGGGCCGGTTCAACGACGGCATCGAGCATTTGGAACAGGCGCTGGCCGCGCTGGCCGCCGAGGGCGCCGCCGCATGGATGTTTCCCGCGAGAATTCGCCTGGCGGAAGCGTATTCGGCACTCGGCCGCGCCGCCGAGGCCGCCGAGTCGATCGCTCACGCCACCGAGCGCGGCGGCCGGCACAGCGCGGTCTACGAGCCACAACTGGAAGTCGCCCGCGCCTGGCTGGCCGCGGCCGAAGGCACCGTCTCCCCGGCCATCCGGATCGCGGTGGGCGCCGCCGACGCGGCGGCCCGGGCGCATCAGCACGCGATCGAGGCCATCGCACTGCACACGGCGGCCCGCTTCGGCGACCACTCCGTGGCGGGGCGACTGGCCGACCTGGCCGCTCGGCTGGACGGGCGCCTGGTCCAGGCGCAGGCGCGGCACGCGGTGGCGCTGGCCGCCCACGATGGTCCCGGACTCGACGCCGCCGCGGCGGAATTCGAGCGGATCGGCGCGATGCTGTCGGCCGCCGACGCCGCGGCGCAGGCCGCGTCGGCACACGAGCGGGCCGGAGACCGGCGCAGGCTGCTGGAGTCCGCCGCCACGGCCAACCGGCTGGCCGCGGCCTGCGGCGGAGCGAGCACCCCCGCCTTGCGGCAGGCCGCGCAGCCCTTGCCGCTGACCGCGCGGGAACGCGAGATCGCGAACCTGGTGGCGGCGGGCTTGTCCAACCGGCAGATCGCCGACCGTCTCACCGTCTCGGTACGCACGGTGGAAGGCCACCTCTACCGTGCCTGCATCAAGATGGACGTCACCGATCGCGAGTCGCTCGGCGCACTGATGCGCGGCGAATCCGGAAGTGGGTGACCGGCCGTGCGATCAACTGTCGTGGCGTGTGCGGTAGCGGCCGGGGTGGCCTTGGCCGCCGGGTGCTCGGACGGGCAGCCCGCGCCGGTCACCAGTTCAGCGGGCCCCCCGGCGACGGTGGCGCCGTCGCAGTCGGAAACCATCCAGGAGCGCAACGCCAGAATCAGGCAGAAGCTCATCGAACTCGGTTGCTCGACGAACGCATGCATCCAGACGTACTTCGGCTGCATGGACGGATACATCACCGGGGAAGCCTGCGATTTCTACCGCGAACACCCGATCGACTGATTTCGCGGCGCCGCGCGTTTCGTGCGGCTCATGTCCGAGGCCGAGCGGTGTCAACCGGCGGGCTGCTCGGCGCCGGTGAGGAAGGCGCCCGCGACCGGCGCCAGTAGGCCGATGTTCGGGTTGTGGCTGAGTCCGGGGATCTCCTGGAAGACGGCATCGGGGACAACCGCGGCGATGGCCCGGGCGCCCTTGCGGAGCAGCACGTCGCTTTTGCCGCCTGCGATGACGAGGGTCGGCGCGCCGACCGCGGACCAGTCCTGGGCGCGCAGCGGCTCACCGCGCATGAAGTCGCGCATCACGGCCCAGTCGTGCGCGGTGGACGGCGAGGTGGCGAGCAGGCCCTTCCAGAACGGGGTGAGGCGCATGAGCGCGACCATCGCGCGTGGCACCCCCATCGCCTTGGTCATGTAGAACCGCACGATGTCCGCGCGACGGTCGGCGGCGATCAGCTCATGCAGGCGCGCCCCGAGGCCGGCGTGCGGCACGAACCCCTCATGGTCGACCACGAAGGGCGGCTCGAACGCGACGACCTTCGTGATGCCGTTCACCCGGCCGGACGCGGCCGCCCGCAGCGCGAGCGCGGCGCCGGAGGACCAGCCGAACAATGCGGCCGCACCGCCCGCGGCCTCGACCAGCGCGGCGATATCGTCGATTTCCCGATCGACGTCGTAGACGCCCGGCGAGTCCGTGCTGTCGCCGCGACCACGCCGGTCGTAATTGAGCACGGTGATTTCGTGCTGCCCGGCGAGTGCCTCGGCCAGCGCGACCATCTTGGGAAACTTCCGGTAACCGAAGGCGCCGCCGATCAGGATGACGGTCTCGGCCTCGCCGCCTACGTGCCGGTCGAACGCGATGATGGTGCCGTCGGCGGAGGTTACGGTCTGCATGGCTGGCTCACTTTCCTCTTGGCGGGGTCTGTCGAAGTCCTTGCCGATACCGACGGAGTGAACGCCGCGAATTCATCGGACCGCTGCTTCCACGCCACTGGGCGGTTCAAGACTCAGAACAGGGTGGGCTCGCCGAATCCCGGTGTGCGCTCGATGGTCAAAAGTCGCTGCTTGGTGTCGATTCCGCCCGGGGCGGAAAATCCGTGCAGCGCATGGTCGGCCGCGAGCACGCGATGGCACGGGATGATGAGCGGAATCGGGTTGCGGCCAAGGGCTTGTCCGACGGCCTGGGCGGCGCCGGGTGCGCCGACGCGCTCGGCGACTTGGCCGTAGCTGAGGGTGTGGCCGGGATCGATGGCGCGGGTCACGGTGTAGACGGCGCGGTGGAACGCGGGAATTCCGGTGGTGTCCACGGGGATCCAGCGCAGGTCGTCGAGTTCTCCCGCGAGGTGGGCGCGGATGCCCGTGATGGCCTCGGCGATGGGACCGGTGGGCGCTTCTTCGCGGATCTCCTCGCCCTGGTATCCGGCACGGCGGCGGGTGATGCGCGCGCGGGTGGCGGCCGGGCTCGCCTCGGGGAGCTGGAATCGGATCACCGCTTTGCCGCTCCACGCGATCGCGCAGCAGCCGATCGCGGTATCGAACAGCGCCGCCGCAACGGGGACGGCCGCGGCCGGACGGCTCGGGGCCGCCGGCTCCGCAGCCGAGCCGGTGACCTCGGCGGCCGGGCCGGCGGCCGCGGAGGCGAGGCGCGTGGCGTCACTCATGAGCCAAGTCTGCACCCGGGGACCGACAAGTTCGAAACGACCAGTCCAGTTGTTCGGAAGTGGCCTGTGACTCGCGAACCGTCCCGTGCTCAAACGCGCGGTTTCTCCGCGTCGGGCCAGTCGGGATCAGGCACGTCTTCGCGACTGTAGATCGCCGCTAGATCGGAGTATCGCCGCTGGTCCTCGTAGTAGGAGACGGACCGGTCGGACATCGGTGTGCACGGGTGGAAGCGTTCGAGACGAAAGGTGGGCTCGTTGCGTTTCGGTGCATAGTGATAGATCGAATAGCCGAAAACGGCGAGGATGAACAAGGTGGCGAGGGCGTTCATTCCGCCAGAGTGCGCTTGACTGGCCTTGCCAATAAATATCCAATCGGTCGATACTGGACCGCATGGCAACGAGAGTGATCGGCGCGGGCAGCCTGGCCCGGGATCTGGGCAGCTGGCGCAACGTGCACGACGGCGAACCGGATTCCGCCGGGCGACGGTCCGCGCGTCCGGCGTACCTGGCGCTCGCCGAAGGCATCCGGCTGCTGATCCACGATGGTCGTGCCCCGCTCGGTGTCGCGTTGCCCAGCGAACGCGACCTCGCCGCCACGCTCGGCGTCAGCCGGACCACCATCACGTCCACCTACGCGCTGCTGCGCGAGCACGGCTACCTGATCAGCCGGCAGGGCTCGCGCAGCACCGTGGCGCTGCCCCGCGACGTGCAGCACGACGGCATCAAGCCGGCCAGGAGCATTTTGGCCATGATGGGCTCGCCCGAGCTGCCGACCATCGACATGACCTACGCCGCCATGGCCGCCCCGCTGGAGATGCAGGACGCGTATTCCACTGCCCTGGAAGGGATTCCAGCCTATCTCGGCACCCACGGCATGGACCCGGTCGGTGTGCTCGCGTTACGCGAGGCGATCGCCCGCCGCTACACCGCGCGCGGGCTGCCGACCGAGCCGGACCAGATCCTGGTCACCCTCGGCGCCCAGCACGGCATGCGCCTGTTGCTCAACGTGCTCACCGCGCCCGCCGCCCGCGTGCTCATCGACCACCCGACCTATCCGAACGCCATCGAGGCGATCCGCGACGTCGGCGCCCGTCCGGTGCCGGTGCCGCTGCGCCCGGACGATCCGGCGGGCGGCTGGGATCTGGACGGAATCCGTAGCGCGGCACGGCAAACCGCGGCCAGCCTGGCCTACCTGGTGCCGGATTACAACAACCCCACCGGCCTGCTGCTCGACGCCGGCGGCCGTGCCGAGCTGGCCGCCATCGCGCGGGAAACCAGGATGACCGTGGTGATCGACGAGTCCATGGCGGATCTGGGACTCGGCGACGCCGCCCCGCCGCCTCCGGTCGCGAGCTTCGCGAAAGGCGCCGAGATCGTCACGATCGGCTCGGCCTCGAAGTCGTTCTGGGGCGGTCTGCGCGTCGGCTGGATTCGCACCAACCAGGCGCTGATCACCAAGCTGCTCGGCATCCGCTCCACGGTCGATCTCGGCACGCCCGTGATGGACCAGCTGGCCACCGTGCACCTGCTCGAGCACGCCGACACCATCCTGGACCGCCGCCGGGACCAATTGCGTTCGCAGCGCGCCGCTCTGCTCGACGCGCTCGCCGAAGAGTTGCCGGATTGGCGCGTCACCGTCGGCGCCGGTGGCATGTCGGTGTGGGTGCAGCTGCCCACCTCGGTGTCGACGGCGCTGGCCGCCACCGCCCCCAATCACGGCGTATTGCTCGCGGCGGGGCCGAGATTCGGCGTACAGGGCGCGTTCGAACGTTTCCTCCGGTTGCCGTTCACCCACCGGGAATCCGACTTGCGGTTGGCGGTCAAGGCGATCGCATCCGCCTACGAGGCCCTTACGCCGCGCGCCGCCGATCCGTTGACGCCGCTGACCTGCTACTGAACGGATTTGTCCCCGAGGGAGGGCCTCCGCCGGCGGTACTTCCCTTCCGAGCGCCGCCGGGCACGACCGGCCGGCCACCCCTCGGGGCTGGCCCTCGTCGTGCTCGGGCGGCGTGCGGAAGGTCGCGCGGCGTCGAGGCCTCCAGTTCGAGCGTGCGGTCAAGGAGCGGACCGGATGGCGTCGGAGTGAATTCAGCTGCGCTCGAAAGCCACCTGCTCGCGGACAGTATTGCAGGTGCGGTGCCGCACTGTCGAACCGGTTGGTTTGTTGCAACGTTGAACTAACGCGCGGCGGGATGTCGCGGCGACACGCATGTGCGGTCGCCAGGCGACATCCCGCTCTCGATGCTCATTCGGCCCAGACCGATTCGATGGCCGTGGCCGTGGTCGGCGGCGGGGTGGGGACCCCGTTCGGAGTGCGGGAGAAGCGCGGCGCCGGGGTGTGCTGGGAGATGTTGTCCAGCTCGAGAAGCGAGCCGCGGGCCGCGATGTGCTCGTTGGTCGTCGCCTCCTCGAAGGTGAGCACAGGCGAGACGCACGCATCGGTGCCGATGAAGATCTCCGCCCACTCGTCGCGCGTCTTGGTCCGGAAGCGCTCGGCGAAGAGCTTTTTCAGTGTGTCCTGACCCGCCGGATCGAGCTGGAACGGCAGTCCTCCCGGATCGATCTCCAGCCCGGCGAGCAGTTGCGCGTAGAACTGCGGTTCGATCGCGCCGACGGCCATGTATTTGCCGTCGGAGGTCTCGTAGGTGTCGTAGAACGACATCCCCGTGTCGAGCAGGTTCACCCCGCGCTCGTCGGACCATGCGCCGACGCCGCGCATGCCCCAGATCATGTGCGAAAGGGCAAGCGCGCCATCGACCATCGCCGCGTCGATCACCTGTCCCTTGCCCGAGTTCTGCCGCTCGACCAGCGCGGCAAGGACGCCGAACACCAGGAACATCGAGCCGCCGCCGAAGTCGCCCACCATGTTCAGCGGCGGGACCGGACGTTCGCCCTTACGGCCGATGGCGTGCAGCACGCCGGTGATGGAGATGTAGTTGATGTCGTGCCCGGCGCGGTCGGCCAGCGGCCCCTGCTGACCCCAGCCGGTCATCCGGCCGTAGACCAGGCGCGGGTTGCGGGCGAGCGCGTCGTCCGGGCCGAGGCCCATCCGCTCGGTGACGCCGGGGCGGAAGCCTTCGATCAGCACGTCTGCTTTCTCGATCAGCCGGAGCACCTTCTCGATGTCCGCCGGGTCCTTGAGGTCGGCCTCGACAATGGTCCGGCCGCGCAGCTGCGGCCGGTCGAACCCGCCGGGGAGCTGACCCGGGCGCTGCACCCGCACCACATCGGCGCCCAGATCGGCGAGCAGAAGCGCCGCATGCGGGCCGGGGCCGATACCGGCCAACTCGATGACCTTGATGCCCGCGAGCGGGCCCTGCCCGGCGGTGGATGAAGAGCTCACGCCTTACCTCGGTTCGTCGTTGATCCAGCGCACCGGCACCGGTGCGTCCTCCCGGAGGCCACCGGGAGGGTGTATTGACAGTATGACAATAACGCTGGAAGGACGAGACCGTCACACTCGAACGCCCTGCGACGCCAGGTAGGCGATGGGCTCGATGGAACGGCCGTTGCGCCGCACTTCGTAGTGCAGGTGGGGGCCGGTGGAGTTGCCGGTAGACCCGACGGCGCCGATCGGGGTGCCCGCGGGGATTCGATCGCCGGCTTTGACCCGGATGCTGCCCGGAGTCTGGTGGGCGTAGATGGTCTCGGTGCCGTCGGCGGATCGGATTCGCACCTGGTAGCCGTAGCCATCGCCGTAGTTGCCCGCCTTGACGACCGTGCCACCGGTAGCGGCGTAGATGGGCGTGCCCGCGGGAGCGGCCATATCGAGCCCGCCGTGATGCTTTCCGCTCCGTGGGCCGAAGTGCGAGCTGATCCGGTATTTCCCCGGATCGAGGGGCGATCGTGGCCGGCCACTACCCGGCAACGCGCTGCCGAGCTGTGTTCGTTTGCTGGCAAGGGCATTGAGATATTGGGCGGTGAGCCGATCGACCGCCGCGGCGGTTTCGGTCGCGTTGGCCTGACCGCCGCGGACGATGGTTTGCGCCTTTCGCAGTGCCTCTGTGAGTATTTGGTGCGCTTTCCGCTGGCCTTCTTTGGTGTAGGCGGCGGGACCGAGCTCGGCCAGTTGCACGTTGACCTCGCGCACCAGCCGGATCACTGCTTTCCGGTCGGCCTTGTTCGACCCGGCAAGGCCGGAGACGTAGCGCGCGAGTTCGTTGTCGAGGGTGTTGAACGCTCTCGCCGCGTTCTTCTGGAACAACGCCCGCGCCTTGATCGCGGTCGCTCCCGCGCCTGAGCCGCCTCCCCCCGGCCGGGATCCCAGACTGCCGGTGCCCGATGCGGTGCCGTCGGTGCCGTACAGGGCTTCCAGGGTTTTCAAGGCTTTCAACGCCTCCTGTGCTTCCGGCGACAGCGCGCCTGCACTGGGTTCGGCGGCGGTGGGTGCCGAACCACTTGATCCCGCCCCTGATCCACCGCCTGCGAGGCCGGCGAGCGCCGACGCCAGCATCGGCAGCGCCATCATGGCCGCCGGCGCGAGGCTCGCGATGATCTCCGGGTCGATCCCGGGTGGTGGCGGCTCCTCGGTCGCCGCGGGTGTTCCGGACGGTGCCGCGGTGCCCTGCGGTGGTGCAACGACACCGCCGGGTGGTGGCGGCGCGGCGCCGTTTGATACTGATGCCACGGTGGAAGGCGGCGGCTGCACGCCGTTGGGCGCGGCGGCGGTTGTGCTCGGGGAGGAAACGGGTTGTGTGCGTGTGCCCGACGGCGGCGTCCCGGTGGGAGCACCGGGCGCATTTCGTGCCAGGTCGGTGAGAATGCGCGCCGCCTGGGTGGCGATGTCGGGCTGCTTCCGGTCGGCCGTCGACGTCGACGGCACCTGCGCGCCAGACTCGTTCTCGGCGCGGCCGCTCTCGCCTAACCCTTCGCCATCCGCGAGCTGTGCCACCTCCCCGCTAGTCATGACCACCTCCGCCTGCCCAGAGCCCCATTCGACACGCCTCCCGCCGAGCGCTGGTGCCGGGATAAATTGTGGCCCTGAGCCATAGCGGTTCGGTCCTCATCGCTGGGAACGGCGCGATCTACTACGGATTCGACGGACGAGCGGACGCCAATCGGTTGTGCAGTCGCTCGCGTATCCGCCGCACGCCGGGTGCCTTGGACCCCGGCAGCAAAGGGCCGGGATATCTGCCCTGCAGATCGCCTGCGTCGCCCTTCGCGACGTCCGTTTCCAATTGCCGGAAATCGGCGCGGATTCGGCTGTCGAGCCGGTATGGGTCCGATGAGAGGCGATATCCGACGATTCGTCGAAGCCGGGCAAGCTCCGCGCGTACCGTCACGGCTTTTCCGTCGTTTCCGTACAGTTCTTCGGCCAATGTCGCGGCGGTCAGTCCATCCGGGTTGGCGAGCAGGAGCACCACCAGCTCGCTGTGCCGGAGACTGAGCTCGTGGACCAGCCCGTCCAGCCACAGCACGGCGCGGTTTCGGCCCAGCGCGCTGACTCGAGGCACTTGTTCGCCGGAATACCGCTCGGGCAGGGCGTGGACGCAGAACGGCCCTCCCGGCGAGAGTCGTTCGATCACCACTCGCCGCCCACCGGGAAGTTCGGTTTCGCCCTCGGCCAGCGGCGCGGGCCAGATCGCGGGCAGCCACCCCGATGGAGCCGCGTGCAACACCCTGCCCTCTTGCGACAGCAGAGCGCAGTGGTTGCCGACGCGGCTGAGGACGCGATCGAGGTAGCGGGTCCGTATTTCGGCGTCTCGCTGCCAGGCGAGGTCGCGCAAATGCGCCTCGGCGAGCCGCGCTGCCGTCGTAACCAGCGCCAGCGCAAGCGGACTCGTGTTGCGCAGTTTGCAGGTGACGTCGACGACGCCGATCACAGCGCCACTGACCGGGTCCCGGATCGGCGCCGCCGAGCAGGTGAAGTCCGCAGCGACCGACAAGTAGTGCTCGGTGCCGCGAACTTGGAAGGCTCGCCCGAGAGCCAGCGCGGTGCCGACGCCATTGGTGCCCGCCTCGGTCTCGTGCCAGCGTGCTCCGGGGACGAGGTTGGCCCGCTCCGCCACCCTTCTGGCCGCGGCATCGCCCTGTACCCACAGCAAATGGCCATCCGCGTCGCCCCCGAACAGCACGTGGCCCGGCTCGAACGCCGCGCTCTCCAGGCTCGCGAACAGCACCGGCCACACCGAGGCCATCCGATGGTCCCTGCGCCAGGTCATGACCTCGTCTCGGGTCAGCCCGACCTCGGGGAGATGCCGGTCCGGATGCAGGCCGCGACGTTGGGCGCGATCCCACGAGGCGCGCACGTCGGCACGCATCAATTGCGTCTGCCTGGTCACCAAATGAGTTTGCCTCGTGATATTCCCGGCCGGTGCTTGCCGCGCCGAACGGTCATGGTTGCCGGACCAGACTAGGCGCGCCCTCGGCGGTCTGACAACGGGTTGCCTTGCGCTGCAACGTCTATGCAACCCCTCCGCGCGATCTTGGCCGCGCCCGGCCGGCACGTCATCGTGTGAGCACCACTTGTCCTGAGCTGGAGGTTGTCGATGCCCTACCTGGAATTGCCGGATGGCGTGCCGATGTACTACGAGGATCACGGCGCCGGCCGTCCCGTCGTGCTCGTTCACGGCTGGACGATGAACACCACCTTCTGGGCGCAGAACGTGCCCGCGCTGGCAGAAGGGAATCGGGTCGTCAATGTCGACCTGCGCGGGCACGGTGCCTCCGGCAAGACCGAGGACGGTCACACCCTCGCGCAGTACGCACGGGACATCCGCAGTCTGCTCGACCATCTCGGGCTCGACGATGTCGCCCTCGTGGGCTGGTCGATGGGCGCCGCGGTGATTCTCGCCTACGTCGAGCAGTTCGGGTGTGCGAAGCTGCGATCGGTGACATTCGTCGATCAGTCACCGCGTTTCCTCGACGGGGAAGGGTGGGACTTCCCGCTCCAAGGCGGCTACAGCCAGACCGACCTCGCGGTGTTCGTGCAGGCGGTGCGGCACGCCCGCCCGTTGGTGATCAAGCCGTTCATCGCCGCTTGCTTCGCGGAAGAACCGTCCGACGAGGTGATCGATGCGGTGTACGCGGAGACCACGAAGATGCCGACCTCGGCGGCATGCGCCATCTGGTACGACATGGCCTTCGCCGACTTCCGGCCGGTCCTGCCTCAGGTCACCGTGCCGACGCTGCTGATCTACGGAGCGCAGAGCAAGATCTTCCCCGGTCCGCTCGATGCATGGATCGCCGCGCAGGTCCCGAACGCGAAGGTGGTGCGTTTCGAGGGCAGCGGACATGTGCCGTTTTCCGAGGAACCCGAGGACTTCAACAAAGTTCTCGCCGACTTCCTCTGAGACATCGATGCCTCGCGACGTAACCTGTCGCCCCTCTCCTGTACCGGCTCGCCGGCCGGTCAGGAGAGGGCTTGGTCCAGGTCGTCCAGGAGGTCTTCCACGTCTTCGAGGCCCACCGAGACGCGGACGACACCGTCGGACAGGCCGATGGTGGCGCGGCCTTCGGGGCCCATGGCGCGGTGGGTAGTGGTGGCGGGGTGGGTGATCAGGGTCTTGGCGTCGCCGAGGTTGTTGGAGATGTCGATGACGCGCAACCGGTTCAGCACCTCGAAAGCGCGCTTCTTCGCCTCGTTCTCGGGGGCGTTCAGCTCGAAGGTGACCACGGTGCCGCCCGCGCTCATCTGACCGGTGGCCAGCGCGTACTGCGGATGCGACTCCAGGAAAGGGTATTTCACCCAGCTGACCGCCTTGTTGCCCTCCAGGAAGCGGGCGATCCGGAGTGCGGACTCGGCCGAATGGCGCACCCGCAGCGGCATCGTCTCCAGCCCCTTGAGCAAGGTCCACGCGTTGAACGGGCTCAGCGCCGGACCGGTGTGGCGCATCAGCGTTTTCACCGGGCCGTCGATGTAGTCCTTCGCGCCGAGAATCGCGCCGCCGAGCACCCGGCCCTGCCCGTCGATGTGCTTGGTGCCGGAGTAGACCACCACGTCGGCGCCGAGCTCGAAGCCGCGTTGCAGCAGGGGTGTCGCGAAGACGTTGTCCAGCACCACTTTCGCACCGGCGGCATGGGCCAGCTCGGTCACCCGGCGCACGTCCACCAGCGTCTGCATCGGATTGGCGGGCGTCTCGAAGAACACCGCCGTGGTCGGCACCGACAGCGCCCGTTCCCACTGGTCGAGATCTTCGCCGTCCACGAATACGGTCTCCACGCCCCAGCGCGGCAGGATCTCGTTGCACACCACGAAGCAGGAGCCGAACAGACTGCGCGCGGCGACCAGCCGGTCACCGGCGCCGAGCAGCGCTCCCAGCGCGGTGAACACGGCCGACATTCCGCTCGCGGTGGCGAAGCACGCTTCGGCGCCGTCGATCAGCCGCATCCGCTCCTCGAACATGGCGACCGTCGGGTTGCCGTAGCGGGAGTAGACGAAATGCTCCACCTCGCCGGTGAACGCGGTCTCGGCGGCTTCCGCGCTCTCGTAGACGAAGCCGGAAGTCAGGTACAGCGCCTCGGCGGTTTCCTCGAAACCGGAGCGCCGCAGTCCGCCCCGGACACCGAGCGTCGCGGGGCCGACGCCCTCGGGCAGCGGCTTGTCGAACGCGCCGCCGGTGATCACGGCTGCCGCCTATCGGCAAAGTTCCGAGGGCCCGCCAGACCCCCGCTCAGGACTGCCGCCCATCGGTAGAGCCCCGAGGACACGCCAGACGCCCTGGTCATGACTGTCGCCAGGGCAGCCCGAGGGCACGCCAGCCGGAGCCGCCGCGGTGCCTGAACTCATCGAGCGGACCTTCGAAGCCTTCGAGCACGTTGTAGGAGGTGCGGTAACCCGCCGATGTGGCGGCGATCGCAGCGCCGACCGAACGCTGGCCGGAGCGACACAAGAACACCACCGGTGCTTCGGGGTCGTGGTCGGCGAGCGCCTGCCGCAACTGCTCGACGAACATCTCGTTGCGCGCGCCGGTGGAGTCGACCCACTCGATCAGCGCGGTCGGCCGATCGATCGAGCTCGTGTCGGGTACGCCGACGAACTTCCATTCGGCTTCCGTCCGCACGTCCACGAGGACTGCTTCGGGGTTGTCGCGCAGCAGTTCCCATGCCTGCTGCGGGGTGATGTCACCGGCGTAACTCATCTACTCCTCCTGCGAATCCGCACTTGCCGCGCCCAGGACCGGAGCGCGGCCAGGTCGTCACCCGGAGCACCCCACCGCGGAGGAGGGTTGCCGACCAGTAATGCCGGGGCTTGACACTGGTTCTCATGACCTTCGACTGAGATTGCACCGACCCGGGTCACCGTGTCAAACGGCCGTTCACACTGCGGGAACGCTCAGGCGCAGACCAGCCACTTGTCGCCGGATCTGCTGAGATTCCACGTCGTGGTCGTCTCCGTGCCGTCCGCCTTCGTGGTCACGGTCGCCTTGCCTTTGTCGCCGTCCACCATCGGGTTGTCGATTTTCCTGAGCTCGACGGACTTTCCGGCGCCGGACTGCCCGGCCAGCGGTGAGCGGGCGGCGTCGAAGCCCGCGCATCCGGTGCCGGGCGCCGGCACGGTGCCGGTGCGGTTGGCGCCCTCGACGAAGTTGCGGATGGCCGCGGAGATGCGGTCGGCATCTGTGACATTTTTCTCAGCGGGCGACAGCACCCCGCCGAGCACGATCGCGATGAGCACGATCACCGCGACCACTGCGGCCGCGATGAACGGCACCATGGAGCGCTTGTCGGTTTGATCGACGCGGATGATGTCGTCCTCGCCTGCGGTCGGCTGCTGCTCGGTCATGGCTCGATGATCCCTGGTCGGGGTGGTTATCCAGCCCCCGGCCCCGGGGCAGGGCGGTGGCGGCGTCCGTCGGCGGGCAGGGGCCGCTTTAGGTCGCGCGGGAGCGGGTACGCGCCGATCGAGATGTTCGATGACATCGACCGACTGCACGCACCGGATCCTGGCGGCATCGATGGTCCCGATAGAATCGCGGGACGGCAGCCTGCTGTCATAGCGAATCGGCAGCTCATCGCCGCGGCGAACGGAGCACCGTGCAGCCACGAGCCGGCAACGCCAACGCCGGCGTCCGCACCGGAAGGGTGCGACCGAGCCGGTGCGTCAACTTAGCCTAAGCTAAGCCAGACGTCATTAATTGTTTCGACCATAAGGGTGCGCGTAAGAGATGACCGAACAGAGTGCAGTATCGGATGGCGGTGTTCGCGAGCCCTCCGTGGTGACGCAGGCTTCCTCCTCCGGGCTTGACGCGCACACCGCGAAGACCCGCCCGCTCCGCATCGCGATCGTGGGCGCCGGACCGGCCGGGATCTACGCCGCCGACGCGTTGATGAAGTCCGATGCCGATGTGAGTATCGACCTGTTCGAGCGCATGCCCGCGCCGTTCGGGCTGATCCGCTACGGCGTCGCGCCCGACCACCCGCGGATCAAGGGCATCATCACCGCCCTGCACAAGGTGCTGGACAAGCCGCAGGTGCGGCTGCTGGGCAATATCGACTACGGCACCGACATCACCCTCGATGACCTGCGTGCCTTCTACGACGCGGTGATCTTCTCCACCGGCGCAAACGCCGACCGTGCCCTGCCCATCCCCGGCATCGACCTCGACGGCTCCTACGGTGCGGCGGACTTCGTGTCCTGGTACGACGGGCACCCGGACGTGCCGCGCAGCTGGCCGCTGGACGCGGAGAAGGTCGCCGTCCTCGGCGTCGGCAACGTCGCCCTGGACGTGGCCCGAGTGCTGGCCAAGACCGGCGACGAACTGCTGCCCACGGAGATCCCGCCGAACGTCTACCAGGGGTTGAAGGCCAACAAGGCCGTCGAGGTGCACGTCTTCGGCCGCCGCGGTCCCGCCCAGGCCAAGTTCACCCCGCTGGAGCTGCGCGAACTCGACCACTCCCCGACCATCGAGGTCATCGTCGACCCCGAGGACATCGACTACGACGAAGGCTCCGAAGCCGCGCGCCGGCATTCCAAGCAGGTCGACATGGTCGCCAACACCCTCGAGCAGTGGGCCATCCGCGATGCCGGCAACCGGCCGCACAAGCTGTTCCTGCACTTCTTCGAGTCCCCCTCCGAGGTGCTCGGCGAGAACGGCAAGGTCGTCGGCCTGCGCACCGAACGCACCCAGCTCGACGGCACCGGCAACGTCAAGGGGACCGGCGTGTTCAAGGACTGGGACGTGCAGGCGGTATACCGTGCCGTGGGCTACCTGTCGCAGAACATCAACAACCTCCCCTTCGACGACCAAGCCGGTACCGTGCCCAACGAAGCGGGCCGGGTGATCGTCGACGAGAACGCCGACGGCGCCGCTCGCTACATGCCCGCCACCTACGTGACCGGCTGGATCAAACGCGGCCCGGTCGGCCTGATCGGCCACACCAAGGGTGACGCCAACGAGACCATCGCCTGCCTGCTGGACGACGCCCCCGGCTTCACCCCCGCCGAGCGGCCCGAACCCGAAGCCGTCACCGAGTTCCTCGAAGGCAAGGGCATCCCGTTCACCACCTGGGCCGGCTGGTACCGCCTCGACGCCCATGAGCGCTCCCTCGGCGAACCCGAAGGCCGCGAACGCGTCAAGGTCGTCGAACGCGAGGACATGCTGCGCGCCAGCGAACCGCACAAGGTCTGATCACCTCGCCGCGACCGACTCCGGTGCCGCGGCAGCACCCCCGGCGGGCCGACACCGCGGTCGGTGCTGGTCGTTGTGGCAGCGGAAAATCCGACCCTGAGGCATTCTGTACAAGTGTTCGATGCCCACCTGCACATCTTCGACCCGCGGTTCCCGCTGGCCGAAAACGAGGGCTACCTGCCCGAGCCGTTCACCATCGCGGACTACCGCAAGCGCATGTCGCGGTTCGACATCAGTGGTGGCGCCGTGGTCAGCGGGTCGTTCCAGGGCACGGATCAGAGCTACCTGAAGGCCGCCCTCGCCGAGCTCGGCGAGGGCTGGGTCGGCGTCACCCGCCTCGACCTGGACGCCACCGACGAGGAGATCATCGAGCTGGACCGCATCGGCGTGCGCGCGCTGCGGTTCAACCTCAAACGCGCGGCCGCCGACATCACCGGGATGACGCTGCAAGCGCTGCGCGCGCACGAATTGGCCGGCTGGCACGTCGAGGTCTACATCGACGGCACGATGCTCGCCTCCCTGCAACCCGTCATCTCGAAGCTGCCCGCGCTCTCGGTCGACCATCTCGGCATGTCCGAGGAGGGTCTGCCGTTCCTGCTCGATCTCGTCGATCGCGGAGCGCGGGTCAAGGCAACGGGTTTCGGCCGGGTCGCCATGAACGTCGCCGACACGCTGCGCCGCATCCACGCCGTGAATCCCGAAGCGCTCATGTTCGGCACCGATCTGCCCGGCACCCGGGCGGGACGCCCGTTCGAGGACTCGGACGTCGACCTGATCTGTGACGTGGTGGGCACCGACATGTACGCGGTGCTCGAGGACAACGCGCGCGCGTTCTACCGGCTTCCCGCTCGCGAGCGGACCGTCACCACCGACCCGGCCCCGACCCTGCCGCTGTATCGTCCGGAACCGCCGACGCTCCGGCTGCGCCGCGACGAATTGCCCGGCAGCCGAGCCGGAGACACGATTCCGTTCCCCGCCATCGACCGTTGACACCCATGCCTGCGCCTCGCTGACGCTCGGCTCCGGCATGCGCGATGCGCGCTGTGTTGATCATTCTCAGGCGGCGATCGCGCCGACGATCCAGACGCCGGTGGCCAGCAGCGCGCCGAAGAGCTCGATGAGGATGGACAGGCCGACACCCTTCAGCGCCTGAACCGTAGCCCGCCACGCCTGTTGGTTGACGCGCAGCCGGTGAAGTTCCGAAAGGTACACGCCGAGAACGAAACCGACGAACAGGCCGACGACCGGAATGACGAAGAATCCGACGATGCCGAGGATCGCGCCCAGGAAGATCGCGCGATTGGACACCCCCGCTTCCTTCATCTTGCGTCCCGGCCAGGTGTATTTGACGACCCCGGAGAGCGCCAGCAGCAACGTGCTGATGGCGAAGACGGTCCACGCCGTGGCTCCACCGGTCATGAATGCCCAGACGGCGACGGCCCCGAAGATCAGGATGACGCCCGGCAGGATCGGCACGACGATTCCGAGGAGGCCGACCAGGATCACCAGGCCGACGACCACTTCACCCCACACGCTCACAGACGGTTCCTCCCGCTTTCCGGCGAATTTCGCGCTGCTGGGATTCTGGCGCACCGGCGTTGCCCGCGCACAGCGGAGGTTCCGGTCCAGCCGAGTCGCGGCCATCCGGACCGAGAGTATTGACAGTATGCTGTCAAATACGACATGATGCTGTCATGACCACGAAGGCAGTGCACATGGCCGTTTACGACACTCTCGCCGACTGGGAGGTGGGCGCGGCCACCGCGCACATCAACAAGCCGAGCTGGCATCGGGAGCCGGGAACGTGGCAGGTCAAGACGGTCGGGCTGACCGCGGATCCGATCACGACGATGGGCGGTATGCGGATCGTGCCGGACGTCGTGCTCGCCGATATCACGCCCGCCGACAGCGCGATGCTGATCCTCCCCGGCGCCGAGACCTGGATGGGGCCGGAGCTGGACGCGTTCGGGGAGAAGGCGCGCGAGTTCGTGGAGGCGGGCGTTCCGGTCGCCGCGATCTGCGGCGCGACTTACGGTCTGGCCAAGCAGGGTCTGCTCGATAACCGCAAGCACACCAGCAATGTCGCGGAATTCCTGGTCTACAGCGGGTATTCCGGCGCAGAGCATTATGTTCAGGAGCCTGCCGTCACCGACGGCGACGTGATCACGGCCAGCGCGAGCGCGCCGTTCGAATTCGCCCGCGAGGTGCTCGGTAGGCTCGGTGTGTACGAGCCGCATGTGCTGGAGGGCTGGTACCGGCTGTTCGCGCACGCCGATCCGGAAGGATGGGCGGTGCTCGAGGCGTACGAGGCGCAGCAGGCATGAGCGAGCGCCAGCGAGGCGCAGTCGTGAGCAGCGATTCGTCGGCGGTCCGGTCGATCGGCCGGGTCGCCGACCCGGTCGGCAGGAGGCGAACGCATGGCCGATGAACAGGAATTGTTCTCCGCGGCGGCGATCACGTCGTTCCGTTTGAACGGTCAGTTCCTCGCGGTGGCCGAGGAACTGGCGCGACCGGCGGGTTTGACCGCCGCGTGGTGGCAGGTGCTGGGCGCGGTGCTGTACACACCGTTGCCCGTCGCGGGGATCGCCCGCGAAATGGGCATCACCCGCCAGAGCGTGCAGCGCATCGCGGATCTTCTGGTGGACAAGGGACTTGCCGAATATCGGCCCAACCCGGCCCATCGCCGTGCGAAACTCGTCGCAGTCACCGACGCGGGCCTGGCCGCGGTCCGGCGTATCAACCCGCAACATGCGGTGATGTCCAAACGCCTTGCGGCCGAACTGGGTCCCGAACAGCTCGCGCTCACGGTTGCGGTACTCGCAAAGCTCTCCGCCGCGATGGACGCGATCGTCACCGCCGACGACTAGCGGATGCGATCACTGGTCCATCCGGCTCGAGCTCGAGCGCCGAGCAGCCACAGCCGATGCGCGGCTGCACCAGTCGATCCGGCTCGGGCAAGTCCACGAACCCCGGCCATCGGCTCGTGGCCGGTCTGCGCCGGGACGATGGCGATCCCGGCGGACTTCCCCGCCGCCGCCACCGTTGCGATCGGCTTCTGGTATCGGCCGACGCAGGCGGCGCAGTTCTGGATTTCGGCTGTCGACCAGCAGAATCGAGTCGGCTTCGCATACGTGCAGAACCAGTCGATCAACGGCGTGTTCGGTCGCCTGCAGTGGCTACCTGGGACAACCACACGCCCTGGCTGCTGGCCGCCGGCGTGTTGGGAGTGGGCGGGCTGGCCGCGGCGAGATTCGCGTACCGGCGCGGCGACGAACTGCTTGCCATCCTGCTCGTCGCGGCGGTTTCGCTACTGTGCTCGCCGATTTCGCGGACCCACTACTGGGTGTGGATGATCCCTGCACTCATGTGGGCCTGGCGCGCCATGCGACCCCTGGCCCTGGTGATCCGGGCTGGTGTGCCGGCACTACTCGCTTTGTGGGCCTTCGCCTGGCCGATGCAGGTCGACCGCGTCGGCTCATGGGACACCGGCCTGCCGGTGATCCCCCAGGGCGTGATCTGGTTCGTTCCGCAGACCGATTACCGCGAATCGCAGTGGACCCTGGCGGAATTCCTGATCGGTAACTCCTACACCCTGCTCGGTCTCGCGTCGGTGCTGACCGCGATCGGGTGGATGCTGTCCCACGCGCGGCCCGCCGTGCCCGGCTATGCGACTACGCCGTTCGACACCGGTGATCTCACTCTCGAGGTGGCCGCGGCCAGCCTTGCCGGAAGTATGCTGCACTCTTGGCCGAAACCGGCACCGGCGCTACGGTAGCGCGCTCGCTGCCAGCTGCGACCGCTGCCGGACCTGTCCTCGCCCCGCCCGGTCAGGCGGTGAACGGGGACTTGGTTTTTCCGATCAGATCGGCGACGGAGTCCACCACCATGGTTGGGCGGTAGGGGTATGCCTCGAAGGACGCACGAGTGGAGATGCCCGAGGTGACCAGGATGGTGCGCATGCCCGCTTCCAGGCCGGAGATGACGTCGGTGTCCATCCGGTCGCCGATCATCACGGTGGACTGGGAGTGGGCGCCGATGCGGCGCAGCGCGGAACGCATCATCAGCGGGTTCGGCTTGCCGACGTAGTACGGCTCGCGGCCGGTGGCACGGGTGATCAGCGCGGCCACCGACCCGGTCGCGGGCAGCGAGCCCTCGCGGGACGGGCCGGTCGGGTCCGGGTTGGTCGCGATGAAACGGGCGCCACGCTCGACCAGCCGGATCGCGGTGGTGATCGCCTCGAAGGAGTAGGTCCGGGTCTCACCGAGCACCACGTAGTCGGGTTGGCTGTCGGTGAGCACGTAGCCGATCTCGTGCAGCGCCGTGGTGAGCCCGGATTCGCCGACCACATAAGCGGTTCCGTTGGGGCGCTGGTCGTTCAGGAAGGTGGCGGTGGCCAGCGCGGAGGTCCAGATCGCCTCCTCCGGGATGTCGAGCCCGGTGTGCCGCAGCCGCGCCTGGAGATCGCGCGGCGTGCGGATCGAGTTGTTCGTCAGCACCAGGAACGGTGTCTCGTTGGCACGCAGTTCGGCGAGGAACTCGTCGGCGCCGGGTATGAGATGGTCCTCGTGCACCAGCACCCCGTCCATATCGGTCAGGTAGGACAGGATCGGTTCGTCGTCCGCAGTCACCCGGCCATTATCCGCTATCGGCCCGCAACCGAAACGGGAACGGTCAAGACCGCCCCTTGGCTCGCATCCGGTACGGCGATCGCCGACGAAATACCTCGCCCCGGCCTCGGCGTTCTCTTGCTGAGGCCCGGGCAGGCGCGAGCGTCACCTGGCGACGACGAAGATCATCCACGGCAGGCCGTCGGCACCGCACGACCATCGGGTTGGCTACTGTCGAGGGCGGATCGCGATGGCGGCGAAACGATACGCGAGGAGCGTGGCAGATGAGCGAACTCAAGCTCGGATACAAGGCATCGGCGGAGCAGTTCGGCCCCCGTGAACTCGTGGAGATCGCGGTGCTGGCCGAGGAACACGGCCTGGACAGCGCCACCGTGAGCGACCACTTCCAGCCGTGGCGGCACAAGGGCGGGCACGCGCCGTTCTCGCTGGCCTGGATGGCGGCGGTCGGCGAGCGCACCCAGCGCATCCAGCTGGGCACCTCGGTGCTCACCCCGACCTTCCGCTACAACCCCGCGGTGATCGCGCAGGCGTTCGCCACCATGGGCTGCCTGTACCCGGACCGCGTCATGCTCGGGGTCGGCACCGGCGAGGCGCTCAACGAGATCGCCACCGGATACACCGGCGAATGGCCGGAATTCAAGGAGCGTTTCGCCCGCCTGCGCGAGGCGGTCGACCTGATGCGTGCGCTGTGGACCGGCGACCGCGTCGACTTCGACGGCGAGTACTACAAGGCCGTCGGCGCCTCCATCTACGACGTGCCCAAGGGCGGTATCCCGATCTACATCGCCGCGGGCGGTCCGCTGGTCGCGCGGTACGCCGGACGCGCGGGCGACGGCTTCATCTGCACCTCGGGCAAGGGTATGGACCTCTACACCGAGAAGCTGATGCCCGCGGTCGCCGAGGGCGCGGCGAAGGCGGGCCGTACCGTCGGCGACATCGACCGAATGATCGAGATCAAGATCTCCTACGACACCGATCCGGAACTGGCGCTGGAGAACACCCGCTTCTGGGCCCCCCTGTCGCTGACCGCGGAGCAGAAGCACAGCATCACCGACCCGATCGAAATGGAAGCCGCCGCCGACGCGCTGCCCATCGAGCAGATCGCCAAGCGCTGGATCGTCGCCAGCGACCCCGACCAGGCCGTGGAGCAGATCAAGCCCTACCTCGACGCCGGCCTCAACCATCTCGTCTTCCACGCCCCCGGCCACGACCAGCGCCGCTTCCTCGACCTCTTCCAGCGCGACCTGTCCCCCCGCCTGCGCGCCCTCGCTTGACTCCCTCCGTCGAGTGGCACACCACGGAGAGGTCTTCTCGGCCGATGCCGCGGCGATGTGCCACTCGTCGGACGGCTACGCCCGGCGGAGGGCGAAGACGCGCAGGTCGCGGGTAGTGCGGGAGCGGTAGGCGGCGTAGGCGGCGGTTACTTCTACGAAGCGGTTGAAGATGGCGTCTTTGTCGGATCCGTCGATGGGGGTGGCGGTGACATCGATGCGTTCGCCCGCGATCGCCACCGTGGCGGTGGGGTTCGCCAGGAGATTGGCGGTCCAGGCGGGGTGGTGTGCCTGGCCGAAATTGCTGCCGACCACGTAGAGCGTGTCGCCGTCGTGCACGTAGAGCAGGGGCTGGGTGCGCGGCTGACCGGATTTGCGGCCGATGGTGGTGAGCAGGATGACCGGCGCGCCGATCGGGCCGAGCAGGGTGTATTTGGCGTCGGTGCGTTCCAGGATCGCCCGGTCCAGTGGAGTGATGGCACGGATCAACCGGGAACCCGGCTTCGTCGCCGCCAATCTGGTTGCCGCGCGCGCCAATAGGTTGGTTCTCGAACCCCACTGCCGATCCGGAAACTGCTCAGCCATGCCCGGACTATAGCGGTCGGGCCGAGCCTGGGCGTGCAGTAGCCGAAACCGCTCGTCACCGGGGACCGGTCGTGCGACCGAGTCGGATAGCCGCCTGTTCACTAAGCTCTCGGGCATGGCCGACAACGCTCCATCAGCCGTCTACATCGCCTCTCCGGAAGGCGACACCGGTAAATCGACGGTGGCTCTCGGAGTGCTGCAGATGCTGTGCGCCACCACGGCACGGGTCGGGGTGTTCCGGCCGATCACGCGCTCGACTGCCGAGCCCGACTACGTCCTGGAGTTGCTGCTCGAGCACAGCACCGCGGACATCGACTACAAGCAGGCCATCGGCACGACCTACGAGCAGGTACACGCCGACCCGGACGCGGCGATCAGCGAGATCGTCCTGCGCTTCCACGAGGTCGCGAAGATGTGCGACGCGGTGGTCGTGGTCGGCAGCGACTACACCGACGTTGCCAGCCCCAGCGAGCTGCGGTTCAACGCCAGGATCGCGGTCAACCTGGGCGCCCCCGTGTTGCTGGTGGTGCGTGGCGCGGGCCGTACTCCCGACGAGGTGAAGCAGCTGGCCGAACTGTGCGCGGCCGAGTTGACTCACGAGCACGCGCAGTTGGTTGCCATCATCGCCAACCGCTGCGACCCGCGGCGGCTGGAGGAGGTCTGCGCGGCGCTGCGCGGCTTCGACGTCCCGTCCTGGACGCTGCCCGAGGTCCCGCTGCTGATCGCGCCGACCATGGCCGAGCTGTGCGCGGCGATCGACGGCGAAATGTACAGCGGCGACCCGGAGTTGCTGCATCGCGAGGCGCTGCAGATCATGGTCGGCGGCATGACCGCCGAACACATCCTGGAGCGCCTGTCCGAGGGCGTCGTGGTGATCGCACCGGGTGACCGGTCCGATGTGCTGCTCAGCGTCGTGAACGCGCATGAGGCGGAAGGCTTTCCGTCGCTGTCGGGCATCATCATGAACGGCGGCCTGCTGCCGCATCCCGCGGTGGCGCGGCTGATGACCGGCCTCAAGCCCAAGCTGCCGATCCTCACCACCGACCTCGGCACGTACGACACCGCGGGCGCGGCCTACCGCACCCGCGGCCGCATGTCGGCGGGCAGCCCGCGCAAGGTCGACACCGCGCTCGCGCTGATGGAGGAGCACGTCGACGCGGAGGAACTGTTGCGGCGCATCGACGTTCCGCCCAGTTCGGTGGTCACCCCGGAGATGTTCGAATACCAGCTCATCGAACGCGCGCGGGCCGACCGCAAACGCATCGTGCTGCCCGAGGGCGACGACGACCGCATCCTGCGCGCTGCGGGCCGGGTGCTCCAGCGCAAGATCGCCGACCTGGTCATCCTCGGCGACGAGACCGCGGTGCGCGCCCGCGCGGCCGAACTCGGCGTGGACATCTCCGCCGCGCAGGTGCTCGACCCGCGCAGCTCCGGCTACCTGGACGAGTTCGCCGCCGAGTACGCGGAACTGCGCAAACACAAGGGCATGACGCTGGAGCGGGCCCGCGAAACCGTCGCCGACATCTCGTATTTCGGCACCATGATGGTGTACCGGGGGATTGCCGACGGTATGGTCTCCGGCGCCGCGCACACCACCGCGCACACCATCCGGCCGTCGTTGGAGATCATCAAGACGGTGCCGGGCGTCGCCACCGTCTCCAGCGTGTTCCTCATGTGCCTGGCCGACCGGGTGCTCGCCTACGGCGACTGCGCCGTCGTGCCGGACCCGACCTCGCAGCAGCTTGCCGATATCGCGATCTCCTCCGCGGCGACCGCCGCCCGCTTCGGCATCGACCCCCGGGTGGCGATGCTGTCGTACTCGACCGGTGAATCCGGCACGGGGGCCGATGTGGACAAGGTGCGTGTCGCGACCAAGCTGGTGCGCGAGCGCGCGCCGGAACTGCCGGTGGAGGGCCCGATCCAGTACGACGCCGCGATCGAGCCGACCGTCGCCGACGCCAAGCTGCCCGATTCCGAGGTCGCCGGCCACGCGACGGTGTTCGTGTTTCCCGATCTGAATACCGGCAACAACACCTACAAGGCGGTGCAGCGCAGCGCGGGCGCGATCGCGATCGGACCCGTGCTGCAAGGTCTGCGCAAGCCGGTCAACGACTTGTCCCGCGGCGCCCTGGTGGCCGACATCGTCAACACCGTGGCGATCACGGCCATCCAAGCGCAGGAGGGGTGATGCGGGCGCTGTCCGCTCATCATGGCGTGGGCGGAACAATCGCGTCGTGAGCCTGGTTGCTGGGCGAGACAAAGGAGGCGTGATGAGGAACAGCCGCGGAGCGCCTTATCGCGCCTATCCGGTGCGATTCGACCGCAGGGCACGGGAGGCGTCATGAGCAAGGCGGCCGAGGACTTGGTGCTGGTGATCAACTCCGGCTCGTCGTCCATCAAATATCAACTCCTCGATCCGGAGTCGAGCGTGGTGGCCGCGTCCGGGATCGTGGAGCGGATCGGCGAAGACGACGGGCGGATCGAGCATCACGCCGACGGAGAGACCACCGAGCGTCCCGGCCGGATCGCCGACCACACCGCGGGGCTGCGCTTGATCTTCGACGCGTTCTCCGCGACGGGACACGACTTGGTGGGGGAGGGGGTGCGCGCGGTCGGTCATCGGGTGGTGCACGGCGGTGAGGTGTTCTACCAGCCCACACTGATCGATGACGCGGTCGTTGCCGCCATCACCGATCTCTCCGTGCTTGCGCCGCTACACAATCCGGCCAACGTGGCCGGTATCGAGAGCGCACGGGAACTATTGCCAGGGGTGCCGCAGGTCGCCGTATTCGATACCGCGTTCTTCCATAGCCTGCCCGCCGCCGCGAAGACCTACGCGATCGACGCCAAAGTCGCGGCCGCCCATGGCATCCGGAAGTACGGATTCCACGGCACCTCGCACGAGTACGTGTCCGGCCGCGTCGCCGAGCTGCTCGGGCGTGATCCCGCCGAGCTGAATCAGATCATCTTTCACTTGGGCAACGGCGCGTCGGCCTCCGCCCTGCGCGGCGGACGCCCGATCGACACCACGATGGGTCTCACGCCACTGGAAGGGCTGGTGATGGGCACCAGGTCGGGTGATCTCGATCCGGGTATCGTGCCGCACCTGGTGCGGTCGGCGCACCTGGACATCGACCAGGTCGACACGCTGCTCAATCGGGATTCCGGGATCAAGGGACTGTCCGGAGTGAACGATTTCCGCGAATTGCGGCGCCTCATCGAGAGCGGCGACCAGGCCGCCCGGCTGGCCTACGACGTGTACATCCACCGGTTGCGGCGTTATCTCGGGGCGTACCTGATCGAGCTCGGCGGCCTGGACGCGATCACCTTCACCGCCGGTGTCGGCGAGAACAGCCCGCAGGTGCGCGCCGATGCCCTGGCGGATCTCGGTCGGTTCGGCATCGAAGTCGACCCGGTCGCGAATACCGCGAAAGATCGCGGCGCGCGGCGCATTTCCCCGCCGAGCGCGCCGGTCACGGTGCTGGTGGTGCCGACCAACGAGGAGTTGGCGATCGCCCGCGCCGCGCGGCAGGTGGTCGCCGACCTCGAGCACGACCAACCCTGATGTCGTGTTGGGCGCGGATGTCCGCGGCCCCACCGGGATGACCGCGTCGGCGGATCAGGCCGATCGCGTCCGCCGGTGGTGCCGCTGACCGTGCCTGGTCGGTCGCCGATCGACCTAGCTAGATCCAGCTCTTCGCGCGAATCGCGTTGGCCAGGTCGACGAGCGCGTAGCGATGTTTGCGGTCGGGCGCCCCGCGGGCCAGGGCACGCAGCCCCGCCTCGGTGCCCGCCCTCAGTTCGCGTTCGGTGAAGGGCGCGCCGAACAGCGTCGCGTCGGGGCGCTTCGGCGTGTTGCCCGCCTGGAGCCAGGCCAGCGCCGCGCCGAGAACGAGCACCCGCATCTGCACCGCACGACTCTCGCCTCTGGGCAGGCTCAGCACCCGCGAGGCCGAGATGTGCAGGGTGAATTCGTCCAGTTCGGCTACCGGAGCGGCGGTCAGCATGAACAGCACGGCGGTCATCCGCGCGATGGTGAAACACCGCGACGCTGCGGGCACGGCGTCGAGCGCCTGCACGGCCTCGGTCACCCTGCCGTTCGCGGCGAGCTGCCTGGCCAGCCCGAAGGCGGCACTCACCACGCCGCGGTCGGTGCGCCAGACGGTCTCGTACGCCTGCTCGGCATAGGCGCGCCAGTGTTCGGGATCCGGTGCGTCCCAGTGCTGCAGAATGAGTTCGGCGGTGGCGGCGAGGGCCAGCTTGGGGGCGATTTCGCCGGGCAGCACCCGGAAGACCTCGTCGAAATTCGTGAAAGCGCGCTCGTACTCGCGGTCGAGCAGTTCGGCCATGCCGCGATACCAGCTGACCCGCCATTCCCGCTCGGGCAAGCGCGCGAGCAGGTCCAGGACGGTGCTCGACTCGCGCAGGTCGATTCGCACCCGCGCCTCGGCGAGCGTGAGCTCGAGCTCCAGATTCTCCGGGGCGTTCTCAGGATCGGCCTCGGCCCGGTCGCGCGCATCCCGCAGCGCCTCGAGCGCCTG
Organism: Nocardia sp. NPDC051787; assembly: GCF_040681325.1. Taxonomy (NCBI): domain Bacteria; kingdom Bacillati; phylum Actinomycetota; class Actinomycetes; order Mycobacteriales; family Nocardiaceae; genus Nocardia; species Nocardia sp. NPDC051787. Next base: position 271,799 of record NZ_JBFAYO010000001.1, read on the forward strand.
GGCGGGTTCGGGATGCACCGCGGCCGCGAGCAACGGTGCCGACGGATCGGCCGGGTCCAGCAGTGGAACCGGCAGCCCCGCCACCACATCGAGGGGGTCGAGCTGGCTGCTGCGGGAGCGGCCGTCGGTGTAGGCGTCGGTCTGGCTGATCAGTTCGTCGGTCCCGAAGCTTGCGCGAGGCGGAGTGAACACCATGGACAGCTGGGCGTGCTCGTTACCGGTCTCCAGCGCGAGGATCTCGCGCAGCACTCCCGCCAGCTGCGCCGCCATCGTCCGGGCGGAGGGGAAGCGGCGTTCCGGGTCCGGGTCGGTCGCGCAGAGCAGCAGGCGATGGAAGAACGGGTAGCGCGCCAGCACCGGCTCGTCGGCGCGATCGGGGATGCCGTCGAGATAGCGTCCGTGCTCCGATGGCATGTGCAGGGTGAGCACGGCCAGCGTGCGGCCGACGGTGTAGATGTCCGACGCGATGGTCGGGCCGGTCTTGGCGATCTCCGGCGCCTGGAAACCCCTGGTGCCGTAGAGGTTTCCGTATGCCTCGATGGCGGTGACCGCGCCGAGGTCGATCAGTTTGACCTGGTCCTCGGTGACCATGATGTTGTCCGGCTTGAGGTCGTTGTAGACCAGCTCGGTCGAGTGCAGGTACTCCAGTGCGGGCATGATCTCCAGCAGATAGGCGATCGCCTCGGTGACCGGCATGCGCATCGGGCGTTCGTAGCTGTCGAGAATGTCGCACAGCGAGCAGCCGCCCACGTACTCCATGACGATGTAGCCGACCGGCGTGCCGTCGGCCGCGGGGTGCTCGACGAAGTTGTAGATCTTGACGATGCTGGGATGGGTCACCTCGGCGAGAAATTGGCGTTCGGCCATCGCCACGGCCTGCGCTTCGGCGTCGCCGGTGTGCAGCAGGCCTTTCAACACCACCCAGCGGTCGCTGACATTGCGGTCGATCGCCAGGTAGATCCAGCCGAGCCCGCCGTGGGCGATGCAGCCCTGGATCTCGTACTGGCCCGCCACCATGTCGCCCGTGTGCAGCGACGGCCGGAAATCGAACGGCGCTTCACACGTCGCGCAGGTGCCCGCCGAAGTGGATGGCCGGATCGGCGTCGCCCGGCCGACCGGTTTGCCGCAGCGCCAGCAGTACCGTCTGCGCTCGGACACCACCGGGTCGGCGAGCACGGCATCGCGTGGATCGGTGGGCGGCACCGTCGGAATGGGCACCAGGCCCGCGCCGAGCCGTCGCACCGCTGGACGGCTCCGCGCGGTACGCACGCTTCGTCCTGTGGTGCGCGGCGAGCCCGGTCCCGAGTGCGTCCGCCGCGCACCTTCCTGTGCCGACTCCGATTCGTCAGGCGCGAGTTGCGTGGCGGGACCTTCGTCCGCGGGTGGTTGCTTTCGGGTGGCGGACGAGTCCTCGGCCTCCGATGCCGGTTTCCATGCCGCCGTGTCGGAACTGGTCTCCGGCTCGTCGACGTGCTTGCGGGTAGTCTCGGCCGCTCCTGATTCCGGCTCGCCAGCGGGCGGGCCGTCGGTGTCCGATGTCCGGTTCCATAGCTCCGTGTTGGAGCTGGTTTCCCGGCGGTCGCCGCAGGTTGCGTGTGTGTCCTTTTCGCCGGCATCCGGTTCCGGATCGGCTGGAGCTGCGTGCCGCTCGCTTGCGGACGATGGCGGTTCGTTCGGATCGGCCGGCCCCGGCTGCCCCGTGGCGGTTTCGTCCGGGTCGGGCTCAGGGGCGGGCCGTGGGTTCATCGCCCGTCAGTCCTGATACGTGGGAGCGGGTGGAGCGGGAACGGGGCCGAGCACGGTCAGATATTGCTGGTATAGCCGAGTCCAGGTGCCGTCGCTCCGGATACGGTCCAGCGTGGCGTTGACGAAGCGGACGAGATCGTCGTGGCCTTTGGGAATGCCGATGCCGTAGGGCTCCTCGGCGACGCTGCCGCCGACCAGTTCGGTGTACGGGTCCTGCGCGGCGAGGCCCGCGAGGACTGCGTCATCGGTGCTGACCGCGTCGACTTGGCGCTGCTGCAGAACGACCAAGCAGTCCGCCCAGGTCGGTACGGTGAGGATGGCGGCGGCGGGCTGGTCGCGGCGGATGTGGTCAAGCGAAGTGGTACCGGATACGATGCACACCCGCTTACCCGCAAGATCGGCGAGGCTGCGGATACCGGAGTTCTTCACCGCGAGTACGCGCTGATTCGCGTGCAGATAGACGGTGGAGAAGGTGACTTTCTCGCGCCGTTCGCAGTTGATCGTCATGGTCTTGGCGACCAGGTCGACGGTGTGGTTCTGCAGCGCGGTCTCCCGCTCGGCCGAGCCGAGGCTGCGGAATTCGATCAGATCCGGGCTACCGAGCAGGTCACGGGCGACCTCCCTGGCGATGTCGGCGTCGAAACCGACGATGGAGCCGGAGATCGGGTCGCGGTAGCTGAACAGATTGCTGCCGGTATCCAGCCCCACGAGCAGCCTGCCTCGCGCCCGGATCGCATCGATCACCGGTCCGCGCGCGGCGGCGCCCGCTCCGGTGGGCCGCAGACTGGCGGTGGGGTCTCCGCAGCGCGGTGCGCTGGGCGGCGGCGGGACCGGCGAATCCGTCAGCACCGGTATGGCTTTCGCGGGCAGCGGGGGATCGGTGTACTCGGGCGTCTTGGTCGCCAGCGGCGCGCTGGACTCGCTCGCACAGCCACTCGCCAGCGCCACCACGACGAGGACGACAACCAGAATGCCGCGCGGGGATCTCATCGGTACTCCCGAAGCCGGGGCCATATGCCGAGTCCGACATAGCCTGCCGCCAGAATGCCGAGCACCATCGCTCCTGCTCCTAGGAAGTCCAGTATGCGGGCCGCCTGGGAGATCTCGTGTCGCAGGGTGTCCCGCGTCTCGGCGATGCCCTGCTCCAGCGCGCGGTCCAGCGCGTCCACCTGCGCGGTGGCGTCCGCGGAGCCGGGGCCGATCGTCACCGCGGCCGCGCCGTTGAAATCGCCCTTGGCCAGCGCATCGTTCATGCGCTGATGCGCTATCCGCCAACGTTCCAGCGCGGGCACGGCATTGCGCACGTCGTCGGTGGCGGGCGCGGAATCGGGGTACTTGCCGAGCAGATCGGCCAGGCGCTCGATATTCACATCGTAAGTGCGGTCGTAGTCGCCGGTCGCGTCCCGGCGCACCAGCTTCAATGTCTCCGCGGCGCGCGCCTGCTGGGTCAGGATCCGGCTCTCGGTCAGCCGCGACGACGGTACCGCGCCGTCGTCGCGGGCGTCGATCATCGCCGCCGCCGACACCGAGCCCGCGATCACCGTCCACGCCAGCAGGATCAGCATCGCCGCCGAGGCGAACAGGAGACCGGGATTGAGTACCCGGCGCCAGCGCCGCGCCAGATCCCGCTGCACCCAGCCCAATACCCCCAGCGTGAGTATCAGCAGGCCGATGGCGGACCAAGGTGGGCGCACGTGATGGCGCTGCGCGGCGGTCACCGCGGCGGAGCGGTGATTCTCCAGTTCCTCGGCCATGGGCAGCAGCGTGGTCTGCATCTGGTTGGACGCCTCGCTCAGGTACGCGGCCCCGACCGGATACCCGATGCGATTGTTCGTCCGTGCGGTCTCCACCAGACCCGAGTACACCGGCAGGCCGGTGACTATGCCGGAGCGCAGCCGGGCATCCGAACCGGCCGTCGCGTGCGGCCCGACGCGGTCGGATTGGGTCACCAACTCCGCGGCCGCCTCGCCCATGGCCTGGGTGTAGCGATCGCGCACCGTCTGCGGCTCCAGTCCGCCCGAGATGAAGGCGGTGCTCGCGGCGGCGTCGGCGATCGAGAGCGAGGTATACAGCCGGTGCGCGGAGTACGCGTCCGGTTCGGTGTCGTAGAGCAGTACGTCCAAGCCCTGCTGCCGTTCGCTGACCGTCGCGGCGGTCATCGAGCCCGCGGCCAGGCACAGGCCGATGAGCAGCAGTCCGAGCGCGATCAGTCGCCCCGGTGAAGAATTGGCGAACGAACGCAGGTTGGCCAGGTCGAGACGTTCGCGCACCACGGCGACGCTCAGCCCGCCGGGATTCTCCCGGTCGGCGGGCGCGGACGACGGCCGGAGTTCGGCCGTCGTCGGCTCGGAGCTAGCCATGTCCACCTCCCCAGTTTGGGCCGCGTGCGCGGATTTCACACGGCCGGACCGCATATTCGATCACTCCGCGCGTATCGGTGCGGAGTTTATTGTGGTCGTACGAACGCCGCGGCGTGTTGAACACCCCCGGTTGGGAGCAAATGACGGGCGGGGGAGCACAGTCGTAGCTGGATGAGGATGGTACGAGATGCGTGGTGACGGCGACGGTTGGTCGCGTGGCCCGGACGGATTGCGGCACTGGGGCCGCTTCGGCGCCGCCGGGTTGCTCCTGCGTGCTCCACTCGCCGACGGCGGTTCGGCGGTGCTGCTGCAACACCGCGCCCCGTGGAGCCACCAGGGCGGGACCTGGGCATTGCCCGGCGGCGCGCGCGACAGTCACGAGACGCCCGAGCACGCGGCGGTCCGCGAGGCATGGGAGGAGGCGGGCATCGATCCCGCCGACGTCCGGGTGCGCGGCGCGCGCGTGACTGCCTCCGCTCTGAGTGGCTGGACCTACACCACGGTCGTCGCCGACGCGGTCATGACCCTCCCGACCATCGGCAACCGGGAGAGCACCGCGCTGGCCTGGGTTCCCGAACACGAGGTCGATGCCCGTCCGCTGCACCCCGGTTTCGCCGCCTCGTGGCCCACCCTGCGCGCCGCGCCCGCCCGTGTGCTGCTCGCCGAGATCGACCACACGGTAGCCGCGGCGCTGCCCCGCACGATCGACCTCGCCGATCTCGGTTTCGTCTGGCTGCATTCGGATCAGCACGGACCGGGCGACTACGCCAGGATCGTCGATGAGTCCGGCGTTCCGACCGCCGAGCCGACCTCGAACGGGAACACCGCGGTGGACACCGCTCTGTCGTTCACCCGAGGACAGCTGCTTTCCTGACGCAGAAAAGGGCGCAGCCGGACGGAGTCCGTCCATAGCCGGCGCCGGGGCCGAGCGGAGGCAGAGGCAGCCGCAGTAAGGGCGCTGCCGGACGGAGTCCGTCCATAGCCCGCGCCGGGCCGAGCGGAGGCGAGGCAGCCGCCTACGCGTTCGCCAGCAGCGCCGTTTTCAGCTGCCGCGCCGCGGCTTCCGGATCCCGGGCCTCGGTGATCGCGCGCACCACGACGACCCGTGTCGCCCCGGCTTCCAGCACTTGCGGCAGGTTCTCCGCGTTGATTCCGCCGATCGCGAACCACGGCCGGGTCGGGTGGGCGTCGGCGGTCGAGCGGATCAGCTCGGGTCCCGCCGCCTGCCTGCCCGGCTTGGTCGGGGTCGCCCAGATCGGTCCGGTGCAGAAGTAGTCGATGTGCTCGTCGATCGCGGCGAGCCCGGCCTGCGCGCGGTTGTGCGTGGATCGTCCGATCACCACGTCGGGGCCGAGAATCCGGCGCGCGTACCAGGGCGGGAGGTCGCCCTGTCCGAGGTGCAGCACGTCAGCGCCCGACGCCAGCGCGATGTCCGCGCGATCGTTCACCGCGACGAGTGCGCCGTGCCTGCGCGCGGCCGCCTTCAATTCGGCGAGCGCGCCGAGTTCGGCCCTGGCCTCCAGCGGACCGAACTTCGCTTCGCCCGGTGACCCCTTGTCTCTGAGCTGGATGATGTCGACTCCGCCCGCGAAGGCCGCCTCGGCGAACCTGGCCAGATCGCCTTTCTCCCGGCGTGCGTCGGTGCAGAGATACAGCCGCGCGCGTGCCAGGCGCTCCCGCGGCGAAGCGAGTCGGTTCGGGTGGGAGGGTTGCACGCCTTCGACGGTAGCCGCGCTACCGTGGGATGCGAAATAGGAGGCAGGTGGAGCGGATGCGGACTCTGGCGGTCGTCGGTGGCGGCGCCATCGGGCTCGCCGTGGCCTGGCGGGCCGCCGAGGCCGGTTGGTCGGTCACCCTGCTGGATCCGGCGGTGGCCAGCGGCGCCTCGTGGGTGGCCGGGGGCATGCTCGCACCACTGTCGGAGGGCTGGCCGGGAGAGGATCGGGTGCTCGAATTCGGCGCCGCCTCGCTGGCCCGCTGGCCGGAATTCGCCGCCCGGCTGGAAGCTGCGACGGGGGTCTCGGTCTTCGTCGCCGACGAGACCATGACCGTCGCGCTGGACGCGGCCGACGCCGCCGACCTGCGCACCGTCGCCGACTGGGTCGGCGGACGCGGCCATCAGCTGCGCATCCTGGATCGTGCCGGGGTCCGCGAGCTGGAACCCACGCTGGCCCGTTCGGTGCGCGCCGCGCTGCTCGCGCCCACCGAACCCGCGATCGACAACCGTAAGCTGATCGCCGCGTTGCGTCAGGCGGCCGCGGCGGAGGGCGTGGTGGTGCGCGCCGAATCCGTAGATTCGCTGACGGACCTTCCGCACGACCAGATCGTGCTCGCGGCGGGCGCCGCGTCGGCCGAGCTGTGGCCTGAGCTGCCGGTCCACCCGGTCAAGGGCGAGATCCTGCGCCTGCGGCAGCGGCCCGGTGTCGCTCCCGCGCCGCGACGGGTGATCCGAGCCCGAGTGCACGGCAGGCCGGTATATCTGGTGCCGCGGGCCGACGGGATCGTCGTCGGAGCCACCCAGTACGAGGCGGGTTTCGACACCGCGGTCACCGTCGCGGGTGTTCGCGATCTGATCGCCGACGCGGAGGCGGTGTTCCCCGGCATCGGCGAATACGAGCTGGCCGAGGCCGGCGCCGGTTCCCGGCCGGGCAGCCCCGACAACCTGCCGCTGATCGGCCGGCTCACCGACCGGGTCGTCGCGGCCACCGGGCACGGCCGCAACGGCATGCTGACCGTGCCGCTCACCGCGGACGCGGTGACGAGCCTGCTCGGCGGGGCAACGCTGCCCGAAGCGGAAGCCGCCGACCCGCAACGCTTTTCGACGACTGTAGGAGGAATACGATGACGCTGTCATCCGTCCCCATCGGTGTCACGGTGAACGGCGACGAGCATGAGTTCGCCGAGCCGCTCACCGTGCGTGAGCTGATGGAACGCCTCGGCCTGCCGTGCAAGGGCGTCGCGCTCGCGGTGGACGGGGCGGTGTTCCCGAAGTCGCGCTGGGACGAACCGGTGGAGCGTGGCTGGCAGATCGAGGTGCTGACGGCGGTCCAAGGTGGCTGAGGAATCGGCCGCGCCGGGGCGCTCGGAGATCGACGCGCCGCTGCGGATCGCCGACCGCGCGTTCGGTTCCCGCCTGATCATGGGAACCGGCGGCGCGGAGAACCTCGCCGTGCTGGAGGAGGCGTTGATCGCCTCCGGCACCGAGCTGACCACCGTGGCCATGCGGCGGATCGACGCCGCGGGCGGCACCGGTGTGCTCGACCTGCTGAAGCGATTGAACATCGCGCCGCTGCCGAACACCGCGGGCTGTCGCACCGCCGCCGAAGCGGTGCTCACCGCGCAGCTGGCGCGCGAGGCGCTGGACACCAACTGGGTGAAGCTCGAGGTGGTCGCCGACGAGCGCACCCTGCTGCCCGACCCGATCGAATTGCTCACCGCCGCAGAACAACTCGTCGACGACGGTTTCGTCGTGCTGCCCTACACCAACGACGATCCGATCATGGCCCGCCGCCTGGAGGACGCGGGCTGCGCGGCGGTCATGCCGCTCGGCGCCCCCATCGGCACCGGCCTCGGCATCGGCAACCCGCACAACATCGAGATGATCGTCGCCGCCGCGAACGTCCCGGTCATCCTGGACGCGGGCATCGGCACCGCCAGCGACGCCGCGCTTGCCATGGAACTCGGCTGCTCGGCTGTGCTTCTGGCAACCGCCGTGACCAGGGCGCACCGTCCCGAATTGATGGCAGCGGCCATGGCGGACGCGGTCCGCGCCGGATATGCGGCGCGGTTGGCCGGGCGCATTCCGAAGCGGTTCTGGGCACAGGCGTCCTCCCCCGCGCTGTAGCGCGCCCGCGGATGTGGCCTGGTGCCGAGCCGAGGAGCGGTGTGAAATTGCCACATAGGCCCGGCCGACAGCGAATGCGAGCACCGGGCCAGGTCCTCGATCGACGCCCGTGGTCGCCGACGAGGGCCGTCGGCTGGAGTTGACCAACTCCGCCGTGCCGACCGGTACGGACATCAGTTACGCGGGGGATCAGTAGCGCTTGCAGCGAGCGGGTCAGACTGCCGGCATCGGCGCCCTGATCGGTGCGCTGATCGGGCTACCGCTGCTGATCGGCAGCATCCCGGGAGCTGTCTTCGGTGCGCTGCTGGGTGCCGCGATCGGTTACTCCATGCCGGTGCCCGATGAGATCGACAACCCCACGGCCGGCTGCGACCCCGGTGGGCTGATGTCGCGATATCTTTCTAACCGAACAGCTGTAGCGCTACGACTGTAGCGCTACAGCTGTTCGAATACAATGGCGACCGTGGCGGCAGATCTGACGGACGATCGGCGGGTGCGGGAGCGCAATCCGCGCGGGCAAGGCGAGCGGTTACGCGAAGACATCGTGGCGGCCGCAATGCGGATGCTCGACGAACTCGGTGACGATCAGGCGCTGTCGATGCGGGCCGTGGCACGGGCGATCGGCACGGCGGCCACATCGGTCTATCTGCACTTCGGTGATCGCGACGCCTTGATCCTTGCGGTGCTCAACCGCTGTCACGACGAGTTGATGCAGGCGATGCGGGAAGCCGAGGCGAGGCGCCCCGACCCGGTGAGCCAGTTGCGTTCTCGCACCATGGTTCTCGGCGAGTGGGCGTATCGGCATCCCGGGTTGTACAAAGTCCTGCATGAGAGCACGCTGAACCAGCGCACGGACATGGCGTTCAAGCAAGAGTTGGCCGACGGCACCGTCGCTGCGGTCCGGCGATGCATGGACGCCGGGGCGATTCCGGACGACGACGCGGCCGCTGTCGCGCTGGATCTGCGAGCAGCCGTCTACGGCGCGGTATCGATGCGGCTGAACCAACCCGATCACCGGTGGCCGCCGTTGGACGAGCAGGTCGAACGTTTCCTGATCAAACTCGTGGGTGTCGCACCCTCCGCACCCGATCAGTGAGACCGAGTGGCCCGGTGCGCTGATGCGGCACGCCTCTCGTAGCGGGAGCGTGCGCGCTCATACGCTGTGCCGAGCAGTTCGCGGATTGCCTCCTCGGCGCGTTGGCCTGGGTTGACCACCGCGAGCCAGCCGGCGGAGCCGTAAACGGGGTGGGCGATCACGCTGTCGGTGACGCTGGTGTCGACATCGACAGCTCGTTCGCGTGGTGCGTGGCCGGTCCAGTGGACGAAGGCTTCCTTTCCGGCGGCGATGTTGACGCGGAACGTATCCGGGCGGTCCAGGCAAGAGCTTTCGTCGCCCGGATAGTTCTTCGTCACGATCGTTGCGAAGGGCTGAGTTGCTTGCGGCACTTCCCCGCTCGGCGAGTAGTAGAAGAACGTGTCGCCCCAGCTGATCTCGGGTGAGCCGTCGCCGGGTCCAGGCCGGAGGGTGAGGACTCCGTCGAGGCGGGATACCGAGCCGATGATCTCGTCGATGGTCATGTGCTCCAGCGTCACATTAAGGTGCTCGTGGAGACTTCGCTGCGGAAGACCAGGAATGGAAGGGTGTCGACTCTCAACTCCTCTATGCGTACGGTCGATGTCGCGCGGCGCTCCGGCTACTCCGTGCAGCAGATCCGCAACCTGGAGCGAGACAGGGTACTGCCGACCGCGCTGCGCACAGCCGCGGGTTATCGCAGATACGGCGAGATCCACCTGCGTTCCGCGCTGGCCTATCGGGCGCTGGCGGCGGGCGTCGGCCCGGTCGAGGCCAAGCGGATCGTTTGCGCGGTGCATGATCGCCCGATCTCGGAGGTGTTAGCGCTGCTCGATGCTGCGCACGCCCGGCTCGATCGTGAGCGTGCCGACCTCGCGCTGGCCGAGCGGGCGGCCGAGGCGATCTCCGCCGAGCCGATCGAGGACGTGCGCGCGTCGGATTCGATGAGCGTGTCCGAACTCGCCGCCGCACTCGGAGTGCGCCCGTCGACCTTGCGGCATTGGGACGCCGAGGGTCTCGTCGTTCCGGATCGCATCGCCGCCCAAGGAATTCGGCGGTACTCGCCGGTTCAGGTCCGGGATGCGCGGATCGTCCACCAGCTGCGCGGCGCCGGATACCGCATCGACACGCTCCGGACCTTGATGCCGGACCTGCCGCGCGGAAACCGATCCGAAGACCTCACAGCCGCGCTGGCAGCCCGGGACGCGAGCATCACGGCTCGCTCCCGCGCTCTCCTCGACGCGGCCGCCGCACTCGGTGCCGTGATCGCACTCGAGGCAAACCGCTGAACGAGCTTCGCTCGGGGCTCAGCGGCCTGTCATGCAGTCTCCACTCTCGACAGTCCAGTGACCCTGGTGGGCAGTGACATTGCGAAATCAGCGCGGAAGGCGGCACCCACCGCCGCGCAGGGTTCAGGCGGCTGCCCAGGAGCGGATCGCGGCGACTATCTCGTCGGACGCGTCTTCCTGAATGTAATGACCGGCGCCGACAAGAGCGACGGTGCGATGTTGCGGAAAAAACTCCTCCCACCGGCGAAGTTCGGCGGCGCGAAAGGCGACGTCCTTGGTGCCCCACACGATCAGCGCGGGACGGTCGGTCACCGTCGGTAGTTTGCGTTCGATATCGGTGAGCAGATCGCGGCTGGCGAGGATCTCGCGGGGGAACACGTGCACCGGCTCGCGGGAGCCGGGGGTGGGGAAGGGCCCGCGGTAGGCGTTCATCACGGTGTCGTCCAGCGTCGTGCGGCGGACTCCGGCGGGGATGATGCGTTCGACGAAGAAATTGCGCTGCCGGATCAGCCAGCCACCGATCGGTCCGCCGAGAAAGCGCGAGAACGCTTGTGTTCCCAAGTCGGATTTGGGCCATGCCCAGGTGTTTCCGATGACGAATGCGGTGAACCGGTCCGCATGACGTGTGGCGGTGGCGAACCCGATCGGGCCGCCCCAGTCCTGCACCATCAGAGTGATCTCGCGCAGATCGAGCCGCTCGACCAGTTGACCCACGATGCCGGCGTGCTCGGCGGGAGTGAAGCGGTAGCCCGGCGCCGCGTAGGACAGGCCGAATCCGGGGTAGTCGACCGCGATGCAGCGGTAGCGGTCACGCAGGCCGATGACGATATTGCGGTAGAGGAACGACCAGGTGGGGTTGCCGTGCAACATCAGCAATGGCGGCCCATCGCCTTCATCGATGTAGTGGACCCTGGCCTCGGTGAGGTCGAGGTAGTGGTCGGTGAACGGGTAGAGCTGGTCGGGCACCCAGGACGGGCGGTGCGGTTGCGAGTCGGGTGCGGGCATGCCGACGATCCTCCTTCTGGGGTAGGTCGGTTCGGAGCTGGTAGCGGGCTGAAACCGGAACGTCCGGCGCTGATCTTCGGTCATCGATGACTTCCACACCGTGTTCGGTCGAAACCGCCTGTGCCCTGCGCGGATGACTCAGGTGTCGACGCCTGTAGACCGACGGCGTGCCCGCGCATCTCGGTAGGCCGACGGCCGACGGGAACCGGGAATCGCCCTCATCCTCGAGGATGACCGAACTCGCCACTATTTACCGACGCGCGCCGCGCGGTTTTGCGGAATGCTGGGCAGCATGATCGAGCTGAGAGGCCTGACCAAGCATTACGGGAAGACCGTCGCGGTGCAGGACCTGTCCTTCACCGTGCGACCGGGGCAGGTGACGGGCTTCCTGGGGCCGAACGGCGCGGGTAAGTCGACCACCATGCGGATGATCCTCGGGTTGGACAAGCCCACCGAGGGTACCGCGCTGATCAACGGCAAGCAGTACCACGAGCTGGACCATCCGCTGCGCGCCGTCGGCGCGCTGCTGGATGCCAAGTGGGTGCATCCGAACCGGTCTGCGCGCGCCCACCTGGAGTGGATGGCCGCGTCCAACGACATCCCCAAGTCCCGGGTGGAGGAGGTGCTGCGGCTGGTCGGCCTGTCGGAGGTGGCGGGCAAGTCCGCGGGCGGGTTCTCGCTCGGCATGTCGCAGCGGCTCGGCCTGGCCGGCGCGCTGCTGGGCGACCCGCAGGTGCTGCTGTTCGACGAGCCGGTCAACGGCCTCGATCCGGAGGGCATCCTGTGGATCCGCCGGTTCATGCAGCGACTGGCCGCCGAAGGCCGCACGGTGCTGGTCTCCAGCCATCTGCTCTCGGAGATGGCGCAGACCGCCGAGCACTTGGTCGTCATCGGCCGCGGCAAGCTCATCTCGGACTCGACCACGCAGGAGTTCATCGAGCGCGCGTCGGAGCAGTCGGTGCGGGTGCGAAGTCCGCAGCTGGACCAGCTGCGCAGCGTGCTCACCTCGAACGGCATGACCGTCCGCGAAGACGGCGCGGGCGCCGACGGCCCTGCGCTCGTCGTCGCTGGCGTGACCAGTGACGCGGTCGGCAAACTGGCCGCCGAGAACGAGATCACGCTGTTCGAGCTGGCCCCGCAGCGTGCCTCGCTGGAGGAAGCGTTCATGCGGATGACCGGCGGCGCCGTGCAGTACCACGGCGAAGGCTTCGACCAGGTGATGGGAGGCGCGCTCTGATGGGCGTACTGGCAGCGGAACGAATCAAGCTCACCTCCACCAGGTCGCCCTGGTGGTGCTCGGCGATCGTGGTAGCCCTAGCGCTCGGCATGGCCGCCCTGCTCGCCTGGGTGGCGCGGACCACCTACGGCGAGGAAGGCGCGATCGACATGACCGTCTCTACCGCGGTGGCCGGGATCAGCGGCTTCGGCGTCATGGTCCTGATGATCATGGCTACCTTGACCGTGACCAGCGAATATCGCTTCGGCATCATCCGGACGACGTTTCAGGCAACCCCGCATCGGGACCGGGTCATCCTCACCAAGGCGGGGTTGGTCGGCCTGTACGGCGCGCTGCTGACCACCGTTCTGGTGTTCCTCGCCTACCTGGTGGCCAAGGCGCTCAGCGGCCCGAAGGCGGGCGCGAGCCTGACCCTCTCCAGTCCGGAGGACTGGCGCGAGGTCTACGGCATCCCGATCTACGCCTTCCTGTGCATCATCCTCGCCGTCGGCGTCGGCGTGCTGGTGCGGCAGTCCGCCGCCGCGATCTCGTTGATCGTGCTGTGGCCGCTGCTCATCGAGGGCCTGCTCGGTGCGTTCGGCAGCTTCGGCCGCAATGTCACCCCGTTCCTGCCGTTCGCGAACGCGAACCACTTCTTCAGCACGGCCCCGTCCACCGCCAACTGGCACTGGGGGCCCTGGGCGAGCTTGCTCTACTTCGCCACTTTCGTCGCGATCGTCTTCGGCGCGGCCCTGATTTCGGCGAACCAGCGCGACGCATAGCTACCCGAGTCGCTTTCCCTCGCCACTCGGGTAGGGGAGCGCCGACCTTGTCGGGAGGTCCGGCGCTCCGTCCACCGTCTGCCACTGCCCGGCGGACGGTGCGGCGATCGGCCTGGTGCGAATCTTTGCGCTGGGCCGATCGCCTTGTGTACGGCGCGTGTGAACATCCCGGAAACTATGCCGCCTGCCGCTTCCGAGACCCATTCTCGGCCGAGTAGCCTCGATTCAGCAACCAGCTCGTTATCCATCGCGGGGCCCGACGACGTGCTCGCTGACGTTCACCGCGGAGGTGAGAGATGGCGATGATTGCTAACCGGCCGACGCCGGATCGGCTGAGATACTCTCGGGGCGTGAGCGAAACTCCTTCCGGCGGCGCCGAGTCGGCGCCAGGCCCGGAGGCTGATGGCGACATACCGCCCGAAATGGTCATTCCGTTGGAGCCGGCCGACGAGTTCGACTCTTCCCGCTCTTCCGGCGGATCGCGGCGTGGCCAGCTGTCCGCCCTGATGAACGCCGCCAATCAGCGGGCCGACCTGATCGGTGTGCTGCGCAAGGCCCGTGAGCAGCTGCCCGGCGATCCTGCTTTCGGTGACCCCCTGTCGGTTTCCGGTCCTGGCGGTGCGCGGGCGGTCGCGCGGGCGGCCGACAAACTGGTGGGCGACGCCCCCAGCGCAGCCAGGGAAATAGGCTTCGGCGCCTTGCAGGTCTGGCAGGCGATGCTGGAGCGCGTGGGTCGCGGCAAAGGTAGCCAAGAGATAACTGTGATGTTCACCGATCTGGTGGCGTTCTCCCGGTGGTCGCTGTCGGCGGGTGACGAGGCCACCCTCGAACTGCTGCGCGAGGTTGCCAAGGCCATCGAGCCGCCGATCGGCGAGCGCGGCGGCCAGGTGGTCAAGCGCATGGGCGACGGCGTGATGGCGGTCTTTCCCTCGGCGGACCGGGCCGTGCGTGCCGCGGTGACCGCTAAGCGCAATCTTGCCGACGTGCAGGTCCGGGGCTATAGCCCGCGGATGCGAATCGGTTTGCACACCGGTTCTCCGCGCGAGATCGGCGGCGACTGGCTAGGTGTGGACGTGACGATCGCGGCCCGGGTGATGGAGGCGGGCGGCAACGGGCACACCATGCTGTCCGAAGCGACGCTGCAAGCACTGCGGCCCGAGACGCTGGACGATCTCGGTCTCGCGGTCAAGCCGTATCGCCGCAGCTTCTTCGCGGCGCCGCTCAATGGCGTTCCGGACGACCTGCGGATCTTCCGCCTGTCCAGGAACTAACCGAGCCACCACGCCAGGGCGCCACCCGCCGCGAGAACTGCGCAGACGGCCAGCGCGATGGACAGTGGACGGGCGGTCTTCCAAGTGGTGTAGGCGCCACCGGCGAGGAACCCGGCCAGGGCGAACAGAACGATCACGGTGACGTCGCTGGGCACCGTGCTCATCTTGCTCCATGTGGACAGGTCACCCCGTCGCGGGTGGTGCGGACGCCGGGAGGTGGTTCAGTGTGCAATTAACAAGCACGCATGCTTGCTTTTTTCCGGCCCGAGTGTGATGCTGGTCGCGGAACGCGGATTCCACGGATGCGGCATGCGGCCCATCCTGACGGTCCGCCGCACAGGAGGCATTCCCGCTGATGAGTATGCTGGCCGCCGACCCGGACGTGCTCCGGATCGGCAACTGTTCCGGCTTCTACGGTGATCGGCTCGGTGCCATGCGCGAGATGCTCGAAGGCGGGCAGCTCGATGTGCTCACCGGCGACTATCTCGCCGAGCTGACCATGCTGATCCTCGGCCGCGACCGGATGAAGGACCCGAGCCTCGGCTACGCGAAGACCTTCGTCAAGCAGATCGAGGACTGCCTCGGGCTCGCGCTGGAACGCAAGGTGCGCATCGTCGCGAACGCGGGCGGCCTCAACCCGGCCGGTCTCGCGGAGAAACTGCGCAAGGTCGCCGCCGATCTCGGACTGGACGCGAAGATCGCGCACGTCGAGGGCGACGACTTGGTCGCGCGCGCCGGTGACCTCGGTTTCGGGGCACCGCTCACCGCCAACGCCTACCTCGGCGCGTGGGGCATCGTGGAATGCCTGAACGCGGGCGCGGACATCGTCGTCACCGGACGGGTCACCGACGCGTCGGTCATAGTCGGCCCGGCCGCCGCGCACTTCGGTTGGGGCCGAACCGATTACGACCAGCTGGCGGGCGCGGTGGTGGCCGGGCACGTCATCGAGTGCGGCACCCAGGCCACCGGCGGCAACTATGCCTTCTTCACCGAACTCGCCGACCTGGGCAGGCCGGGCTTCCCCATCGCCGAAATCCGCGCCGACGGAAGCAGCGTGATCACCAAGCACCAAGGCACGGGCGGCGCGGTCACCGTAGACACGGTCGAAGCGCAGTTGATGTACGAGATCCAGGGCGCCCGCTACGCCGGACCCGACGTGACCTCCCGCCTGGACACCATCCGGCTCGACCAAGACGGCCCGGACCGGGTGCTGATCAGCGGCGTCACCGGCGAGGCCCCGCCGCCCCGGCTCAAGGTCTCGCTGAACACCCTCGGCGGTTTCCGCAACGAGATGGAGTTCGTGCTCACCGGTTTGGACATCGAGGCGAAGGCCGAACTGGCGCGACGTCAGCTGGAATCCTGGCTGCCGACCCGTCCCGCGGAGCTGACCTGGACGCTGGCCCGCCTGGACCGGCCGGACGCCGCGACCGAAGAGCAGGCGAGTGCGCTGCTGCGCTGCGTTGTCCGCGACCCCGATCCGAACAAGGTCGGCCGCGCGTTCTCCAACGTGGCGGTGGAGCTGGCATTGGCCAGCTATCCGGGATGCAGCTTTACGACCCTGCCGGGCAACGGGTCTCCGTACGGCGTGTTCACCCCCGGGTTCGTCGACGCCGCTGAGGTGCCACACACGGCGGTGCTTCCGGACGGCACCCGTGTCGATATCGCGCCGTCCACCGACACAGCCGAACTCGCCGAGATCGCCGAGCCGCCCGCGCCCGAGCCGCTGTCTGCCGGGGCGACCCGCCGTGTTCCGCTGGGCACGATCGCCCTGGCGCGGAGCGGGGACAAAGGCGGAGACGCGAACGTCGGTGTGTGGGTGCGCACCGACGAGCAATGGCGCTGGCTGGTGCACACACTCACCGTGGCGCGCGTCAAAGAGCTGCTTCCGGAGGCGGCTCCGCTCACCGTCACCCGGCACGTCCTGCCCAACCTGCGGGCCCTGAACTTCATCATCGAAGGCCTGCTCGGTCGAGGGGTGGCCTACCATGCCCGCTTCGACCCGCAGGCCAAGGGACTCGGCGAATGGCTGCGGTCCCGTCACCTCGACATTCCCGTGGAGCTATTCGCATGACCGGTCAGGCCCGGAGGCAGCAGCTCGCGTCACCACGCAGGGCCCCCGGTCATGCGAGAAAGGACACCGCATGGCCAAACCCTGGGACACGCCGGAACGACGCGAATTGCGTTCCACGGTCCGTGGATTCGTGGAACGCGAGATTCTGCCGTACCTGGACGGATGGGAGCGCGCCGGAGAGATCCCGCGCGGATTGCACGAGAAGGCGGGGGCGCTCGGCCTGCTCGGCGTGCAGTTCCCGGAATCCGCGGGCGGTTCCGGTGGCGACGGCGTGGACGCGATGATCGTCTGCGAGGAGATGCACCAGTCCGGAGCGTCCGGCGGGCTGTTCGCGTCGCTGTTCACCTGCGGTATCTCCGTGCCGCACATCATCGCCTCGGGCAATGCCGAGCAGATCGAGCGCTGGGTGAAGCCGACCCTCGCGGGCGAGAAGATCGGCTCGCTCGCGATCACCGAGCCCGGTGGCGGCTCCGACGTCGGGCACCTCACCACCACCGCCCGCCGCGACGGTGACCACTACATCGTCAACGGCGCCAAGACCTACATCACCTCCGGCGTCCGCGCCGACTTCGTGGTCACCGCGGTGCGCACCGGAGGCCCTGGCGCCGCGGGCATCTCGCTGCTCGTCATCGACAAAGACACGCCGGGCTTCACGGTCAGCCGCAAGCTGGACAAGATGGGCTGGCTCGCCTCCGACACTGCCGAGCTGTCCTACGTGGACGTCCGGGTGCCGGCGGAGAACCTGGTCGGCCCGGAGAACTCCGGCTTCCAGCAGATCGCGGGCGCGTTCGTCAGCGAACGCGTCGGCCTCGCGGTGCAGGCGTATTCGAGCGCGCAGCGCTGCCTGAACCTCACCCTGGAGTGGGTGCGCAACCGCGAGACCTTCGGCCGCCCGCTGATCAGCAGGCAGGCGGTGCAGAACACGGTCACCGAGATGGCGCGGCGCATCGACGTCGCCCGGGTCTACACCCGAGACGTGGTGCAGCGCAGCGCCGAAGGCGAGACCGACCTGATCGCCGAGGTGTGCTTCGCCAAGAACACCGCGGTCGATGCGGGCGAGTGGGTGGCCAACCAGGCCGTCCAGCTCTTCGGTGGCCTTGGCTACATGCGCGAATCCGAGATCGAGCGTCAGTACCGGGACATGCGCATCCTGGGGATCGGCGGCGGAACGACGGAAATACTCACCGGACTGGCGGCGAAGCGATTGGGGTACCAGTCATGACCATCTTGCGAAGCACCCTGGATACCGGGTCGCCCGAGTACGCCGCGGCCGCGGAAGCCATGAGCGCCAAGCTCGTCGAAGTCGAGGCCGAGTTCGCCAAGGCGATCGCGGGCGGCGGGCCGGACAAGCTGGCCCGGCACCGCAAGCGCGGCAAGCTGACCGCCCGCGAGCGCGTCGAACTGCTCGTCGACGAGGACTCGCCGTTCCTGGAGCTGTGCCCGCTGGCGGGCTGGGGCAGCGAATTCCACGTCGGCGCGAGCACCATCGCGGGCATCGGGGTCGTGGAGGGCGTCGAGTGCATGATCGTCGCGCCGGACCCGACCGTGCGCGGCGGCACCTCGAACCCGTGGACGCTGCGCAAGACCCTGCGCATCAACGACATCGTGCGGGAGAACCGGCTCCCGGTGATCTCGCTGGTGGAATCCGGCGGCGCGGATCTGCCCACGCAGAAAGAGGTCTTCGTCCCTGGCGGGCGGATGTTCCGCGATCTCACCCAGGCGTCGGCGGCGGGCATTCCGACCATCGCGCTGGTGTTCGGCAACTCCACCGCGGGCGGCGCCTACATCCCCGGCATGTCCGATCACGTGGTGATGATCAAGGAGCGCTCCAAGGTGTTCCTCGGTGGACCGCCGCTGGTCAAGATGGCCACCGGTGAGGAGTCCGACGACGAATCCCTCGGCGGCGCGGACATGCACGCGCGGATCTCCGGCCTCGCCGACTACTACGCGGTGGACGAGCAGGACGCGATCCGCATCGGCCGTTCCATCGTCAAGCGGCTGAACTGGCGCAAGCACGGGCCCGTGCCGCGGGCCGAAGTGATCGAGCCGCTGTACGACCCCGAGGACCTGCTCGGCATCGTGCCGTCGGACCTGAAGATCCCGTTCGACCCGCGCGAGGTGATCGCGCGCATCGTGGACGGCTCGGATTTCGACGAGTTCAAACCGCTCTACGGCAGCAGCCTGGTCACCGGTTGGGCCGAGCTGCACGGGTATCCGATCGGCATCCTGGCGAACGCGCGCGGCGTGCTGTTCTCCGAGGAGTCGCAGAAGGCCACCCAGTTCATCCAGCTGGCCAACAAGTCCGACACCCCGCTGCTGTTCCTGCACAACACCACCGGCTACATGGTCGGCAAGGAGTACGAGCAGAAAGGCATCATCAAGCACGGCGCGATGATGATCAACGCGGTGTCCAACTCGAAGGTGCCGCATATCTCGGTGCTGATGGGCGCGTCCTACGGCGCGGGCCACTACGGCATGTGCGGCCGGGCCTATGACCCGCGTTTCGTCTTCGCATGGCCCAGTGCGAAATCCGCGGTCATGGGCGGGGCACAGCTGGCGGGCGTCATCTCGATCGTCAGCCGGGCCGCCGCCGAGGCGAAGGGCTTGCCGTTCGACGAGGAGGCCGACGCCGGGATGCGTGCCATGGTCGAGGCGCAGATCGAGGCCGAGTCGCTGGCGATGTTCATGTCCGGGCGGCTCTACGACGACGGTGTCATCGACCCGCGCGATACCCGGACGGTATTGGGAATGTCCTTGTCGGCCATTCACAATGCCCCGATCAAGGGCGCCGAAGGCTTCGGCGTCTTCCGAATGTGAGGCCGAAAATGACAGTATCGCGTAGCGATTCGGTGTGGGGCGGCGGCCGGGCGACGGGTGGGCTCACGAACGTCCTCGTCGCCAACCGCGGCGAAATCGCGCGCCGGGTCTTCGCTACCTGCCGCCGCATGGGATTGAGCACCGTCGCGGTGTACTCCGACGCGGATGCCGCCGCGCCGCACGTCACCGAGGCGGACGCCGCCGTGCGACTGCCCGGCAATACGCCCGCGGAGACCTACCTGCGCGGTGAGCTGATCATCGAGGCCGCGCTCGCCACCGGCGCCGACGCCATCCACCCCGGATACGGATTCCTCTCCGAGAACGCCGAATTCGCCAAAGCGGTGCTCGACGCCGGGCTGGCCTGGATCGGACCACCCGTCGAGGCGATCGAGCAGATGGGCTCGAAGGTCGCCGCGAAGAAGATGATGGACGCCGCCGGTGTCCCCGTGCTCGCGGAGCTGGACCCGGCCGAGGTCACCGAGGACCATCTGCCGGTGCTGATCAAGGCGTCCGCGGGCGGCGGCGGCCGCGGCATGCGGGTGGTGCGCGAGCTCGCCGACTTGGCGCCGCAGATCGACGCCGCCCGCCGGGAGGCGGAATCCGCGTTCGGTGATCCGACGGTGTTCTGCGAGCGTTACCTGGAGACCGGCCGGCACATCGAAGTCCAGGTCATGGCCGACACCCACGGCACGATCTGGGCGGTGGGCGAGCGCGAGTGCTCCATCCAGCGCCGCCACCAGAAGGTGATCGAGGAGGCGCCCTCGCCGCTGGTGGAGCGCACCGAGGGCATGCGGGCGCGGCTGTTCGAGGCGGCCCGTCTGGCGGCGGGCGCGATCGGCTACACCGGCGCGGGCACCGTCGAATTCCTCGCCGACGAGCAGGGCGAGTTCTTCTTTCTGGAGATGAACACCCGGCTGCAAGTGGAGCACCCGGTCACCGAATGCACCACCGGACTGGATCTGGTCCGGTTGCAGCTGGATATCGCCGCTGGTGGCGCCTTGGCCGCCGAACCGCCCGCAATGCACGGGCATTCGATCGAGGTCCGGCTCTATGCCGAGGACCCGGCGCACGACTGGCAGCCGCAGAGCGGAACCGTGCACCGAATCGAGATTCCTTCGGTGTCAGCAGAATTCGATCTGCTCGGCCGCCCCGGCGTCCGCCTCGATACGGGTGTGGTGAACGGTTCGGTGGTCGGCGTGCACTACGACCCGATGCTGGCCAAGGTCATCTCGTACGCTGAAACTCGGAGTGCGGCAGCGCGATTGCTGGCCGCGGCGCTGCACCGGGCGAAGATCCACGGTCTGGTCACCAACCGGGACTTGCTGGTGCGGGTGCTGCGTCATCCGGCGTTCCTGGCCGGTGACACCGACACCGCGTTCTTCGAGACGCACGGCTTGGCCGCCCTCGCCGCGCCGCTGGCGTCGGAATCCTACGAGTCGTTGTCGATCGTGGCCGCCGCACTCGCCGACGCCGCGGCGAACCGCGGCGGCGCGCGCGTGGGCGGTGGGCTGCCCAGCGGATGGCGGAACCTGCCATCGCAGTCGCAGCGCAAGTCGTACGAGAGCCGCACTACCGGGACGCATGAGGTGGGCTACCGATTCAGCCGGGCCGGTGTCACGGTGGACGGTCACGACGGGCTCGGCCTCGTCGAATCGGCACCGGATCACGTCGTGCTGTCGATTCCGGGCGAGCGCGGTCCCGTGCGCAGGCAGTTCGAGGTCGCGCGCTACGGCGACCAGGTCTACGTCGACTCGCCGCTCGGCCCGGTAGCGGTGCGCAGGCTGCCCCGGTTCAGCGATCCGGCCGACCAGGTGGCCACCGGGTCGCTGCTGGCCCCCATGCCGGGCAACGTGATCCGGCTCGGGGCCGCAGCCGGCAGCCACGTCGAACAAGGTCAGCCGATCCTGTGGCTGGAGGCGATGAAGATGGAGCACACCATCGCCGCGCCCACCGCGGGCGTGCTCAGCGCCGTCAACGTCACCGTCGGCCAGCAGGTGGACGTCGGCGCTGTGCTCGCGGTCGTCGAGCCCGCCTCGAACGACGAAACCACCGGAACGCAGGAGCCTCGATGAGACGCGATCGCGCAGTGTTCATCGCGCCGACGGGGTGCGAGAGCGCCCACGAAGTACAGGAGAAGCTATGACTACAGCATCGCGCAGCGATTCGATGAGGGGCGGCGGCCGGGCGACGGGCGGGCGTTTCATCGAAACCGACGAGCAGAAGGCGCTGCGGGCCGCCGTAGCGGCGCTGGCCGCGAAATACAATTACCGCGACTACGTGCTGCCGAAGGCGCGCAACAACGAGCCGCTCGACGAACTGTGGAACGAGGCGGGCAAACTCGGGTTTCTCGGGGTGAACCTGCCGGAGGAATACGGTGGCGGCGGCGCGGGCATGTACGAGCTGTCGCTGGTGATGGAGGAGTTGTCCGCGCAGGGCGCGGGACTGCTGCTCATGGTGGTGTCCCCGGCGATCTGCGGCACCATCATCACCAAGTACGGCACCGACGAGCAGAAGCAGGAATGGCTGCCCAAACTCGCCGACGGCTCCGGCAAAATGGTCTTCGGCATCACCGAGCCGGACGCAGGCTCCAACTCCCACCAGATCACCACCACCGCACGCCGCGACGGCGACGACTGGATCCTCAACGGCCGCAAGATCTTCATCTCGGGGGTGGACCAGGCCGAGGCGGTGCTGATTGTGTCCCGCACCGAGGACCACAAGACCGGCAAGCTGAAGCCCGCCCTGTTCATCGTGCCGACCGACGCCGAAGGCTTCACCAAGACGGCGCAGGAGATGGACATCATCGAGCCGGACCACCAGTACAGCTTGTTCCTCGACGACGTCCGTCTGCCCTCGACCGCACTGGTCGGCAAGGAGGACGCGGCGCTGATGCAGCTGTTCGCCGGTCTGAATCCGGAGCGCATCATGGGCGCCGCCATGGCGATCGGGCTCGGCCGCTACGCCATCGACCGCGCCGTGGAATACGCCAGGGAACGCACGGTGTGGAAGACGCCGATCGGTGCGCACCAGGGTATTTCGCATCCGCTCGCGCAGGTGAAGGTCGAACTGGAACTGGCCAAGCTGATGATGCAGAAGGCCGCGACCCTCTACGACGCCGGCGACGAGATGGGCGCCGCCGAGGCCGCCAACATGGCCAAATACGCGGCGGCGGAGGTCAGCATCAAGGCACTCGACCAGGCCATCCAGACGCACGGCGGCTCCGGCCTGACCAGGGACGTGGGGCTGGCCGCCATGCTGGCCGCCGCGCGGATCGGTCGCATCGCGCCGGTCAGCCGGGAAATGGTGTTGAACTTCGTCGCGCAGCACTCGCTGGGCCTGCCGAAGTCGTACTGAAAGGACACGCATGACCGAGACGGGTCCGTTCGTCCGCTACGAGGTGGGCGGCGGTGTGGCGACGCTCACGCTGGACTCGCCGCACAACCGCAACGCGCTGTCGTCCAGGCTGGTCGCCGAGCTGCTGCGCGGCTTGGACGACGCGGCGGCCGACGACAAGGTGCGCGTCATCGTGCTCGCGCACACCGGCAACACCTTCTGCGCGGGCGCGGATCTCAGTGAGGCGAGCGACGCCGATCCGGCCGTGGCCGCCGACGAGCGCACCCGGGTGATGATCGGCGTGCTGCGCAGGCTGGTGGAGACGCCGAAGCCGGTGATCGCCCGGGTCGACGGCAACGTGCGTGCCGGTGGCATGGGCATCGTGGCCGCCTGCGACATCGTCGTGGCCGGGCCGGGCAGCAGCTTCGCGCTCACCGAGGTGCGGATCGGATTGGCGCCGTTCATGATCTCGCTGACCCTGCTGCCGAGGCTCAGCCCGCGCGCGGCCAGCCGGTACTACCTGACCGGCGAGAAGTTCGGGGCCGCCGCAGCGCAGGAGATCGGTCTGGTCACGGTCACCGCCGAGGACCCGGCGGCCGAGGTGGCGCGGCTGTGCGGGGAGGTGCGCAAGGGGTCGCCGCAGGGGCTCGCCGAGGCCAAGCGGCTGGTCAACGCGGACATCCTCGCTCGGTTCGACTCCTCCGCCGAAGAACTCGCGCGGCGTTCGGCGAGCTTCTTCGGTACCCCCGAAGTGCATGAGGGCATGCTGTCCTTTTTGCAGCGTCGCCCGCCGACCTGGGCAGGATAGCCACCATGGCGACACCCCACGAACCGAAGCAGGATCGCAGCCGAGCCACCCGGCAGCGCCTGCTCGAGGCGACCATCGACTGTCTGGCCGAAATGGGCTGGGCGGCCGCGACGGTCTCCGTGGTCGCCGAGCGCGCCGGGGTGTCCCGTGGCGCGGCCCAGCATCACTTCCCGACCAGGGAGGACCTGATCACCGCCGCGCTGGAGTACATGTTCGACACGCGCAGCGGGCATGCCGTGCAGGAGGCGGCGACGCTGGCGGAGCTGGGCGACGGACCGGCCCGCACCGAGGCGGTGGTGGCGGGGCTGGTCGAGTCCTACACCAGTCCGCTGTTCAAGGCGGCCCTGCAGGTGTGGACGCACGCCGCCGCCGATCCGGCGCTGCGCGAACGCATCGTCCCGCTGGAGGCCCGCTTCGGTCGCGCGTCACACCGCCGCGCCGTCGCCGCCCTCGGCGTGGACGACTCCGACCCGGTTGCCCATCACTTGGTCCAGGCGACCCTGGACATGGCCCGCGGCCTCGGATTGGCCGACGTACTCACCGACGACTCGGCCCGCCGCAAACGAATCGTGCAGCAGTGGGCGGCGACGCTGCACGCCGCCTTGCACGCGCCGCGCTGAGACCATCGCCGTTCGACGGGTATTACTGCACCGCAGCGTCTTCCGGTTGTCGGTCCGAGCAGGGACACTGCACTCATGGTGTGGGTTCCGGTGGCGGCACTGGTGGCGACGGTCGTTGGCGTCTTCGCCGGGTTCTACTACTTCTTGGCCAATCGCCGCCGCAATGTAGTGCGGTTCGATTTCGATTCACGGCGCATGATCTCGGGAGTCCCGGGACCGCAGGCACTGCGGGTCTCCTATGGCGCAGCGGTGATCGGCGACCCACACCTCGTGGTGGCGACGCTCGTCAATCGCGGCCAGAAAGACGTGCGGCCGGATGACTTCGTTCTCGGTACTTCGTTGCCGATCGACGTGAGTACTCCGGTGGTCGCGCTGATTCCGGACGAGGGCGGCACCCGGCTGCCCATCTCCATCACCGCGTTCGGCCTAGAGCTCGCACCCGTTTTGCTGCGCAGGAACCGCAGGTACACCATCACCGCGATCACCGACGGCCCGCCGGCTTTCACGGTGCGTGACGAGGTGGTGGCCGACACCGACATCTCTTGGAAGGAGAGCGACGCCGAGTCGGCGTCCGTACGATTCGGCGTCCGCCTGCTGATCGCGGGCGCGGCGCTCCTGACGCTCAACGTCGTCACTGCGTCCGTGTTCGCCTCGTACTACTCGAAATCCCAAGAGGTGCTGCATGAGCAGCAACGGATGATCGCGGAAATGTACGGCAGGAATATCGCCCTCACCGAGGCCGTTCGCCGACTCCTCGAATCCCAACCACCTCGTTAGCGCGGCGATAAGGCGCCCGCGATGGACGCCGACCGAGCGGCTGTCGGCTCCCGATTCGGGCAGAAGATGGCGACGGCCTCGCTTCCGCCGCCGCGGCGGTAGCGAGGCCGGTCCAAAGGATCAGCTGATCAGCACAATCCCTGCTGCTCGAGCCGCCCGGAATCGATGGCGTAGGACGAGGCTCCGATGGCGGCCCCGATGAGTCCGACGATGATCGCGCCGGGGATCGCGCCGACGAAGAAGACCGGCAGACCCACCAGCGCACCGATCATGGCTCCGACGGCCGCGCCGATTCCCGTGCGGAGTTCGATCGTGTCACCGGGCGGCAGGCACGCCTTGATGTAGGTCACCTGCGGAGGTTCGCTGGTCGCCGCCGCTATCGGTGCGGCGTTGTCCACCGGCGCCGCCGACGCGGTGGAGGCGAATCCCACGGCGAGCGCGGTTGCGACGAGTGCGCTGACCACCGTCACGGCCAGCTTCGTAAAAGCATTCAACTGTTTCCCTGAGTGTTCGCGGTGTACGCGTGACCTGATGGTGGCCGGGGCCCCGGCTCCCGACCCGAAGCCGTCACGTACCGAACATCATCGCTGGCGTTTTGCCGGGTGCCAAGAGCCTGCCGCTGAATGACCCACCGTGGTAACGAACGGCGCCGTTTCGCGGCTAGGTCACACTGGCGAACCCCAGCACTGCGGTGATTGTCCTGATGTCGAATAGGTCCGCCGAGAATGCCTGCCGCCGACGATCACACCGCCAAGACGTCGACCTCGTATTTCTGGCAATACGGATCCCGGGTGACAAGGGTGAGGTTCGCGCATCGTGCTTGGGCGATCAGTATGCGGTCGAAGGGATCCCGGTGGATCAAGGGAAGCCGTCCAGCAATGACCGCATGCTCATGGTCGATCGGTAGCGGAATGAATCCGCTGTCGCAAATGCGTTCGGGCAGGTCGTCCGGCCCCTCGAGCTTGCCGATGGCCTGCTTGATGGCGACCTCCCAGACAGTGGCCGCACTCAGATACACATCCGGATCGTGATCGAGCGAGTTTTTGATCTCGTCGGATAGTGCGGGGTCGTCGGTCAGCCACCACAGCACGACATGGGTGTCCAGCAAGAGGCTCATGGCAACAGGCCGAAGTCGCGGGCGATGGATGCATTGGTCTCCTCGGTGTCCCAATCCGGACCGAGGACCAGTTTTCCGCGCAGTGATCCGCGACCACCGCGATTCGCCCGGCGGACCAGCGGCACCACCTTGGCGACGGGATGGCCTGCGCGGCTGATCACGATCTCCTCGCCGTGCTCCACTCGCTCGATAATCCGCGACAGGTGCGTCTTCGCGTCGTGGATGTTGAATTGCTCAGCTGCGTTCCCCACTGCACACCTCCTTAGCTAAGAGGTTAGTCCACAAGGAGGCCGGAGCCAATGGTCGGCATACAGGGCGTAGTCGAGTGGTGCGGAGACGAGCAGGGCATCGGGGTATCGCGGTGATGCGTCGATCGACCGCGCGCGGCGTCCATCGCGCGGTTCTGCGCATGCCATGCTGGGCGGCGATGCGGCCCGGGTATGCAGGGCGGCGGGGGCCGCATCGCGTGATCTCAGCGGGGGGAGGTCAGGTCGTACAGGGTGACGCCGTCCACCTGCATGGCGGTGAAGTTCTCCTGGACCCACTGCGTGATCTGCGCGCTGGGCGAGGAACTCGAGGAACCCGGCCCGCCACGGCCGCCGCCGACGAAATAGTGGATCTTCCCTTCGGCAACATACTGTTTGAACTGTTCCAGCGTCGGCGACTGGTCGCTGCCGTTGAAGCCGCCGATCGGCATCACGGGGAGTTCGGTGGCCAGTTGCAAGCCCGCGGCGCTGTTGGATCCGATGGCCGCGGCTACCCACGTGTAGTCGCCGCCGTTCTGTTCGAGCAGGGACACGACCTGCGCGCTCGGCTCACCGGCTCCGAGGAGCCCGCCCATTCCGCCGCCATCGGGGCCTGGACCACCGTCTCCGGTCACGCCGCCGGGCATGCCTTGGTTCGGTCCGGTGCTGGGCGTCCGACTACCGGGCGCGGCTTGTGGCCCTGTGCCCGGCATTTGATTGCCCGGCAGCGAAATCCCACCGGGCGTCGCACCCTGCGGACCCGTTCCAGGCATCGGCGCGGACCCGGGCGACCGCCCATCCGGCGCTTGCCGGGCACCGGCGCGGCCATCCGTTGCCAGCCCGACCTGCGGTCGACCGCCCATACCGTTCATGCCCTCGCTCCACGGAGGTCGGTTGCCGTGCATCGCGACGTTCGGCCCGGCCGACGGGATCGAACCGGCGTGCGGGGTGGCGATCGTGTCAACCGCATAGGCCACCGGCCCGGCCAAGCCGGTGAACGCCACCGCCAGCGCCGAGACCATGGCCAGCTTTCGCGGCGCGGGGAAGGCGACGGCGAGTGTCGCGAGTACGCCGACGACCAGTACGGTCCAGCGCAGCCACGGCTGCCATTCGGCGCTGCGGGACAACAGCATCCACGCGGTCGCCGCGGTGAGACCCACCGCGAGCGCCGCCGCCAGCCGTACTGCCAGCCGACGGCGCTCCCGCCACAGCAGCACCACACCCGCGCCGACCAGCGCGGCGACCGCCGGGGCCAACGCCACGGTGTAGTACTGATGGAAGATGCCCGCCATGAAGCTGAACACCAGCCCGGTCACCAGCAGCCATCCGCCCCAGAGGATCAGCGAAGCACGCTGCTGATCGGTCCGAACTCTCTTGCCGCACAAGATGATCCCGACGAAAAGCGCGATGAGTGCCGCGGGGATCAGCCACGCGATCTGGCCGCCCTGGGCAGGTTCGAACAGCCGCGTGATGCCGGTGTCGCCCCACATACCGTTGCCGCCGGGCGGCAGTTCGCCGCCAGGTCCGACGCTGCCGCGTTCGTTGCCGTTGAGCCGTCCCAGCCCGTTGTAGCCGAGGGTCAGCTCCAGGATCGAGTTCTCGTGCGAGCCGCCGATCCACGGACGCGACGAGGCGGGCCACAACTCCACCGCCAGCAGCCACCAACCGGCGGCCAGCACCATCGCGGCGCCCGCCGCGAAGAGTTGCACAATACGTTTGCCGAGCTTCGGCGGACCCGCGATCAGGTAGGTCAGCGCCAATGCCGGCACTACCAGCAGCACCTGCAATTGCTTGGTGAGGAAGCCGAATCCGATCAGCGCGCCGGTCAGCACGAGCCAGCGCCAGCGGCCGTCCTCCACCGCGCGCGTCATCGCCCAAGCCGCGGCGACCATCAAGAACACCAGCAGCGCCTCGGGATTGTTGAACCGGAACATCAGCGCCGCGACGGGGGTCACCGCCAGGGCCGATCCCGCGATCAATCCGGCGGCGGGTCCGAACGGCCTGCGCACCGTAGCCCACACCAGCGCGACGGTGGCCACGCCGAGCAGTACCTCCGGCACCAGGATGCTCCAGCTGTTCAGCCCGAACGCCCGCACGGACAATTCCATCAACCACAGCGAGGCGGGCGGTTTGTCCACGGTGATCGAGTTCGCCGCGTCGGATGATCCGAAGAAGAACGCCTTCCACGACACCGAACCTGCTTGCACCGCAGCGGAATAGAACGAGTTCGCCCACCCGTTCGCGCTCAGATTGCACAGATACGCCACCGTCGTGCCGATCAGCAGTACCGCCAGCGCCGGGTATTCCCAGCGGAGTTCGGACTTCGGCCGCGGTTCGGCCGCGATCGGCGTTGCCGTGAGTGTCGCCGTCACAGGTGGTCTCCTTTACCGTCGAGCGCGATGCGAGCAGGCTCGGCGGCGAGCCGCCGGGGAGTCGTCCGAGGCGATTCGGCGAGCGCAGAGGATGCGGGGCGTTGTTCGCCCGCGCCCGCACCATTGCGGAACACCCATCGCAGACCGACGAACCGCAACAACGTCGCCACTAGGTTCGCCAGTATCAGCACGGAGAGCTCCAGATGCACCGCGGCGCCCGGCGCCCACTGATGCAGCGCCAAAAGCGACCCACTGGTGAGCGCCAACCCGATCCCGAAAATCACCAGACCTTGGAATTGCTGCGCGACGACCCCGGTCGAGCCGCGCACCCCGAAGGTGAACGCCCGGTTGGCCGCGGTGTTGGCCACCGCCGTGATCAGCAGCGCCGCGAAGTTCGCCACCTGCGCACCGGTGACCGGTTGCAGCACGACATACAGCAACAGATAGGCCAGCGTGCTCAGCACGCCGACGATCGCGAACCGCACCAGCTGTCCCACCATGCCCAGAGGCACGCCGGGCACCAGTGGTTCCCGGCCCACTGCTCGGCGCAGTTCCTCCAGTGGCAGCGCGCCGGTGGCCAACGCCCGTCCGAGCCGCCAGATGCCGCGCAGATCTTTGCGCGCGGTGTCGATGATGTCGACCCGGCTGTCCGGGTCGTCGATCCAGTCCACCGGCACCTCGTGGATGCGTAGCCCGACCCGTTCGGCGAGCACCAGCAACTCGGTGTCGAAGAACCACTCCCCGTCGCGGACCAGCGGCAGCAGGCGCCGCGCCACGTCGGCGCGTATCGCCTTGAACCCGCACTGTGCATCCGAGAAGTGCGCTCGCAGTGAGGCTTTCAGTAGCAGGTTGTAGCAGCGCGAGATGATCTCACGCTTCGGCCCGCGCACCACGCGGGAGGCGGAGTCGAGCCGGGTACCGATGGCCAGGTCGGAATGGCCGGTGATCAGCGGTGCGACCAGGGGGAGCAGCGCGTTCAGGTCGGTGGACAGGTCGACGTCCATATAGGCGACCACCTGCGCGTCGGAGCGTTCCCAGACTGCCCGCAGCGCCCTGCCGCGCCCTTTGGCGGCGAGGTGCACTACGCGCACGTCGGACAGATCCTCGGCGAGCAACTGGGCCACCTGGAGCGTGTCGTCGGTGCTCGCGTTGTCGGCGATGGTGATGCGCGCCGGGAACGGGAACCCGTCGCGCAGGTAGGCGTGCAACCTGCGCACGCACACGCCCAGGTCGGTCTCTTCGTTGTAGGCGGGTATCACCACGTCCAGCACGGGCGACCCCGTGGTCTCGGTTCGTTCCGTCGCCGCGACGGTCACAGTCTCGGTCATGCGCACCACAGTCGACGCTGACGCTGGCGCCGAGCTGGGGTCGAGCTGTGAGGTTGCTGGGGGGTGGGGCGCGCTGGTGATGCGCCTCTGGCAGGCCGACATAGCGTACGGTCGACGCGGAAAAGCGAGCGGAGAAGAAGGCGAAGGCCGCGGACGATAGCGGCGCCGACGCCAGGAAGCGCTGAGCGAGGCCGACCACACCGGCCGACGGCCGGGTATCGGTACCGGTGGTAGCGGTAGCATCCGGATTCGTGATGCGCAGCGGCCCGAGAACAGACGAGGTGCCGCGTAAGCGTGTCGACGCTCGCACCGAGCGATGGCGCGAGCACCGGCGGAAGGTCCGCGAGGAGTTCGTCGACGCGGCATTCCGTGCGCTGGACAAGTTCGGCCCCGAAGTCAGCATGGGCGATATCGCCAAGGAGGCCGGCGCGGCGAAGCCGAAGCTGTATCGCCATTTCGAAGACAAGGCCGACCTCTACAACGCGATAGTCGACCGGGTCCGCGACATGCTGTGGGATCGAATAACGGCCAGCTTCGACCTCACCAGCGATTCGGCGGGCGAACTAGTCCGCCGCGGAACGTCCGAATACGTGCTGGTGGTGTCACAGCACCCGAACGTCTTCCGGTTCATCCTGCACAGCCACTTCGCGCAACGATCCGACGACTCCGGCCGTGCGTTGCAATCGGCCAGGCAGTCGGCGAAACGCGCCGCCGAACTGTTCGCTGGGGCATCGGGCGATGAGTCGGTACCGATTGCGAGCGCAGAACTGGTCATCTATTCGATTTTCGGCGCGGTGGCCTCGGCCACCGACTGGTGGCTCGGCGCGAACCGGCTGGAGACACCGACCATGCCGATCGAGCAGTTCGTCGCCTACCTCGCCGAGATCATCTCCGCGCTGGTGGCGGCGAACGCACGGCTGAACGGCATCGTCATCGATGCCGACCGTCCGCTGCACCTTGCCGTTTCCCGTAGGTGACCGTGGCGCCGCCCGGGCGGACGCCGAGGCCGGTTGTCGCACGCACACCGAACGTCGTTGTTCTGATTGCCTTCACCATTGAAGCCACCTGTGCTTGCGACGACCTCAGTATCGCAGCGCCCACCGACAAGAAATGGTGCCGCGCCGTGCGGTGATGCCGGAAGTCGCCGGCTCGCTGAGTGGTTGCCCGGTCACTTCTCGTGCAGCCGCCACAGCGGGGATACCGGCCCGTGGCCCGCGCCGAGATCGTAGGACGCGGCCAGGCAGCGGTAGGTCCACTCCTTGGCGAACTCCACCGCGTCGGGAACCGGATAGCCGTGCGCCAGCGCGCAGGCGATCGCGGCGGCCAGCGTGTCGCCGCCGCCGTGGT
Source organism: Nocardia sp. NPDC051787 (assembly GCF_040681325.1). NCBI lineage: Bacteria > Bacillati > Actinomycetota > Actinomycetes > Mycobacteriales > Nocardiaceae > Nocardia > Nocardia sp. NPDC051787. The sequence goes on from NZ_JBFAYO010000001.1 coordinate 303,219, forward strand.
CGTTGCCCGTCGCGATGCGCGGCGCGGTGAACTCGAGGAACTGCTCGCCGTCGAACAGCAGGTCGGTGCTGGATTCGGAGGAGCGCAGGTGCCCGCCCTTGACGATCGCCCATCGTGGCCCGAGCTTGTGCAGCGCCTCCGCCGCACGCCGCGCCGAATCCTCGTCGTCGACTTCGATACCCGTGAGCAGCCTGACCTCGTCCAAGTTCGGCGTGACCACGGTCGCGAGCGGAATCAGGGTGTGGCGCAGCGCGTCCAGCGCCTCGATGTGCAGCAGTGGGTCGCCGTGCATCGAGGCCGCGACCGGATCGACGACCAGCGGAATGTGGCCGTCGCGGCCGATACCGACCTCCTGGCACACCGCCGCGACCGCCTCGATGATCGCGGTGGAGGCCAGCATGCCGGTCTTGGCCGCGCCGACGCCGATGTCACCGACGACCGCGCGCACCTGATCGGCCACGATCTGCGGCGGGATCTCGTGGAACCCGCTGACGCCCACCGAGTTCTGCACGGTCACCGCAGCCACCGCCACCAGCGCGTGCACTCCGCACAGCGCCATGGTGCGGGTATCGGCCTGGATTCCGGCCCCTCCGCCGGAATCGGTACCGGCAATGGTGAGCGCCCGGACTGGGGTCTGCCCCTCGGCGGGCAATGGCAGCAGTTTCACGCCACAAACCCTACGGCGGTCCGGCCGCGTCACCACCGGCAACCAGTCGCCGTCGCCGCACACTTCAGCCGGAGCATGTGATCGCGCTGGCCGATGGTCGCAGCCAGGTACTCGGCGCACGATGGGCCCGCGGACCGAGTCTGTCGAGTGATCTGCGTCACGTGATGTCAGGATTTTCGTCGATGCGGTGTCTTGTGTTCGAGCCTCTCAGAGCGAAGGTAAGGACACCATGAGCAACAACACCGATGTGGTCGTGATCGGCGGCGGATATGCCGGTGTGATGGCGGCCAATCGTTTGACGCAGCGCGACGACGTGACGGTGACCGTGATCAATCCGCGCCCGGTCTTCGTCCCGCGGCTGCGTCTGCACCAGTTGGTGGGTGGGACCCATGATGCGGTCGTCGACTTCCAGGAGGTTCTGGCCGAGAGTGTTCGGCTGGTCGTCGACAGCGTGACGCGGATCGACGCGGCCGCGCGCAGCGTGACGCTGGCCGAGGGCGGCACGATCGGATACGACTATCTGATCTACGCGGTGGGCAGCGCCAGCGCCGGGCCCCGGGTGCCGGGTGCGGCCGAGTTCGCTTACCCGGTCGCCACGTTGGAGGCGGCGCAGCGGTTGCGGTCGGTGTTGTGGGACATGCCCGCGCGGGCGGCGGTGACGGTTGTCGGGGGTGGTCCGGCCGGGATCGAGACCGCCGCGGAGCTGGGGGAGCAGGGTCGTGCCGTCACGTTGGTCTGTGGCGGTGTCCTCGGTCCGTACCTGCACCCGCGGGCTCGCCGCACGGCCCGCAGGTATCTCGCCGAGCTGGGGGTGAGCGTCATCGAAGGCCCGGATGCGGTGGTCACGGCGGTAGCACGGGATGCTGTGGTACTCGGTGACGGCCGCAGGTTGGCGAGTCAGGTCACTGTCTGGGCGGTGGGTTTCGGTGTGCCCGATCTGGCCGACCGCAGTGGGCTGCGCACCGACGCCGCCGGGCGTCTGCTCACCGACGAAACATTGACCAGCGTCGATGACGAGCGCATCGTCGCGGCGGGTGACTCGTCGGCTCCGTCGGATCTGCCGTTCCGGATGAGCGCCTACACCGCGTACGGCCTGGGAGCGCACGCTGCCGATACGGTGCTGAACCGGATCGCGGGTGAGCAGCCGGCGCCGATCGATCTGTCGTTCCCCGCGATGTGCCTCAGCTTCGGGCGGGACGCCGGGATCTACCAGCTCGGTCACAAGGACGAGACCGCGATGCGGCTCTACTTCAGCGGGTTCGCGGGCAAGAAGCTCAAGGAGTTCGCCTGCGAAGCCGGCATCAAGCACTTGGCGACCGAGGCGCGTAAGCCCGGCTCGCACTCCTGGTTCAAGGACGGCAAGTACCGTCCGCAGCTGCTGGCGGCCCAGCGCGGCGACGCGCCCGCATCGATCGCCTGAGGCACCGACGCCGTTGTCGCATCGGCCGCCGGTGATCTCGGCGGCACGATGTGCGGCAGTGCCCGAATCGCGGACGCCGCAGCTCATCGTGTGTCATCGGCGAACCGGCGCGGACCCAACGGCCACTGAGAGGAGAGGACTCCGTGAACACAACAGGTGAACCCGACGGGCAACCGCGGGCCGACAGCGCTGCAGCGGGTCGCGACAGCGGCGACCACGCCACCGTCGAGGCGACGGAAACGTTCGTCGCCCACCGCAACCTGCTGTTCACCGTCGCCTACGAGATGCTCGGATCGGCTGCCGACGCCGACGACGTGTTGCAGGAGACCTGGTTGCGCTGGGTCGGAGTCGACGCGGCGCAGGTCGACGATCCCCGCGCCTATCTGGTGCGGATCACCACCCGCCAGGCGCTCAACCGGCTGCGGTCGGTGAAACGCCGCCGAGAGTCATACGTAGGCTCCTGGCTCCCGGAGCCACTGCTCACCACTGCGGATGTGGCCGCCGATGTCGAACTCGCCGAAAGCGTGTCGATGGCGCTGATGCTCGTCCTCGAGACGCTGACCCCGACCGAACGGGCGGTGTTCGTGCTGCGCGAAGCATTCGGATTCGGCTACGACGAGATCGCGGCCGCGGTCGACAAGACCCCCGCCGCCGTGCACCAGATCGCCCACCGCGCCCGCCGCCACGTCGAAGCCCGCCGCCCGCGCCGCATGGTCACCGCGCGCCAGGCCGAGGCGGCTGTCGAGGCGTTCCACCGTGCGCTCGAGACCCGGGACCTGCATGGCCTGCTCGACGTGCTCGCCCCCGACGTCGTAGCGATCAGCGACGGAGGCGGCATCAAGCAGGCCGCGCCGCGGCCGGTCATCGGCGCCGGCAAGGTGGCCCGTTTCATCGTCGGCGGCCTCACCAAGCACAACATCACGCTCACCGTCGAGCCGACCACGGTCAACGGCAGCCCCGCGCTGGCTCTGCACGTCGACGGGGAACTCGACGGCGTCATCGCGATGCATGTCGAGGACACCCACATCACCGGCGTCTACTACGTCCGCAACCCGCAGAAACTGACCCACATCGACTCCGCGACCCCACTCACCTTGCGATGAACACCGGTCACGGCCCCACGCTCGGTCAGCGTCTGCCCCCCGGGGCCGGTGGCCGGCTGCTGCGATCGACCGCCTTCTTCGACGGCCGCGGCGCCACCCACGCCATCATTTCCTGGTGGCCTGGATCGCGCTCGGTGCAGTGCTCTGCCTGGCCGGCAGCCTGCACGCACGCCGGGCCGCCAACACCGCAGCCGGACTTCGGCTGACCCGCACATCACCGGCCGACGCCACGTCAGCACCCCTCAGGAGCTGACCCACGTGGCCGTGGTCAACCGGTCGGTCGCGTTCGTCCACGCCCACCCGCTCGCCGGCACGCGGGCGTCTTGCAGATCCGCCAGCCGGGCATCGTGGCTGTCCTGACGGACTTCTTCGGCATCCTGTGGGATCGCGGCCGCGAACTCGACGACCAGCCGCTCGGGCGTGTCGGCCGGCCGCATCGCCACGGCAACCGGTACCCAGACGCCCACAGTAAATGAAAATCGTTATCATTTATGCCATGGACTCCGATCTGCTTCCCGTCACCGTGCTGTCCGGCTTCCTCGGTGCGGGCAAGACGACGCTGCTCAACCACATCCTCGCCAACCGGGAGGGCCATCGGGTAGCGGTCATCGTCAACGACATGAGCGAGGTGAACATCGACGCCGCGCTGGTCGCGGGACAGGGCCACCTCGACCGCACCGAGGAGAAACTCGTCGAGCTGACCAACGGCTGCATCTGCTGCACGCTGCGTGAGGACCTGATCGAGGCCGTCGCCAGGCTCGCCCGCGAGGGGCGGTTCGACCAACTGGTGATCGAGTCGACCGGTATCTCCGAACCGATGCCGGTGGCCGCGACCTTCGACTGGGAATTCGAAGACGGATTCCGGCTCGGCGATATCGCGCGGCTGGACACCATGGTGACCGTGGTCGACGCTTCGACTTTCCTCGCCGAAGTGGCGCGCGGGCAGGCTCTGGCCGAGCGCAACCTGCAAGCGGGCGACGGTGACGCCCGCACCATCGCCGATCTATTGGTGGACCAGGTGGAATTCGCCGACGTCCTGCTGATCAACAAGACCGACCTGGTCGGCGCCGCGGCGGCGGGCGCGGTGGAAGCGACGGTGCGCAGGCTCAATCCGCGCGCCCGGGTACTGCGCACCAGCAACGGCGTTGTGGATTTGGCGGAAGTGCTGGATACCGGCCGCTACAACCCGTTGGTCGCGGCCGAGGCCGAGGGATGGGCGGAGGAACTCGCCGGTGGGCACACGCCCGAGACCGAGGAGTACGGCATTCGCAGCCTCACCTACACCGCAGACCGCCCGTTCCATCCGCTGCGCTTGTCCGAAGCGTTGGACCAGCTGCGCGGTCTGCTGCGCAGCAAGGGTTTCTGCTGGATCGCGAGCCGGTCGACGCTGGCCGCGGTCTGGTCGCAGGCCGGTCCGAACCTGGTCTTCGAACCCGCCGCGTGGTGGTCGTCGTTGGAGGTACCGCCCGGGCAGGAGATCGTCTTCATCGGGATCAAGCTGGATTGCGACGGGGTGCGCGCACTGCTGGACGCGGCCTTGCTCACCGATGCGGAGTTCGCCGAGGGGCCGGGCGCGTGGGCCGAGTACCCCGACCCGTTCCCGGCTTGGGGCGAACTGCATGAGCACGCCTGAAAGGCATTGCGCTGCACCGAGTGCGGCCCACGTCCGGATTCGGAGGCGTGGGCCGCTTCGTCCTTTTCAGTATGAGCGGCCGCTCCGTGGTCGCGCATGGTGCGCCGTTCTCAGTTGGAGATGCCGGGCGCCTGATGGAGGTAGGTCGTGTCGGTCAGTTGCTCGATCATGAAGTCCGCGATGTCGGCGCGGGCGATCTTCAGAGTGAGGCCACGCTCGTCTGCCGGGAACCCGCGCTGGTAGCTGCCGGTGCGCGGTCCATCGGTGAAGGCGCTCGGCCGCACGATGGTCCAGTCCAGGTCGCTGGCCCGGACGTATTCCTCCTGCAGGACATGGTCGGCGTAGGCCGGACGCAGCAGCAGCCCGAACATGACGTACTTCCACAGGAAGTTCAAGTTGCCCTTGCTGTCGCCGACGCCGAGGGTGGTCTGGCAGATCAACCGTTTGACGCCGGTGCGGTTCATCGCCTCGATGATCGCTTTGGTGCCGCCCGCCCGCACGACGCCCTTGCGGCCGTTGCCGAGCGAGATCAGCACCGCGTCTCGGCCCTCCACCGCACGCTGCACCGAGTTCGTGTCGAGCACGTCGCCTTCCACCACGCGCAGCCGCGCGTGCCGCTGCCCCACGCTCGCCGCGTTGCGGGTGAACGCCGTGACCTCGTGCCCCTCCTGCAGGGCCTGCTCGACGACGACACGTCCGACGGTGCTGGTGGCTCCGAAGACCGCGATTTTCATGGTGTCCATCTCCTTGTTCGAAAGCTGTTGTGCTTTTGCTGAATCCAGTACATCAGCGGGAAACGAGACGAACCATGGCCGTGAGTCTCGATGACATAAGAGACTGTCTCGAGCGAGGAAATGGGCAGCCTCAGCCGAGACGGGCGAAGAACCGCCGGATGTCACTTGGAAGTCACCCTTGAACATGGCCAATCCGATCGGGACGGTGGTCGGGCCCGCCGGCTGATCGGTGGCGTGAGCGTCCTCGTAGTAGAACCGGATGGATGACGCGGCGGTGCCGGTCAACCAGTAGATTGCCACATTGCCGATCACGAACTCCTCGTCCAAGCTCTCGCCCATCAGCTGTGCGTTCCAGCCGAGCAACCCCACCGGAGAGTCGGCCAGCGCGTATGCCAGCGTCTGCGGCTGCTGGCTGTGCAGAGTGTTGAACGCCATCTTGTTGTCGTGGAACCACTGCAGGTGGTGCAGCGCCGCCATGTCCTCATGCGAGATTCCCTCGAACTCCGCCGGGTCTCCGGACGGGAACGAGTAGAGCTGCGTCACATGCACGCCGATCATCCGGTCGGGTGCGATCTTGGCCATCTCCGGCGCGACCATCGAGCCGGCGTCATTGCCGATCGTGCCGTAGCGCTGGTAGCCGAGCCGGTTCATCAGCTCGACCCACGCCTTCGCCGTCCGGTAGCGGTTCCAGCCGGTCCTGCGCGTGGGGCCGGAGAACCCGAAGCCGGGCAGCGAGGGGATGACCAGGTGGAAGGCGGGAGCATCGGCCGACTCCGGTGCGGTCAGCGGCGCGATGACGTCCAGGAATTCCAGGACGGTGCCCGGCCAGCCATGGGTGAGGATCACCGGGACGGCATCCGGCCGTGCGGACTCGATATGCAGGAAGTGGATGTCTTCGCCGTCGATCTCGGTGGTGAACTGCGGGTAGGCGTTGAGCCTCGTTTCCAGCGCCCGCCAGTCGAACCGCTGCGCCCAGTACTCGGCGAGGGCTCGAACGCGGTCTCCCGGAACGCCGTAGGCATCGCCGACGCCGGGCAGCTCGCTCGGCCACAGGGCGCGGCGGAGTCGGTCGGCCAGGTCGTCGAGCTGGGCTTGCGGGACGTCGATCCGGAAGGGCTTGATGGCGGTCATGATTGCTCCTCTTGCATCGGAATTGTGCACAGCGCGGCCCGCACCGATCGGGTGCAGGCCGCGGCCTCGGGACGAATGGTCAGCGGTACTTCGCGAAGAACTCCGTGATTTCCTGCGCCATGAGTGCGGGCGCCACATGGTGCAGGTAGTGGGTGAAGACGTCGTGCGTCCGCCACGACACGATGTTGTGGTCGCGCTCGGCGAAGCGCCGGATACCGTGGAAATCGCCGGTGGAGCCCGAGAGCGCGAGCGGCACCGTGGTCGGTGTGGTGGGACGCTCGGCCTTGTCCTTCTCGAAGTAGTGCCGGATCGCCGAACCCGCGGTGCCGGTCAGCCAGTGGATCGCGATGTTGGTGAGCACGAAGTCGTCGTCCAGATCCGGGCCGAGCAGCTGGCCGTTCCAGCCGACCAGTCCGGCGGGCGAGTCCATGATCGCGTGCGCCAGCGTCTGCGGCTGCTGGGATTGCAGCACGTTGAAGCCCATCTTGTTCTTGACGAACCAGTCCAAGGTGGCCAGCGCCTGCTGCTCGTCCTCGGTGAGGTCGGCCAGCTCGGCCGGATCGCCGGACGGGAACGAGTACACCTGCGCGACATGCACGCCCACCACGTTGTCCGGCGCGATCCGGCCGAGCTCCGGCGAGATCGAGGCCCCGCCGTCGTTGCCCACCGCGCCGTAGCGGGTGTAGCCCAGTCGTCGCATCAACTCCGCCCAGGCGCGAGCGATCCGGGTGTCGTTCCAGCCCGCCTCGGTGGTGGGGCCGGAGAATCCATACCCCGGCACGGACGGGATCACCAGATCGAATCCGGCCGCGGTGAGCGGCTCGATCAGGCCGACGAACTCGACGAAGGTGCCCGGCCAGCCGTGCGTGAGGACCAGCGGAAAGGCGTTGTCCTGCTCGGCTTTCACGTGCAGGAAGTGGATGTTCTGGTCATCGATCTCGGTGGTGAACTGCGGGTAGGCGTTGAGCGACGCCTCGACCGCGCGCCAGTCGAATCCATCGCGCCAGTAGTCGACCAGGTGGCGGACGCGCTCCACGCTCACCCCGTAGGTGTCGCCCGATCCGGGGACCTGCTCGGCCCAGCGGGTGCGGGCCAGCCGATCGCGCAGGTCCTCCAGGTCGGCCTGGTCGACGTCGATGCGGAAGGGGGTGATCGCGGTCATGTCGTGCTCCTATTTGAAACGGAATGCTCTGTTCTGTTTGAACAGTATCAGAACGGACCATTCCGTTTCAAGTGCTACCCTGGATTCATGCCGAAGACATCCGACGCCCCAGCTCAGAAGGGTCTGCCCGGCCGCAAGGCCCAGGCGGCCCGCAACGACGGCCTGATCCTGGAGGCCGCCCGTGCGGTGTTCCTCGCCGACGCCTCGGCCCCGATCTCCGCCGTTGCCGACCGCGCCGGCGTGGGGATCAGCGCGCTGTACCGGCGCTACCCGAGCAAGGAAGCGTTGCTGCGCACGCTCTGTCACGACGGACTGCGCCGGTACAACGCGGAAGCAGATGCGGCGCTGGAGGATTCGGATGGCTGGCACGGCCTGGTCGGCTTCCTGGAGCGCGTGGTCGACGCGGACGTGCACTCGCTCACCGTGCATCTGGCGGGCACTTTCACCCCGGACGAATCCATCCTGCCGGACGTCCAGCACTCCGGCCAGGTAACCGAGGAGCTCGTGCGCCGCGCCTACGCCACCGGCAAACTACGTCCAGACGTCACCCCGCAGGATCTAGGGCTGATCCTGGAGTCCTGCGCGGCCATCGCGCTGCCGAGCCGGGAACGCACTGTCCAGCTACGCCGTCGCGTGCTCGCCATGCTGGTCGCCGGGCTCAGCGCGGACGGTGACCTGCCCGGCCCGCCTCCCGCGCCGGACGAGTTCGCCTGGCGCTGGACGCGGCGATGAATTTCGCCGCCTGAGGCGGTCTGCATTGGTACGAATACCGCTGTCCGCCCCCGAAAGGATGCACCTTGAACTGGACACTCGAAGTTGTGATCGTGCCCGTGTCGGATATCGACCGAGCCAAAGAGTTCTACGCGGAAAAGCTGGGCTTCGCCGTCGACCACGACACCAAAATCGGCGACGGCGTCCGCATCGTGCAGCTCACCCCGCCCGGTTCGGGCTGCTCTATCGTCATCGGCGCGGGCGCCGTGCCGGACATGACGCCCGGATCGCAGCAGGGCCTGCAACTGGTGGTCAACGATCTGCTCAGGGCGCACAAGGAATTGGTCTCCCGCGGCGTCGAGGTAACCGAGATCCAGGTCCTCGGCGAGAATCCGACCCCCGTGCCCGACCCGCTGGACAACGTCGGTTTCTTCTTCTTCACCGATCCCGACGGAAACGGCTGGGCCGTCCAGCAGATCTCCACCCGTCCCTGAGTAGTCCGGCGCGGCCAATGGCCGGTCTGGCAAATCAAGTCCTCGCTGTGCCGTTGATCAGCGGATCGATGTGTTGATCAAAGTCATGAGTTCGTCGGCGACGGCAGGGGATGCGGCGATCGTGTCAGGGGAGTCGAGGCTGTGCCGACGGGAGGTCGAGTCGACGACGATAGCGCCCGCTTCGCGGGCGATGACCACTCCAGCGGCCGTATCCCAGGGCTTATTGGACAGCATGACGCAGGCATCGGTCCGACCCTCGGCGACCCACACGAGATCGAGGGCGGCCGATCCGAACATTCGTACGCGCTCGACTGTCGCCGCCAGCGTGGCGGTGAGGGCAATGCGGCGCTTGTTCTCGAGCTCTGCCTCCGCTCCCACCGCGTAATCGCCAATGGAAACGATTGCCCGGCGGAGCGTTTCGGTGCGGCTCGCATTGATCGGCTTGTCGTTGCCATACGCGCCCTGACCGGCGGCAGCGTAATACTCGAGGCCGAGGAATGGTGCACCGATGACTCCGATTACCGGTTCGCCGTCTTCGAGCAGCGCTAGCGAAACGGCGCAGAGCGGCAGTCCATGGATGAAGTTGGATGTTCCGTCAATCGGGTCGAGAACCCACATGAACCGGCCAGTGCCAACGGTCGATCTGTCATCGAATTCCTCACCCAGGAAGCCGAATCCGGGTGTCGACTCGGCCAAATATCGCCTGATGTGGTCTTGAATCCCGCGGTCCAGGTCGGTCACGTAATCGCGGTCGCTCTTGGTGTCGACCGTTCCTCGATCAGCCGTGCTGAGGAGTTCGGCACCTTGTCCAACAGCCGAACGGGCGATCGCGAGTAGTTTGTCTCGACTGGCTGACATATCGACGGAACCTCCCGGGTGCTGCACCACATAGCTTTCGAAGACTTCGGAGAAAGTGTCGAAAGGCCTGGCGAATTGGGCTTTCGAGCGGCCACTATTGGACAGAGCGGCCAACCTCCCCAAGAAGCGCGTGTAGCTTAGCGCTCCGCGCTCATGTCCGGGTTGATGCGGCGCAGCGCTGATGCCAGCCATTCAGTCCGGAGGTGCTCGGCTGGCATCGCGGCCAGCCCGTGTGTCGCTTCCTCGATTGCCTTGGTCGTGTGGCCCATCAGCGCGAGAACGCCGCCATGCTGTACAGCCCCGAATCCAGGGCTCCACCAATACATCGATGCGGGCGGTTCGATGCCATCCGCCGCTTCCGTCGCCGTGTCGGCCATGGCCAGCGCGCGTTGTGCTTCACTCGCCTCCCCCCGAGCGGCCAAAAGCTCAGCTCGCCGCATTCGCCCGTAGGCCCTGATGGTGGGGTGGGCGTCCCGTACGGCCAGCGCGGCGTCTGACAGGGCGATGACTTCGCTGTAATTCCCCGAACTCACAGTCACGTAGCCGAGGAAACCCAAGCTGTGCGCAAGTCGGTCCGGGTCGCGGGACTCCTTCGCCAAGCTCACTGCGGTGCCGAGGCTGCGCCGGGCGGCGGCGTCGGCACCGATCGCGTGTTCCAGCCATCCCCGGTACTGCGTGACCTCGGACGCGAGAGCCGCCGCTTCGGTCCGTGCGGTGCGCGCCTCACGGGCAAAGGCTTCGGTCATGGCGGATATGCCGTGCACCGCCGGAAGTACCGTCACGGCCCCGGCAGCGTCCTCGATTCGGCGCGTAGCCGCCAACACCACCGCCACGTCCGATAGGGCGGCGGAGTCCACGCTGGCTGGCGTTCGCGCCGCCGCCGTCAACCGATCCAGGTCCGCGCCCAGCACCCTTTCGTAGGCGGCGGCGACACCGGCCGGTATCGGGCGCTGGCCGGTCTCGATCAGCGATAAGTATGCCTTGCTGTAGTAGGTCCGCTCGGCCATCGCGCGCAGCGAGATACCTGCCGCCTCGTGAGCGGAACGCAGCAGCGCACCAGGTTCCATGCTTGGCACCATAACGCCGTGTAGACGCGTGTGGACGCGAATCTGTCTCTGTTTCAGGGCGATTCGATCGATGCTCAGTTCCGCCTCGCCGCTGGGTTGTCCCGACCGTTCGTCGGTTCCCCGGCGGCGGGTGCCGCACCAATGGCAGGCGATCAGGAGGGGTGAAGCGGTGGGATTCAACTGGTCGAGAAGACGAGCCGGATGAAACATCGGCGCAAGCGATCATCGACCGCGTGCAGGACGAGTGGCGGGCCGAACGCCGTCGTGAGCGCATCCAGGCTGAACAGCCGATCGAGCACGCCGACAACGGGATGTGGCCCAACGGGTGGCCGCATGAGGCACCTGATCGCCCGCTCAGCGTGCTCGAAGCGCATCGGACCATGCAGCGCCACCGAGGATGCCGAGCCGACATGTGCCCGCGTAAGGCGGCCGCCCGTCAAGTCTTGATCGAGGCCGGGCGCATGGTGCCGGACACGTCTAGATGAGTTATTCCAAGGAACGCGGGTGGATTGCTGCCGGTGGTGATGGTTGTTGGGGCCGGTTCCCCGTGAAAGGTGTTGCCGGGTAGATACCTTCGAGGTCAATGGTGGGCGAGGGCGCCGAAGATCAAGGTTGTGAGCAATGACATCGACACCCTCGCCACCGCACTCTATGTCACGATCGACGACCTGGTGAAGACCCGGCCCGATCTGGCGCCGCGACGTCCGGTGATCGGGTTCGCGCCGCGGTTGACCGATGCAGAGCTGGTGACCTTGGCGGTAATGCAGTCGCTGCTGGGGTTCACCTCCGAGACTCGCTGGCTGCGGTTTGCCCGCACCCACCTGCGGCATATGTTCCGGTACCTGCCGAAACAGCCCGGTTACAACAAGCGGCTGCGCAACGCTGCGAACCTGCTCACCGCGGCGATCCGGGTACTCGCCGCCGATACCAGCTTGTGGACCGATGATGTGTGGGTGGCCGACTCCACCCCGGTCGAATGCGGTCGCTCCCGGGAAACCGTCAAACGCTCGGAACTGGCCGGCTGGGCCGAATACGGGTACTGCGCCTCGCACTCCCGATTCTTCTGGGGGTTACGCCTGCACCTGATCGCCACCCTCGGCGGCCTGCCGGTCGGGTTCGCGCTGACCGGCGCGAAAGCCGACGAACGAGAAACACTGCTGGGCATCCTGGCCGCAGACCCCCGCCTGGCGGGCGACCGGCCCGGGCAGACCGTGATCTGCGACAAGAACGACTTCGGTGCCGGGTTCGAGACCGAGCTGGCCGAGACCGGGCTGCGCCTGCTGCGCTCGGCCCGCAAGGGCGAGGCCGAACGCCCGGGTGCCGCCCTGTTCAAACCGTTGCGCCAGGTCGTCGAGTCGATCAATCAGACCTTCAAGGCCCAGCTCGACCTGGAACGCCATGGTGGGCGCACCATCGCCGGGGTCACTGTCCGTGTCCTGCAACGTATTCTCGCGCTCACTGCCGCCATCTGGCACAACGACCGCATCGACGCCCCGGTCCACCGCTGTCTGACCGCCTACGATCATTGACCACTCGGTTGGGGCAGCCCGCGGCGTGGGCTGCCCCAACCGAGTGGAATAACTCATCTCAGTCTTTGAGAGTGCCCCGCTGAGCGGTGAGCGCGACCCGGGTCAGGAGGTCTCGGAACTGGGCCCGCTGTTCGTCGTTCAACTCCGCGAGCAGCCGTTTTTCGGCGGCCGCGACATCAGTTCGCATGCGCAGCAGTTGCGATCGGCCTTCGTCCGACAGGATCACGTGGCGGGCCCGCCGGTCCTGCGGGTTCGGGCGTCGCGACAGCAGACCCTGCCCCTCCAGGTCGTCGAGAAGGTAGGTCATCACCGTCCGGTCGAGACCGACCTGGCCGGCCAGTTCGAGTTGTGTGGGGGGTTTGTCCCCGGCCTCGGCCAATGCCACAAGCACCAGATAGGCGCGTGGTCCTCCGGGCAGGGTCTCCGAGGCGTCGGCCGCGGCGCGCCGAAGCGCTCCCGAGATCATGCGAATGGCCCAGACCAGGTCGTTGTCCAGGGCGAGGCACTCGGCGCTGCTGTTCGCTCGGCCGCGGGGTTCGGAGGGCATTCGACCACCGTAGCACTTTCCTGCATACTCTCAGATGATCTATCTTGCAGAACATCTTCCCGGCATATTGTCTCGTGGCGTATTCGGCGCCGGTGTCAGGGCGCAATGTTATCCAGATCACTTTTCTTGCAAGCAGATGTTCTGTTGCACATACTATCTGTATTACAGCAGAACTATCGGAGGTACCGGCACCATGAAGCTGTTCCGTCTCGACGCGAGCATCCGTACCGAAGGATCGGTGAGCCGCGCCCTCGCCGACACCGCCGAGCTGGCGTGGCTCGCCCAGCACCCGGGCGGCGTCGTGATCCGGCGTGACCTCGGGCTCCAGCCGCTGCCCGGGGACGCGTGGACGGCGCTCGCCCATGAAGTCGTCAACCCGGCCGCACCGGCCCCGCGCGAGGCGCACGAGCTCCTCGACCGTCTCGGCGCGGAACTGCTCGAGGCCGACGCGTTCCTGTTCGCGGTGCCGATGTACAACTGGAACGTCCCGGAGCAGGTCAAGACCTGGATCGACCTGATCCTGAAGCACCCCCAGGTGGGGGTGCACGGTGACTGGCCGCTCAAAGGCAAGCCGGCGATCCTGACGCTGAGCCGGGGCGGCGGCTACGGCCCCGGCTCCCCGAAGGAGGGCTGGGACTACGCCACGCCCTACCTGCGCAGGATCCTGGCCGACGTCTTCGGCCTCGACCTGCACATCGCCGAGGCGGAGCTGACCCACGCGTTCTGGGACCCGAAGATGGAGTCGCTGCGAGGGCTGGCCGAAGAGTCGATGAAGACGGGCCACGAGCAGGCCGCCGAGCACGGGGTGCGGGTCGCCCAACTGATCGGGGCCTGACCACCCCGGGTCTGTCCCGCAGATCACCGCGAGCCGCGCCCCCGCACCGATCTGCGAGACAGACCCGAGAACAGTCATTCCCAAGGCGTTCCTGAAAGGACTCCACATGGGCGATGGAGCCGCAGTGCGGGAGACGGCCGGTCCGTCGTCGGTCATGCAGAAGGCGTTCGATCTGCTGGACGTGTTCCGTAACGGCCGCGTGCTGACGCTGAGTGAGGTGGCACGCCGCGCCGGTCTGCCGAAGTCGACGGCCTACCGCGTCCTCGGGATGATCGTCCGGGTGGGGGCGGTCGAACACGAGTATTGAGGACGCAACGCGAGGCGACAAACGTCGGCTGAGTCTGCCTCGTCTATCGGGTACCGAGGAACAGTGTTTGCGTGCTGCGGCCCAAGGGACCTTTCTCGTCGTAGAGTGCCGATTCGGCCATGCCTATGCCATGGGGTTGGGGATGGGTGACGGCGTCGAGGCAGACCCATTCGGCTGCTGGCTGGCGGTGCAGGGTCACGGTCAAATCGGTGTTGATGAACAGGTATTTCGACCAATCCAGGACCGCGCTGATGCCGTTGCCGGAATCGGCGGCCGCGAGGGTGCGTTCCAGGGGGCTCGGATCGGTGCCCGCGACGATCGGATGTTTGAGCCTGATCCAGCAGACCGCGGGACCGGGTTCCGTGAAAGAGCCGCTGACGAAGCGGTATTCGATGGCGGTGTGGAAACCGACCGGCTGAGCGGAGGGGAACTCCGCGGGCACTGACGCCTGCTCGGGGCCGGGGCGCAAACCCGTAGGTATAAAGCATTCCGGCACTGGCAATCCTGGCTCGGCCAGCTTGAAGCGCCAGGCATTCGCCCGCATCACCGGCCCGCGATCGGTGGACAGCGTGGCCTCGATCAGTTCGACGCTGCGGCCCGGCCGGGCGACGCGGGCTGTCGCCGTCAGCGGTGCCAGCGGCACCGGGCCGAGGATTTCGACCGCCACGCGTCCGACCTGAAACCCGGGTCGCGGCTCGCATCGCTCGATCACGTGACCGAGCAGCGCGGAGGGCGGCCCCGCGTGCTGCGCGTCCGGCGACCAGGGGCCGCGGGTGAGTTCGGTGGAGAGGAACCGATCCGCGTGCTCCGGATCAGGCAGGTAGAAGGCATCACTCACGACTGCGCCTCGCTGGCGCTCGGCTCTGTAGTTCGCGAAGACGCGCTGTGTCCTTGACTTACGACGGCGCGCTGAGTCCGCAGTTCCGTCGTGCGCGACTGTGCGCTGTGTCCTCGGCTCACTCGCTGACGTTCGCTCATATTGTCCTTCTTTGGGACGACCAGTCGGTTGTGTATCGACTGTAGCCCGCGTCGCGACGGGCTGCGGTCAGGCCCGGCCGAACGCGAGGGCCACGTTGTGACCGCCGAATCCGAACGAGTTGTTCAGCGCGAAGTCGATGCACTGTAGCCGCGGTACGCCCGCGACGATGTCGAGATCGATCGCCGGGTCGCGGTTGTCGAGATTCAGTGTGGGCGGAACGACCTGGTCACGCAGGGTGAGCAGGGTGACCAGGGATTCCAAGGCGCCGACCGCTCCGATCGAATGTCCCAGCGCGGATTTGGGAGCGTAGACCGACGCGTCGGGGACGACGGACGCGATCGCATTGGCTTCCGAGGCATCGCCGATGGACGTCGACGTGGCGTGTGCGTTGACATGCTGGATATCCGAAACCCGCAATCCCGCGGTCTGGATGGCCTTGCGCATGGCTCGCGCGGCGCCGATCCCCTCGGGTTCGGAGGCGACGATGTGATAGGCGTCCGACGTGATGCCCGCGCCGAGTACCCGGCCGTGCACGGTGGCGCCGCGGGCTCGCGCGTGTCGTTCGGACTCGAGCACCAACAGGGCGCCCGCCTCGCCGAAGACGAAGCCGTCGCGGTCCCGGTCGAACGGACGCGAGGCGCGTTCCGGCTGGTCGTTGCGGGTGCTCATGGCGCGCATCATGGCGAAGCTCGCGATGGGCACGGCGTCGATATGGCCTTCCACCCCGCCCGCGACCACCACGTCCGCCTCGCCGGTCGTGATCAGCCGCCAGGCGTGCGCGATGGCCTCGGAACCGGACGAGCAGGCCGAGACCGGCGCGAAAATTCCTGCCCTGGCGCCGATTTCGAGTCCTACGGTGGCGGCGGGCCCGTTCGGCATCACCATGGGCACCGACATCGGCGACACCTTGCGGTACCCGCCGTCGCGCATCGCGTCGACCGCGGAGATGAGTGCGTCGCCGCCGCCGAGTCCGGTGCCGATGGCTACGGCCAGCCGCTCGCCATTCACCTCGGGTGCGCCTGCCGAGCGCCAGACCCGGCGGCCGAGCACCAGTGCCATCTGCTCGACGTAGGAGTGGCGACGCTGCTCGATCCGGGTCAGTTCGGCGCCGGGGTGTGACTTCAGCTTTCCGCCGATGCGGACCGGCAGGTCGTATTCGGCCACGAAATCGTCCTCGAGCACGCCGATCCCGCTGCGTCCCGCCAGCAATTCGGACCAGGTCGTATCCATATCGTCGGCGAGCGAGGTGGTCGCCGCGTATCCGGTGACCACGACCGAATCCCGAGTTTCTGAAGCGATTGTTACAGTCATGATGTCATGAATACCTGTACCAATCGCTACAGTCAACTCATGGCCCGCCCTCTCGACCACGCCAAACGCGCCGAGCTCCTCGCCGCCGTCGTGCGCTACATCGCCGATCACGGCCTCGCGGACCTGTCGCTGCGCCCACTGGCTGCCGAACTCGGCACCAGCTCGCGCATGCTGATCTACTACTTCACGACCAAGGAAGAGTTGCTGGTCCAGGCGCTCGCGACCCAGCGCCCCGACATCGCGGCCCTGTTCGCCGACATCACCGACGTGGCCGAACTCCGGGAACGGCTGTGGGATTTCTGGACAGCCAACACCTCGGGTGCGGGCGTCACGAGCGTCAAGGTGATGCTCCAAGTCCTCGGTGCGGCCTGTGCTCCGCGCAGTCCGTACGCGGACTACGCCACCGCGGCCATCGCCACCTTCATCTCGGCCCTCACCGACTGGTTGCGCCGTCTGGATGTCGCCGACGATCCGGAAGTGGTAGCCACCCTGCTGGTCTCGGGCCTACGCGGCATACTCCAGGATCGATTGATCACCGGTGAGGTGGAGCGGACCGATCGTGCCGCCCGGCGTCTGATCGACCAGATGCTCCGCTAGCGGGCAGTCCCTGTCCGGAATCTCCGAGCACCCTTTCGTGCACGCATGTTCCGGCCCAGGTTATTCCGACCGGTTATCGATCATGCTGCGAAGGTCGTTGGCCTGGCCGAGAAGGGTTCTGGTGTGACGTGTCCCTCCGGCGCGTTTTCCCCGGCTCCCGATTGGTCAATCATCTACGCGGCGGAATGTCGGCCCGGCGCGGCGGACGCCCGAAGCGCCTCGGATCGACCATCAGGCAAGCGAACTGCGCCGAGCGCGCATCAGGAGGACAAGTGCGATTCATCAAGGCCGGCACCATCGCCGTGATACTGGCCGCCGCCACCGTGGCCGGAGCGAGCCCGGCGCACGCCGATGAGCCTGCGCCCAGTGGGCCCGACGAAAACGTCTGGATCGACGTCAACGTGCTGGGGTGTTCCTTCGGCGCCGGGCTCGGTGCGGACGTCCTACTGGCTCTCACTGCCGGCAGCGGCTCCAGCGCTCGTGTCTCCTCCGGATTGGCGACCCGCCTCCGGATCGCCGGTTGCCTCCCGTGGACCTGACGATCCACTCGGACGAGAGCCTATCCGGCCACCTCCGACGGTGCCTGGCGTGAATCGAACCGCGCCGCAAGGGTTTCCATAAACCAGTGGTATTTGGTGTTCTGGAAGGCGGCGAGCAGCCATCGGCCGTCCTGCCGTACGGCGATAGTGGTCTGCACCTTGGTATTGCGACGCGTGCGCCGTTGCTTGCCTTTGAGCACCGCGCCCTTGCTGTGGATAACCGCGACATCGGGTGTGAGGAAACGGAGCTGGGTGATCTCTCCGGCCAAACGGGTGCCCTTCAGGTACTTCTCGAACAGCGGGACGTGGGAGGCGGCGATCGCGGTGCGGCCTTTGAAGTGTGAGCCCACCCAGGTGACGTAGTCCGCGTCCGGGGTGAACACCTCGGCGAAGGCTTCGGCATCTCCCTCGGTCCACGCTTCGGTCTGGCGGGTGATCAGCTGACGGATGGCGTCCTCGTCGGTGCGCTGGTCGACGGTCATGGCATCTCCAGTAGAATGAATCGATCAATAACAGCGCAGCGCCACCGACGCGGTGATGATGCACCAGGCGGTGGCCGATCGACTCGGCCTGCACGTGACCGACCTGCGCTGCCTGAACCTGCTGCGCCTCGGCGGCCCGGCCACCGCGGGGGAACTCGCGACGCAGACCGGCCTGACCACCGGCGCGATCACCAGAATGATCGACCGGCTGCTGACGTCCGGTTATGTCCGCCGCGAGCACGACGAGCAGGACCGGCGGCGGGTCATCGTGAGCGTGATCCAGGAACGAATCGATGAGATCGCCCCGCATTACGAGATCTTGGCGCGGGAATTCGGGGCGGCAATGGCGGATTACACCGCCGAGCAGATGGAACTCGTGCTGGAAGTGTTCAACCGGCTGCACGAGACGTCGTTGCGGGTGACCGCGCTGCTACGCGCGGGGGAGTAGGGTGCGCGGTTCACGGGAAGTTCGTCGTCCCGCGTGGACGACGGTGATGAATCGGGTCAGGTCCTCGATGAGGGTGGAGGCCGAGTCGGCCGTGTTGTCCTGATGTAGCCAATCGGTGACCAGTTCGAAGACGCCGCCGATGGTGGCGAGCGCCAACGCCAGGCGTCCGCGCTGCTCGTCCCGGTTTGTCGCGTTCCCCTCCGACCACTGCTGGTCCAGGAATCCCGCCGCCCAGCGTCGATTGCTCCGGCGTTGCCGCTCGACGGCGGGCGAGATGCCACCCGCTTCGCCGAAGGTCACCTTGCCCAGCCGCGGATCGTCCGTGATGGCGTGCACGAAGGCGCGGACGATCGCCTCCACGCGATGTGGCCACGTCGCGTCTGCGGCCCCGGCCGCGACGTCGGCGACGCGTTGCTGGATCTGTGCGGTCACTTGCTCGAGCAATGCGATGTAGCACGCTTCCTTGCTGTCGAAATGATCGTAGAAGCCCTTGGTTCCGACGTAGGCGCGCTGGCAGATCTGCTCGATCGATGTTCCCGAAAAACCTTGCTCGGCAAACAGTTCGGTGGCGGCGTCGAGCAGTTGGCTACGCCGCTGGGCGCTGCGCTGCTCGGCGTCGAGGCCACGGATCCGGCGCCGGGACCCGGTAGCGGCAGGCCGCGCGGCGGAGGTGCTGCGGGTCATGTCTCGACGATAGCCGGGGACCAGCCGCCGCGTCCGCCGCGCCCGTGCTTGAGAGCGGCGTACCCGGGTACCGCCGCTACATGAGCGGCTCGATCTCCGACATCGGACCGGCCGGCCCCGCGGAGATCACGACCGCACCCGGAGAAGACGAAGGAGCGAGGTCATGACCGACCGCCCGGACGTTCGTCACCGCAGGCCCGACGGCGTCGACGACGCCACCGTCGCCGCCACCGGAAAGCTCTCCGAAGCGCTGGAGACCGCCGAGTGCGCCCGCGGCCACCTGTACGCCTTCCACCAGCTGACCGGCCGTGCCGACCTGATGCTCGACCTCGCGGTAGACCTGTTTCGCGCGGCGGGTCACCTCCAGATCGCCGACCGGATATCCACCGAGTTGATCGGCCGCAACGTCCTCGCGGGACGCTGGACATTCCAGGTCGTCGAGGAATACGACGACGGATACTTCGACCTGTTCCGCAGCATCGAACGCGCGGTCCGGGACGAACTTCTCGAGGGCCGCCGACACATCTACGAGGCGGAGATGAAGGAAGCCCGCCGCACCCACGGGTTGCCGGACCACTCCGCCACACCGGAATCGACCGACAGCAACTGACCTGTCGCGGGGCCGCGCCGGCAATTCCAACAAGAACTCTTGTTGGTAACTTGTCATCACGTTGTAATCGCTGTCACGTCGATGAGGGAAGGACGTGTCGGTGATCAATGGAGATCTGGCCCGCCGCGGGGTGCGCGTGCTGGCGACGGCGATCGTGACGGTGGTTGCGGGCTGCGTTCTGCTCGCGGGAGGTGCACCGGCTACGGCAGTGCCGCTGCCGCACACGGATTCGTTCTATCAGCCGCCGGAGGGGTTCGAGTCCCGCGAGCCGGGCGATATTCTCCGCGCCCGGGAGGTGCGGCTAGCGGTGCTCACCGTGCTGCCGCTGAACGTTCGGTCCTGGCAGTTGCTGTATCGGACCACCGATCTGTTCGGGCGCCCGGCCGCGGCGGTGACCACGGTGCTGTTGCCTGTGGGCGCGGATCCGAGTCGGTCTCGCCCGCTCGTCTCGCTGCAGTTCTACTACGACAGCGCGAGCCCCGATTGCGCCCCGTCGTTCGTGCTGCGCCAGGGCGCGGGGCTGCGTGGTGCCGAAGGCATCCACTCGCAGAGCGAACTGATCGCGGTCGCCGCGCTGCTCAGCCAGGGTTGGGCGGTCTCCATCCCGGACTACGAGGGCCTGGAGGGCCACCTCGCGGTGGCCGAGGAGCCCGGCTATATGACCCTCGACGGCATTCGCGCCGCAGAACGCTTCGAGCCGTTGGGCCTGGACGGCGCGAACACACCGGTCGCGCTGTGGGGCTACTCCGGCGGCGGGATGGCCTCGGGCTGGGCGGCGGAGATGCAGCCGGCTTACGCCCCCGAACTGAACGTCAATGGCATCGCGCTCGGCGCGCCGACCTCGGACGTCGTCTCCCTGCTGCACGTCAACGGGTCGATGTTTTCCAGTCTCATCGGCATCGGCATCGGCATCGGCATCTCGTCGCTGCGCAAGGCCTACCCGAAATTCCGCGAGGCGTCCGATCGCTACCTGACGCCCGAAGGCCGGGCGCTGATGGATCGCACTGCCGCGCAATGCCTTCCGCGTAACGCACTGACCCAGATGTTCCTCGACTACCAGCGCATGCTGACGATTCCGATCGCGGATTTCCTCGCCATACCGGAGATCAAGGAGGTCTTCGACGCGACGGTGCTCGGCCGGAACATCCCCACCGCACCGATCTTCCTCGACCACGGCGTCTGGGACGAGGCGGTGCCGATCTGGACCAACGACCTTCTGGCACAGCGGTATTGCGCGGGCGGCGCTTCGGTGGTCTACCAACGCGACCACCTCAGCGAGCACCTGAGCTTGCCGTCACTCGGCATGGCGGACACCTTCAACTGGTTGAAGGCACGGCTCGCGCCCAGCGCACCCGGCCAGATCGGCTGCCGCACCGAGAACGTGGTGTCCATGCTCGCCGACGCCGACGCGCTGCTGTCCCAGATCGAGATCAACCTCAATGCGACTTTCGGCGCGCTCGGATTCCCGATCGGGCCTCGGGAGCGCTGAGGAGAGATCCGCCGGACGAGTCGGACAGCGGGGAGCCGCTGCCCGTCGGCCTCCTTCTCGGACCGTCTACCTCGGAGTTCGCCCTGTCCTGTCGAATCCCCCGGCACGCGCGCAGCCCGGCCGGGTATGGTCGGGCGGGAAATTCCACCACCAACGGGGGCTCGCACCAGCGGGCTGAGAGGACGGCTAGCCGAGAGGCGTCAGGGCCGTCGACCGTATGAACCTGACCGGGTAATGCCGGCGTAGGGAGGAAGAATGGCATCCACGGCTGCGTCCGACGGTAGTTCGGCGCCTGTCGACAGCGTCACCACCGGCCCCATCGAGGGCAGCGTCAAGCACTATCTCGAGGTCGGCGACCTGCGCATCCCGGTGCGCCGGATCAACCTGACCAACGGTGAGCACTTCGACGTCTACGACACGTCGGGTCCGTACACCGACGACACGGCGACCATCGATCTGGAAGCCGGTCTACCGAAATTGCGCGATACCTGGACCAAGCCCACGGTAGAGGGTCCGCGTACCCAGCTCGCCTGGGCCCGCCAGGGCATCGTCACGCCGGAGATGCGCTTCATCGCCGCGCGCGAAGGTGTTTCGCCGGAGCTGGTGCGCGACGAGGTTGCGGCGGGCCGCGCGGTGATCCCGGCCAACCACAAGCACCCGGAGCTCGAGCCGACCATCATCGGCAAGAAATTCCTGGTCAAGATCAACGCGAATATCGGCAACTCGGCCGTCTCCTCCTCGATCGCCGAGGAAGTCGAGAAGATGGTGTGGGCGACCCGCTGGGGTGCCGACACGATCATGGACCTGTCCACCGGCAAGAACATCCACGAGACGCGCGAGTGGATTCTGCGCAACTCCCCGGTTCCGGTCGGCACCGTGCCGATCTATCAGGCACTGGAGAAGGTCAACGGCGATCCGACCCAGCTGACCTGGGAGATCTACCGCGACACCGTGCTCGAGCAGTGTGAGCAGGGTGTGGACTACATGACCGTGCACGCGGGCGTGCTGCTGCGCTACGTGCCGCTGACCGCCAAGCGCGTCACCGGTATCGTCTCGCGCGGCGGGTCGATCATGGCCGCGTGGTGCCTGGCGCATCATCAGGAATCGTTCCTGTACACGCACTTCGAGGAGCTCTGCGAGATCCTCGCGCGCTACGACGTCACCTTCTCCCTCGGCGACGGACTGCGGCCCGGCTCCATCGCCGACGCCAACGACGAGGCGCAGTTCGCCGAGCTGCGCACTCTCGGCGAACTGACCAAGATCGCGAAATCGCATGGCGTGCAGGTGATGATCGAAGGCCCCGGCCACGTGCCGATGCACAAGATCGTGGAGAACGTGCGGCTCGAGGAGGAGCTGTGCGAGGAGGCGCCGTTCTACACCCTCGGCCCGCTCGCCACCGATATCGCGCCCGCCTACGACCACATCACCTCGGCCATCGGCGCCGCGATCATCGCGCAGGCAGGCACCGCCATGCTCTGCTATGTCACGCCGAAGGAACACCTCGGGCTGCCCAACCGCGACGACGTGAAGGTGGGCGTGATCACCTACAAGATCGCCGCACACGCCGCCGACCTCGCCAAGGGACACCCGCACGCACAGGACCGGGACAACGAATTGTCCAAGGCGCGCTTCGAATTCCGGTGGCGTGACCAATTCGCACTGTCGCTGGACCCGGACACCGCACGTGAATACCACGACGAGACCCTGCCCGCCGAGCCCGCCAAGACCGCGCACTTCTGCTCCATGTGCGGCCCGAAGTTCTGCTCCATGCGGATCTCCGCCGACGTGCGCGAATACGCCGCCAAGCAGGGCATGAGCGAGACCGAGGCGCTGTCCGCAGGCATGGCGGAGAAGTCCGCCGAGTTCGCCAATAGCGGCAACGCGGTCTACCTGCCCGTCGTCTCGTAACGATCGCCCGCTGCCCGCCGAACTTCGGCGGGCGGCGGTGTCATCGACGCCGCATCCCGCAGGGCATGCGTGGCTATGTCACGTCGCGATCATCGACGGCGGAGGCCGTGAAGCCGGTCGCCCCAATAATCACCACGCACGGCTTGCCGATCTTGTCCATCTCGTAGAGCGATTCGTACAGGTGGGTCGACATCAACGTCATCCACCACTCCCACGGAGATTGCTCCTGGCGGCCGGGATCCTCGGCAATGCTTCGGTAATACTCGAGCAGCGCGTCTTCGGTGAACCTGATCGGCACGGCCGGACGTATCGACGAGCCGCCTCGACCGGTGATCCACAAATCGCCTCGAGAATCGGAGGTGATCTCCAAGTTCCAGTCGCGTCCGGCATCGATCACCGAGCCGACCAGATCCGACACCAATGGGTCAGGCACATCCCCCTCCTGGGAACGCCGTGGGTGAACTTCCTCGCGGTAGCGACCCGCCGATGGGCCGACCAGACGCCCCGGAGTGGGGGCGTCCTCTGCTCCGGTCAAAATCTGTCCGACAGGTCAGCAGTCGCGCAACTTGTCCATAGCCGCAGTGATCATGGCCCGCGCGTCCTGCCCGTGGACGGCTTGGTCCTTGAGTCGATGGAATGCTTTCTCGTACAGGGCTATCTCGCTGGGCTGGGTGATCGTCAGCTCAGCGGAGATGGTCTCGACCTGCACCATGCGGATATCGAACATGATGAAGTTGTTCACCGGGGTGCGGTAATCGGCCTCCATCGGCAGGATGCTCAGCACGACGCGAGGCAGAGACATCGCGGTGAGCAGCCGGTCGAGCTGTTCTAGCATCACGTCCGCAGTGCCGACGAGGGTGTGGAGAACCTGTTCCGCGATGATGAAGTAGAAGCGGTGATTACCGCGGTACAGCACTTGCTGACGTTCCAGGCGTGCGCGCAGGCTCGACTCGATGTCGCTTTCTGGCTCGTCGTAGAAGTTGAGCACCATACGGAGAATCGCCTCAGCGTAGGGCGGGGTCTGCAACAGGCCAGGCACAACGACGGGCTCGTACCACCGCATGAGAGTTGTCTTGGCCTCGACTGCTATGGATTGCTTCTGCCTATGCGGCAAGCGCATCCGACGCCATTCGAGGTAAGCGGTCTCGACGTTGCGCAGGTTGGCGATGAGGTCGGGTACCTGATCGGCTGCGTCGGTGTGGGTACACCAGACACGAACATCATCGTCGGTCGGTACTTGCTTGCCATACTCGATCTTCGAGACTTTTGAAGGGGGCCAACCGGCAAGCTTGGAGAGTTGCCTACCGGTTAACCCTGCATCCTTGCGGAGGTTGCGCAGGCGCTCACCGAACGCCTCGCGGGCCTCTTTCGCGGTAGTGGTCACGCCTTGACGTATTCAGCGTGGGAGACGGCCTCGTCCCACACCTGATTCCATGCTGCTCGCGCGTGTTCGACTACGACTGGATCGTGGGTGATCGCCCAGCCGGCATAACGTCCTGATGGCTCGAAGACGGTGAACGCCAGCACGCGATCATCGAGGAGCCAGAAGTCATCCGTGGTCAGCTCGGCGGGGTCGATCAGGTGGCGGGGCAGGTATCGCACATCTTCGCCCGCGGCGATGTTGCGATGTGCAACCACCATGCTCCACCGCACGTAGTCGGTGTGTGGCTCGGTGACGACGCGCGCACGCCGCACAACCCGTCCAGTGCTCGTGACTTCGTGGATCAGGCTGTCCCAGTCGTCGCACCAAGCGTAGTCGTCCGGTTCCCCGGCAAGGAACTTACGGAACGGCTCGGCTTCCTCCGGCGTGCTGTACGAGTCTTGCAGTTCCAGGTGATAGGCGCTGTGCTCGCAGGCGCGGAGAAGGTTATCGATTTCCTCACCTTGTAGGAATTGCATCGGGCCGGATCTCCTGTGCTATAGGAATTTCTACACTGGTCTCGTGGTCGGGTGTCTTCATCTGAGCGAGTGCACCGGGGTCCGTGACAGGGTTGCCGCTGAGTATGAACGTCCCGTGTCCGGTGTCGTGCAGAAGGGACCCGAGGCACGTCCCGGGCTCGAGGAATGCGAGCAATCGGTGTGGGATCTCCACCTGGTCATCGTGTCCGGGCACCCTCCAGCCTTGCACGACGTAAGTCCCTCTGTCTGGGAGGAACAGCGTCGGACTGTGCTAAGACGTCGATTCCGGGGGTACCAATTCCGGGGTCAGCGCGTGCGGGCGGGGCGGATTCGGCCGGTGACCTCGCCCAATCCGATCCGTGCCGCCTGAGGGCCCGGAGCCGATGCGGTGATCGTGACCTCGTCGCCGTCTTCCAGGAAGGTGCGCTTCTGGTCGTTCAGCAGGACCGGCTCCGTTCCGCCCCAGGACAATTCGATGAAGGAGCCGCGCTGGTTAGGGGCGGGGCCGGAGATGGTGCCGGAGGCGTACAGGTCGCCGGGGCGGGTGGACGCGCCGTTCGCGGTGAGATGGGCCAGCATCTGCGCTGGTGACCAGTACATCCGGGCGTAGGGCGGATACGCGACCGGTTGGCCGTTCCATGTCACGGTGAGGTCGATGTCCAGGCCCCAGTCCTGCGTTCCGCGCAGGTAGGGCAGCGGCGTGGGCGATTGTTCGGGCAGAGGTGTCCGCGCGGATTCCAGGGCGGCCAGTGGGGTGATCCATGGCGAGATCGAGGTCGCGAACGACTTGCCGAGGAACGGGCCGAGCGGCTGGTACTCCCACGCCTGGATGTCGCGGGCTGACCAGTCGTTGACCAGCGCGGCGCCGAAGACTCGGTCCGCGAACTGGTCGATCTCGACCGGCGTGCCGAGGTCCGAGCCGAGGCCGATCACGAATCCGAGCTCCGCTTCGATGTCCAGGCGCCGGGAAGGGCCGAAATCCGGTGCGCCCGAATCAGTTCTGCGCTGACCACACGGCCGAGTCACTTCGGTGCCGGAGACCACCACGGTGCCCGCTCTGCCGTGGTATCCGACCGGCAGGTGACGCCAATTGGGCAGCAGCGGCTCGGCGTCCGGCCGGAACAGGCGGCCGAGGTTCGTCGCGTGATCGATGCTGGCGTAAAAGTCCACGTAGTCGCCGATCTGCACTGGCAGCCGCAGCGCCACGTCGCCAACAGGATGTACTGCGGCAGACTCGATCTCACTGTCCACCAGCTGCCGGATCTGTTCGCGTACTTCGCGCCAGCGGGCTGGCCCCTGCGCCAGAAAACCATTCAGATCGGGACTCGCGAACACCGAATCGGCGAGGGCCACAGCCAGATCGATCACCTGATCGCCGTACCGCACACCCACCCGGAAGTCCTGCCCGGTCGGTGCGAACACGCCATAGGGCAGATTGTCCGGACCGAACAGGGATTCGGCGGGTACCTCGACCCTGGTCCTCACGCGGGACCCCGCCCGGACCAGGTCCACGCGTAGGTCGGGTCCTCGCAGGCCAGCGCGCCTTCGCCGAGTTCCAGCGGCCGGAAGGTGTCCACCATGACGGCCAGCTCGTCGAAGAACTCGATGCCGATGCTGTTCTCGTAGGCGCCGGGCTGCGGTCCGTGTGCGTAGCCGCCGGGGTGCACCGATACCGAGCCTTGCGTGATCCCGGATCCCTTACGCGCCTCGTAGTTCCCGCCACAGTAGAACATGATCTCGTCGGAGTCGACGTTGGAGTGGTAGTACGGCACCGGGATCGAGAGTGGGTGGTAGTCCACCTTGCGCGGGACGAAATTGCAGATGACGAAGTTGCCGCCCTCGAATGCCTGATGGACCGGTGGCGGCTGGTGGATGCGCCCGGTGATCGGCTCGAAGTCGGCGATGTTGAAGGTGAACGGGTAGAGGCAACCGTCCCAGCCGACGACGTCGAACGGGTGAGTGGCGTAGACCATGCGCGTGCCGACGACCTGCCCGCCAGGCCGGTGCTTGACCAGCACCTCCACGTCGGTGCCGGTCGCGGTGATGGTCTCGGTCGGTCCGTGCAGGTCGCGTTCGCAGTACGGGGCGTGTTCGAGCAGCTGGCCGAACTTGGACAAGTAGCGCTTGGGCGGCGTGATGTGGCCGGTCGCCTCGATCACGTATGCGCGTAACGGTTCCGGTCCGGTGGGGAGCCAGCGGTGGGTCGTGGCCCGCGGGATGAGCACCTGGTCGCCCTGACGCGCCGGCAGCGGACCGAACACGGTCTCGACCATCGCGGCGCCGGACTCCACGTACACCAACTCGTCGCCGATGGCGTTGCGGTACAGCGGCGACCTGCTCTTGGCGGCCACATACGAGATGCGCACGTCCGCGTTGGCGAGCAGCAGCCGCCGCCCGGTGACCGGATCGGTCTCGGCCGGGGTGTCACCGGGAAACAGCGCATGCAAGCGTAGATGCCGGTGGCGCAGTGGATGATTCGGCGTCGTAATCTGATCGCGCAGCTCCCACACCGTCGAATCGACGAGCGCGGGCGGCAGGCCGCGGTGATAAAGCAGCGAGGAGTCGCCGGAGAAGCCCTCCTCGCCCATCAGCTCCTCGTAGTAGAGCCGGCCCTGCTCATCGCGATGCTGGGTGTGCCGCTTCGGCGGTACCGCACCCACGTGCCGATAGAACGCCATGACCGTTCCTCCGCCAGCCGGTGGTCGGATAGTTGATCACCATCGTAGTGATCGCGGCTGGTAGGCGGAGCGGAAACGCGACCCGGCCGCGCCAACTTTGCCGGACATCCGGCCGCTGACACGTCGAATTGCCGAGCGGCGCCCGCCTTCGTCGAAGAAATGTCAGCTGACTGTTCAGGCGTTGCGCAGCGCCCGGTAGACCGCGGCGCCGACGAACGCACCGAGATCCTCCGGCGTCCATCCGCCCTGGTCCGCGAGCAGCGCGCGCACCGCCGCTTCCCCCGCGGATACCCACTGCTCCACCAGCACGGGCAGCTTGCGCTCGGCGTCCTCGGTACCCCAGGCGCGGAGGGTCGGACGCAACAACTTCGCGCAGCGCTCCACGACGAGCGCGCGGCCGCGACCGAACGAATTGGCTACGGCGGGATCGGGATTGCCGTATACCAGCCGCCACGCGTCGGGCCGCTCCGCGGCTTTCGTCAACAGTCTGCGGAATCCCGCGACGAAGACGGTCTCGTCGGCGTCCACATCGTATGGCGTCACCACCTCGAGCACGCCGCTGACCAAGTAGCCCTCCTCCCGCTGGATCAGCGCCTCGATCAGCTCGACGCGATCGGCGAAGCAGGCGTACACCACCGGTCTGGTCACGTTCATGCGCTCGGCGATGGCGGCCATGGTGACCGCGGCGATGCCGTTCTCCACGGCGATGGCGAGCGCGGTATCGAGTACCTGCGGGCGGCGCCGTTGCGGGCCCAGATGCTGCGCCCGCTGCCGCTGCCTGGCGCCCGGATCGCCGCCCATGCCGCTCGCCCTAGAAGTTCCGGTCGCCCGATTCCCACTGGTCCGGCGCGGGAAGGGCGGTTGCGACGGCCGGGTCACGCGTGCCGCGGGGGGTCGGTGAATTCGGCGATCACCGGAGCGTGATCGCTGGCGCCCTTGCCCTTTCGCGCCTCCCGGTCGACCATCGCGTCGGTGACAGTGGCGGCCAGCGCCGGGGACGCGAGGATGAAATCGATGCGCATCCCCTCTTTACGCGGGAAACGCAGCTGGGTGTAGTCCCAGTAGGTGTAGACGCCGGGGCCGGGCGCGAACGGACGCATGACGTCCGCGTACCCGGCCTCGACGACGGCGTGGAAGGCGTCGCGTTCCGGCTGCGAGGTGTGCGTCTTGTCGGCGAAGTACTCCACGGACCACACATCGTCGTCGGTCGGCGCGATGTTCCAGTCGCCCATCAGCGCGATCTTCGCCTGCGGGTCCTCGGCCAGCCAGCGCGCGCCGTTGTCGCGCAGCGCGGCAAGCCATTCCAGCTTGTAGGCGTAGTGCGGATCATGCGGTGTGCGCCCGTTGGGCACGTACAGGCTCCAGACCCGCACGCCGCCGCAGGTGGCTCCGATCGCGCGGGACTCGACCACCGGCGCACTGATCAGTGATGCACCCGCGTCCTTGTCGAAACCCGGCTGGTTCGGGAAGGCGAGCTCGACGTCGGTGAGGCCGACCCGGGAGACGATCGCCACTCCGTTCCACTGGTTGATGCCCAGATGGGCCACCTCGTAGCCGAGCTCGTCGAAGCGCTCGTAGGGGAACTGGTCGTCCCGGCACTTGGTCTCCTGGATGGCCAGCACGTCGATGTCCTGGCGGTCCAGCCAGTCCGCGACACGATCGAGCCGGGAGCGGATCGAATTGACGTTCCAGGTGGCGAGACGCACGAAGCCTTCCTTCACGAGTGGTGACAGGTCTGTTCTACCGCAGGCCGCCGGGTTCGGCGAGAGGCGCGGGCGCCGCGTATCGGTAGGCGTGGTGCTCGACGAAGCCCAGTTCGCGGTACATCGCGCGGGCGGCCTCGTTGGTGGCCTCCACCTGCAGGTACGCGTGCGTCGCGCCGCGGTCGCTGCCCCAGCGCAACAGCTCGGCGCAGACCAGGGTGCCGAGCCCGCGCCTGCGGTGGGCGGCGGCGACCGCCACGCAGGTGAGGCCGACCCAGCGCCGTCCGTCCGGCGCGGTGGTGAGCGCGCCGCGGCCGATCGCGAGGGGATGCGGCAGGCCGAGCGAGGCGAAGCCGAGTTCGCCGTCGTGGACCGCGGTCAGCACCTCGGGAACCGGTATGGGAGCCGAAAGCTCTTGCCCGGCAGGGTCTTCTCCGCTGTAGCGGTGCATCACCAGCCAGTCGTCATTCGGTTTCGGCGCGACGCGCACCATCGGAGGACCCTGCGGCAGAACGAAATTGTCTATATCGATGGCCAGTATGAGCGTCTCCCGCCAGCTGTGCCAGCCGGGCGGCAGCGGGGCGAGCCGATCGGGCAGCGCGAGTTGCAGCGGCAGGCCGCGCTCGGTGTACCACTCGCCGATCCGGTGCAGCGTCTCCGCGGAAACGACGGCCGGACGCTCGGAACTGCCCAGCGGCACAGCGGAATTCGCGCGGCCGGTGTAGCCGTGGCCCGCACGCGCCAGCCAGCCGTCGATCCAGGCGTGCTCGACGCCGGGCCAAGCGTAGGCGGCGGCTACCTCCAGTGCGCGGATCTCCTTGGTGCGAATAGGCCGCGGGCCGATGGCTTTCAACGCGACCACCCGGTCCGGCGCCACCGACACGACTTGGCCGTCGGCACCACGCACGGTCGGCGGGTCCAGCGAGACGAGCTCGCCGATCACATCGGTGAGCGGTTGCGGATAGCCCGCGGGCAGCTGATAACGCAGCACCACGCGGCGGCCGAGCGGGATATCGGGCAGACCGGCGCCGGGGTCAGTCGTCATGCCCGAACGGGTCGGGGTCGGTACCGGGCAGCCAGCTCAATCCCGGTGTGCCCCAACCGTTCCGCTTGATCGCCTTCTTCGCCGCCCGTGCGTTGCGGCCGACCAGCACGTCCACATAGAGAAACCCGTCCAGATGGCCGACTTCGTGCTGGAGCATGCGGGCGAAGAATCCCTTGCCCTCCACCTCGACCGCGTTGCCGTGCTCATCGGTGCCGGTCACCTTGGCCCATTCGGCGCGGCCGGTGGGGAACTGCTCGCCGGGCACCGACAGACAGCCTTCTTCGTCGTCGTCCGGGTCGGGCATGGTCTCCGGGATCTCCGAGGTCTCCAGCACCGGGTTGATCACCGCTCCGCGGCGGCGGGTCGCGGTGCCGTCCGCGCCGAGATCCGGGCAGTCGTAGACGAACAGGCGCAGCCCCACACCGACCTGGTTGGCCGCGAGTCCGACGCCGTGCGCCGCGTCCAGCGTGTCGTACATGTCCGCGATGAGTGGAGCCAATTCCCCCGGCGATTGGGTGACCCGCTCGGTCGGATTGTGCAGAACCGGGTCGCCGACGATCACGATCGGGAGGATTGCCATGCGCCAATTATTGCCGTGCGTTCCTCGTCACAACGCCTCGGGTGCCGGAACCGCGACGCGCCGGCTACCGGCAGGTAGCGAACACGCCGCGCCGCGGCCCGGGCGTTTCACGGCGCGCGTGGTTGAATGATCCGCGACCTACAAGCACCATTTTCGTCTGGTGGTTACTCGGCGAGGGAGCGAGATGGACGGCGCAGCGGCACGGAATCTTTCCGAGATCCAGGACGGCCCTTCCGCGAGCGGCGAGGTCACCGCGGAGTCGGCGCATGCCGAGCAGGCCGACGGCAACGGTCTGAGCCGGCGCGAACTCGACATCCTCGCCTTCGAGCGGCAGTGGTGGAAGTACGCGGGAGCGAAGGAAGAAGCGATCCGCGAGCTGTTCGGCATGTCGCCGACCCGCTACTACCAGGTGCTCAACGCCCTTGTCGACCGGCACGAGGCGCTGGCGGCGGATCCGATGCTGGTGAAGCGGCTGCGCAGGCTGCGCGCGAGCAGACAGAAGGCGCGGGCGGCGCGGCGACTCGGTTTCCAGGTCTGACCCGGCGATGCGGGCCTGGACCCACCCCGTGCGACTAGGCTCGCGAGGGTGAGCTACCCGAATCCCACCTCCGGTGGGCCACCGTTGCGCGCCCTGGCGATGGTGCTGATCGCGTTGGCCATCGTCTTCGCAGGTCTCGGCGCGATGTCGCTGTCGAATTCCGACGCCGACACCGACTCCTCGGGACCGAGCCAGCCGGAGACCTCCACTGCCACCGCGGCACCTCAGGTCCCGGCGGGCACCACGGCGCCCAAGGCGCAGGCCTCGGCCGCTTCCTCGACCGCCGCGTCGACCAGCACGTCCGCGGCGTCGACCAGCGGCACGGCGGCCCGTTCGGTGCCGGTACGCGTGCTGAACAACAGCATGGTGGCCGGGCTCGCGGCCAAGACGGCGAACCAGCTCTCGTCGAACGGGTGGACGATCGCGGAAACCGGCAACTATCCGGGATCCAACATCGCGAAAACGACCGTTTATTACGGCAATTCGCCCGGTGACAAGGAGGCGGCCCAGGCCATCGCGGACGAGCTCGACGCGGCCGTCGCACCGAAGTCGAGCGCGATCGGGGATTCGGCGCCCGGTGTAACTGTCATCGTCACGGGTAACTGACGGGTGTAGCCGCCGTTCGCGTGCGTCGGACGGAGGAAGAAAGCCGGGCGGCCCGGTCGGGGGCGCGAAACGGCGGGCGTGGCATCATTCTGTCCGGTAACGAACGTGTCCACCCAGCTTTACTCGTAAACTCGGTACTCGTAAAGGAGTTCCCCGATGGCCCCGTCCACTACTCGACGCCCGTCCTGGCGGACTGCGACCCCGCTGCTCGCGGTCGCGGTCTTCGGCCTCGCCGCCTGCACGAACAGCCAGGAGTCGAGTGACGTCAAGGGGACCACCCCGCCGGTGTGGACCGGTTCCCCGGCTCCGGCGGGGCAGCAGGCCACCGAGCACGGCACGCCGCACACCGACCCCGGGGTGAACGTGGAGCTGAAGGACCCGTCGGGGGCCTCGGTCGGCACCGCGAACTTCGCCAAGGACGGCGATCATCTCCAGGTCACCGTGGAGGCGCACGGGCTGCGCCCCGGCTTCCATGGCCTGCACGTGCACTCGGTGGGCAAGTGCGAGCCCAACTCCGTCGCGCCGACCGGCGGACCGGCGGGTGACTTCCTCTCGGCCGGCGGCCATCTGCAGGTCGGCAGCGCCAACGCGCACCCGGCCAGCGGTGACCTGACCTCGCTGGAGGTGCGCTCGGACGGCGCCGCGAAGCTGGTCACCACCACCGACTCGATCACGGTGGACGAGATCAAGGGCAAGGCCCTGATCATCCACGCCGACGCCGACAACTTCGGCAACATCCCCAACCGCTATGTCCGCGCCGACGGCGTCGCGGGCCCCGACGAGACGACGCTGGCGACCGGCGACGCGGGTGGTCGTGTCGCCTGTGGCGTCATCCAGTAGAACGGTGTCATATGGCCGGGGCAGGAATCGAACACGTTCCCTTCGGTGGCTCGCCCCGGCCCACCATCGGGGTCGAATGGGAGATCGCCTTGGTCGACAAGGTGACCCGCGACCTGTCGAATACCGCGGCGGCGGTCTTCGACTCGGTCGGTGACCTGCGCGCCCACGACGGCACGCCGCAGGTGACCAAGGAACTGCTGCGCAACACCGTGGAGATCGTCACGGGCGTGCACGACACCGTCGGCGCGGCGGTGGAAGACCTGAGCGGCACCATGAACACAGTCCGGCGCGCGGCCGACCCGCTCGGCGTCGACCTGTTCTGCGCGGGTACCCATCCGTTCGCCCAGTGGTCGGCGCAGCAGCTGACCCGCTCGGAACACTACGACGAGCTGATCGAGCGCACCCAGTGGTGGGGCCGCCAGATGATGATCTGGGGCGTGCATGTGCACGTCGGAGTGTCCCACCGCGACAAGGTCTTTCCGATTCTGAACTCGCTGCTGGTGTCCTACCCGCATCTGCTCGCGCTGTCCGCGTCCTCGCCGATGTGGTCCGGTTCGGACACCGGCTACGCCAGCAACCGGACGCTGATGTTCCAGCAGTTGCCGACCGCGGGTCTGCCGTTCCAGTTCGAAAACTGGACGCAATTCGAGCATTTCGTGCACGACCAGCTCAAGACCGGTGTGTTCACGCAGCTCGGCGGCATGCACTGGGATATCCGCCCGGCGCCGAAGTGGGGCACGATCGAGGTGCGGGTGTGCGACGGGATCTCCACGCGCGCCGAATTGGCCGCGATGGCCGCGCTCATCCACTGTCTGATCGTCGACCTGGATCGGCGCGTCGTGGAGGGCCAGGCCATGCCCACCCTTCCGCCGTGGCATGTGCAGGAGAACAAGTGGCGGGCCGCGCGATACGGGCTGGACGCGATCATCATCACCGACGCCGACAGCAATGAGCGGTTGGTTACCGACGACCTCGACGACGTGCTGAACCGGCTCGAGCCGACGGCGGCGCGGATCGGCTGCGCGGATGAGCTCGCGCTGGTCGCCGAGATCCCGAAGCGGGGCGCCTCGTATCAGCGGCAGCGCCGGGTTGCCGCGGCGTCGCAGGGCGATTTGGTCGCGGTGGTGGATGCGCTGGTCAAGGAGCTGAACCAGTAGCGAAGCGCCGCAGGTGAGTCGGTTGCTGTTCAGCTGGCCAGGGGGATGCCGTTCACCCCCTGTTTACTATGGTTGTCGTGCTTGTCGAAGACCCGGGTGTCAGAGTAGGTAGCGCGGTAGTGCGCAGTCGCGAGCCGCGGCCCCGGGCCTGGGTCGTGGCCGCGGTGGCCGCGGTGCCCGTCTTGCTGATCGCGTTGCAGGTCATCGCCATTCGACAGGGCTTCGAAGGACCGCTGGAGAGCCTGTGGCGGGATTATGTCGGCACGCCCAAGTCCATGTCGGTTCCGTGGGCGGGGTTGATCCTTGCCCTGGTAGGTATTTCGGTCCGGCGCAGGCTGGTCGCGGTCGGTGTCGCGGTGGCCATCGATGTGGTGTGGGCAGGCGCCCGGTTGCTGGCCGGGGAGCCGTTCGCGATCGGCAACGGCCCGGTCATCGTGCTCACCGCATTGGCGTTGCTGGCCTGGCTGCGCTGGACCGGCGCCGAGCGGCGCGACGCACTGCGTGCGGCCGCGCTCGGCGCGCTGCTCATCCTGGCCACCAAAGTCGGCGACGTATGGCTGCACGTCACCGTCATCGGCAGGCCGACAGTGCTGGACGAGTACGTGATCCTGGCCGACCACGCGCTGGGTGATCCGTCCTGGGTACTCGGCCGCGCGATCGACGCGATGGGGCCGGTGGTCTACGCGGTGCTGCACTGGGTCTACATCGAGCTGCCGGTGGCGGCGATCGTCGTCGCCGTGTGGCAGCTGCGCCGGGTGGTGTCGTCGGGCCGTTGGCCGTCGCATTACCTGGTGCGCACATTCCTCGCCTTGGGGCTGGTCGGCCCGCTGGTGTACGTGCTGTTCCCGGTCGTGGGGCCGATGTTCGCGTACGGGCCGGACGGCGATGGATTGCAGCTGGGCAACTATTGGCCGGGTGTCGTGCCGCCGATCGACCGGAATCCGATGCCGTTGCCGTTCGACGCGGCGATCCCGCGCAACTGCATGCCGTCCATGCATACGGCCTGGGCGCTGTCGGTCTTCCTGCACACCCGCCGCGACCTCGACGGCGCGCCCGCGCCGGGCTGGCTGCGCTGGGGCGGTGCGTTCTGGCTGCTGGCCACCCTGGCGGCCACCTTGGGCTTCGGCTACCACTACGGCGTCGACCTGGTGGCGGGTGCGGTGCTGTGCCTCACGGTGGAGTCCACGCTGCGCGAGCCGGAGCGCGGCTGGGGGTGGTTCCGGATCCGGCTCGTCGCCGGCGGCGTGGCGGTGCTGGCCGCGTTGCTGCTGTCCTACCGGTATCTGGCCGTGCCGATGGCCGAGTACCCGGTGCTCGCCGGCACCGTCGTGCTCGGGCTGCTGGCCGGACTGGCCGCGGCGTTCCACGCGACGTGGTTCGCGAGCGTGCGGGAGCCGCAGCAGGCGCGGCGGGAGGTCGAGCACGCCGCGCTCTGAGCACGGTTGCCCGGCTCCTCCGACGCTAGTCGATGTCGTCGTCGCGCATCTCGTTGACGCGCAGCAGTCCGTCGCGGTGGCGCTGCTCGCGGTAGGCGGTGCGGCCGATGAGGTGGGCGATCACCGGTGCGGTGAGCAGCGTGAACAGCCCGACCAGCGCCAGCGCCCAGACGTCGCCGTGCCCGCGCAGCTGGATCGCGGCGCCCGCGAGCACCAGGATCAGCCCGATCACCTGCGGTTTGGTCGCGGCATGCATCCGGGTCAGGGTGTCCGGGAAGCGCACGAGTCCGATCGCGGCGGTCAGCGCGAGTGTCGAGCCGAACAGGATCAGGAAGCCCGCGAGCACGTGCCAGAGGTTCATGTGTCGTCCCGCACCCGGAACCGGGACACCGCGGCCGAGCCGAGGAACCCCACCAGCGCCAGCGCGACGATCGCCGGGATCGGCGTGGTATCGACGCTGTAGGCCGCCCAGACGGCCAGTCCGGAGGCGGCGATGGCCATCAGCGAGTCGACGCCGACGACTCGGTCCAGCGTGCTCGGGCCCACCACGACGCGATAGGTGGTCAGCAGGGCGGCGGCCGTCAGCAAGACGGCGGCGAGAATGGCGACAACGGTCACGGGGTTACCTCCGGTGGCGAGGTCGGTCGGCCGAACGGCCATCCGGTGGGGCGCTCCAACCCTTCGATCAGCAGGCGTTCCAGCCGCCGGGTGGTCCGATAGAACTTGTCCACGGCGGCGTCGCTGCCGACGTCGAGGACGTGGACATAGACCACACAGCGCCCGCGGTCGATCTCCAGCACCATGGTGCCGGGAATCAGGTTGAGCAGATCGGCCCACAACACCAGCACCAGATCCGACCGCGTGCCGGAATACACCCGCAGAACTCCGGACACCGGCGTCGGCGCCGGGCGGATCGCGAACCAGGCGACCTGGAGACTCGACTCCAGTGCGTAATACCCACTCACCACGAGCAGTTCGATCAGCGGAAGCATGCGCAGCCGTCCGGTCACCGGCACGCGCGGCAGTGGCAGCGCCACCATGATCAGTGCGGCGACCACCAGCCCGCCCAGGAGGTTGGCCATGCTGAGATCGCCCCACAGCGCGATCCAGACGAGGGCGAGCCAGACCAGAATGGCGATCCGTACCACCGTGTCGCGCCGCGTGCCGTGCGTGGTCTGCTCGTCGCTCATCGCAACGCTCCGGGATCGTCGGGCGAACCACCCAGCACCGCACCGATATACACGCCGGGATCACGCAGGTCGACCGCGGCTCGGTCGGCGATGGCGAGGATCGGCCCGGCCAGCACCGTCAGACACAGGCCGACGGTGACCAGCGCCGCCGTGGACAGCACCATCAGCACCGGCATCCGGCCGGGATCGATCCGCTCGTCGTAGTGCACGACGGTCGATTCCTCGATCAGCGTGGGTGGTCGCGCCGCGGTGAGGTGCCCCTCGGGCGCGTCTTCACGCGGGCGCCAGAACGCTTTGCTCCAGACCCGCGCCACGGTGTAGAGGGTGAGCAGGCTGGTGAGCACGGCCCCGCCGACCAGCACCCAGGCCAGCGCGCTGCCTCGTTCGGCGCCCGCCTGCAACAGCGCGACCTTGCCGATGAACCCCGAGAAGGGCGGAATACCACCGAGATTCAGCGCTGGCACGAGGAACAGTACCGCGAGCAGGGGACTGGCGGCGGCGAGCCCGCCCAGCCTGCGCAGCGAGGTCGATCCGGCTTGCCGCTCGATCAGTCCGGCCACCAGGAACAGCGAGGTCTGTACCAGGATGTGGTGCGCCACGTAGAACACCGCGCCCGACAGCCCGGCCGTATTGGCCACCCCTACCCCGAACACCATGTATCCGATGTGGCTGACCAGCGTGAACGACAGCAACCGGCGGATGTCGCTCTGCGCGATGGCGCCGAGGATGCCGACGAGCATGGTGAGCAGACCGCACACCAGCAGCACCGAGTCGAAGCCGCCCTCGGGGAACAGCAGCGAGTGCGTCCGGATGATCGAGTACACACCTACTTTGGTGAGCAGGCCGGCGAACACGGCGGTCACCGGTGCGGGGGCGGTCGGATAGGAGTCGGGCAGCCAGTTCGACAGCGGGAAGACCGCCGCCTTGATGCCGAACGCCACCAGCAGCACCGCGTAGATCGCGGTGCGGGTGCCGTCCGGCACCGCGCCGAACCGGACCGCGAGCTGGGCCAGGTTCAAGGTTCCGGTGGCCGCGTAGGTCAGCCCGATGCCGGTCAAGAAGATCAGGGACGAGACCATCGAGACCATCACGTAAGCTACGCCCGCGCGGATGCGCTCGGTGGTCGCGCCGACGGTGAGCAGCACGAACGATGCGGCGAGCAGGATCTCGAAGCCGACGAACAGATTGAACAGGTCACCGGCCAGGAACGCGGCCGAAACACCGGCGGTCAGGACGAGATACGTGGGCCGGTAGATGGAGGTCGGTTGCCGTTCGTCGCCGTCGCGGATGTTCTGGCCCGCGCCGTAGAGCCAGACCGACAGCAAGACGATGGACGAGACGAGCAGCATCGCGGCCGACAGCCGGTCTACCACCAGCGTGATGCCGATCGGCACCGGCCAGTTGCCGACCTGCAGCGCGGTGGTGCCGTCCCGGTCGACCAGGAACAGCAGCAGCCCGCTGATCACCACGACGCCGGCCAGCGCCGCGAAGCTCACCGCGCTCTGCACGCGGGGCCTGCGGCCGAAGACGAGCGTGGCCGCGGCGCCGAGCAGCGGAACGAGTACCGGCAGCGGAGCGAGGATCGGCAGCAGACCCGGAGCGAGGTTCACCGTTCCGGGTCCTCTCTTGCGCGCCGCCGGGCGACGTCCACGTCTTCCTGGTCGTTGGCCACGTCATCGGTGGTGGTGAGCATGTAGGCGCGATAGGCGAGGGCGAGCACGAATGCCGCTACGCCCATGGTGATCACGATCGCGGTGAGCACCATGGCCTGGGCCAAGGGGTCGGCCATATCCTCGGTCTCGGTCTCGGTCTCGCCGCGGATGGGCGGTTTGCCGTCGCCGCCGCCCGCGGTGAGGATCAGCAGGTTCACCGCGTTGCCGAACAGGATCAACCCGAGCAGCATCTTCGACACGGCGCGTTCCAGGATCAGGTACACACCGCACGCGGTCAGGACGCCGATCACGACCAGCAGCGTCAGATTCGCCGTCATCTGCCGGAATCCCCCTGCTCCGAGGTGGTCTCTGCGTCGGCCAGCTCGCTGTCGAGACGCGCGCCGAGGCTGCGCAGCACGTCCAGGACCAGGCCGACCACGATGAGGTACACGCCGAGGTCGAACAGCAGCGCGGTGACCACCTTGACGTGACCGAGCACCGGCAGCGTCAGCTCGATGATCGCCGAGGACAGCGGCGGTGCGCCGAGCAGCAGCGAGGAGACCGCGGTGCCCGCCGCCAAGGTCAGGCCGGCACCGAGGATGTGGCCCGCGTCGATCGGCAGCGCCTCGCCCAGCTCGTAGCGGCCGCCCGCGAGATACCGCAGCGTCAGCGCGAGTCCAGCGGTGAGTCCGCCCGCGAATCCGCCGCCGGGTGCGTTGTGCCCGGAGAAGAAGAAGTAGACCGACAGCACCATGATTGTGGGAAACACCAGACGGGTGGTGATCTGCAGGACCATCGACCGTTCGGCTCGGGCGACCAATCGGCCCGCCGGCAGCCAGCTCACCAGATCGGGGTCGTAGTCGGGGGAATCCGCCGCACGCGGCGCGCTGCCGAAACGCCTGCTGCGGAACACCAGCGAGGCCACACCGGTCGCCGCGACCACGAGCACGGAGATCTCGCCGAGGGTGTCCCAGGCGCGCAGGTCGACGAGCAGCACGTTGACCGCGTTCTCGCCGCCGCCGAGTGCGTATGCGGCATCGGGGATCCGATGCCAGATGGGTTCGGCGGTGCGCGCCGCGACGGCGAAACCGGCGAGCACCGCGACCACCGCGCCGACCAGCGCCGACAGGATCGCCCTGCGTGCCTTGAACGCGGTCGTCCTGCTCGCCTCGATCGTCGCCGGGAAGACGCGCAGCACCAGGACGAAGATCACCAGGGTCAGCGTCTCCACCAGGAATTGGGTCAACGCAAGGTCGGGCGCGCCGTGCAGGGCGAAGATCACGCCGCAGCCGTAGCCGGTCACACCGACGACCAGTACGCTCGCCAAACGGTTGCGCTGCACCGTCGCGGCCAGCGCGGTCACCGCCATGATCACGCCGATGACCAGTTGGAGCGGCGAATCCCACCGGCGCAGTGTGACTCCCGTGCGGGTGCCGAGGGCGAGCAGCACGCTCGGCAGGATGACCAGGGTGACCAGGATCGCCGCCTGGCTCAGTGGCAGCGAGCCGCGCTGCACCGCGCCGGTCATCCGCAGCGACAGCGTGTCCATCGCGCGCAGCGTGGCGTCGTAGGCGCGGTCGGCATTGCCGAGCCGCGGTCGCGGTGATTCGGGGAAGCGGTCGCGCAGCCGGTACAGCAGGACGCCGGTGGCGACGATCAGCACCGTCAACGCCGACGCGGCGGTGCCGCCGTGCCACAGCGCCAGAGGCGAAAGCGGCGGTCCGCCAAGCGTTTCGGCGTAGGGACGCACCCGCGCGTCCAGCCAGGACGGCGCGAGACCGGCCACCAGGCTCGCTACCGCGAGGAGGGCGGGCGGCGCCAGGAACAGGGCGCCAGGAGGATGCCAGCGGCCGCCGCGATCCGCGGCTTCCGGCTGGGCCTGCTCGACCGGCACTTCGCTGGGATGGTGGGTGACCGGTGTGGCGCCGGGGGCGGGTTGTAGCGCGACGTGCTTGTCCGCGAAACTGCCCCACACGAACAGGAAGCTGTAGGCGACCGTCAACATCGATCCGAGCACCACACCCACGGTCACCGCGGCGCGCGCCGGCGCGGTGAGCGTATCCGCGTCCAAAACGGCGCCCAATGCGCTCTCTTTGCCGACGAAGCCGAGCAGAGGCGGGATTCCGGCCATGCTCAGCGCGGCCAGGATCGCGGTGCCGCACAGCACCGGAGCCCGGCGGCCAAGCCCCGACAGCTTGCGCAGATCACGTGTGCCCGCCCCGTGATCGATGATCCCGACCACCAGGAACAGACACGCCTTGAACAGCGCGTGCGCGATGAGCATGGTCATCGCGGCCAGCGCGGCGTCCGGCGTGCCGATGCCGGCCAGCACGATCAAGAACCCCAGCTGGCTCACCGTGCCGAAGGCCAGCACCAGCTTCAGATCCACCACCTGGAGCGACCGCAGGCCCGCCAGCAGCATGGACGCCAGACCGAGGGAGAGCACCAGCGGATGCCACACCGGGTTCTGCGCGAACACCGGCGCCAGCCGGGCGACCAGGTACACACCGGCCTTCACCATCGCCGCCGCGTGCAGGTACGCGCTCACCGGCGTCGGCGCGGCCATCGCGCCGGGCAACCAGAAATGCAGGGGTACCACCGCGGATTTGGTGAGCGCGCCGACCAGCAGCAGCGCCACCGCGACACTCGCGGCCGTACCGCTCGGTGGACTCCCCATGGCAAGCAGATCCGACAGTAAGTAGCTGTCGTTCGATTCGGCCAGCACGACGATGCCGGCCAGCATCGCCAGCCCGCCCGCGCCGGTGACCAGCAGCGCCTGGATCGCGGCCCTGCGGGTGGCGGCCTGCTCGGCGTTGTGACCGATCAGCAGGAACGACAGGACCGTCGTCGCTTCCCAGAACACGTAGAGCAGCAGCATGTTGTCGCTGGTCACCAGCCCGAACATCGCGCCGGCGAAGGCGATCAGCTCGGCGGCGAACACGCCGAGCCGCGGTTCGTCGTCCTCGAAGTATCTGGCGCAGTAGGCGAGGATCAGCGCGCCGACGCCCAGCACGAGCGCGGACAGCACGGCCGCGAGCGTGTCGAAACGCAAGTCGATGTTCATCGCGATGCTCGGCGCCCAGGTCAGCCGAACCCGCTGGGGCTCAGACCAATTCGTGATCACCCAAGCCAGGCAGCCGAGCGGGACCAACGCCAGCAGATAGAAAGCGTTGCGTCCCAGTGCCCGCACCCACAGCGGCGCCATCAAGGCAGCGGCAGCATGCGCGAGCAGGATTGCGAGCAAACTTCACTCCGTCGAGTAGGGGCGGCGGGGTGTCCGGGACAATCCTACGTAAAGCCTGGTTTTTTCGCGGAGTGGGCGAATATGGCGTCGGCTATACCTTCGGGTCGAAGCTATATGTCCGCTAACGATTCGCTCTCGGGTTGCCCTTTCGGGCGTGGCTGGCTGCGGGGCCGGAATTTCCGGAGCACGGCGAGTCCGATCGCACTGCCTATGACGATGGCGAGCGCGGCACGGCCCGGCGTCGGGTCGTGCACCGGCACGTCGGCGTGCCAGCCCTCGAGTTTGTCGGGCATCACCGAGGCTGCCGAAGGCAGATAGAGCGCGGAGATCGCGAGAACGCCGCTCGGCGGGTAGCGCGGACGTGCCGTGCCGCAGCAATAGCCCGCGGTCAGCGCGATGACGGCGCTGATCGCGGCGAAGCCGACCGTGCTCGCGGTTGTCGAGGTGACCATCGCGAAGATCGCGATGCCCGCGACCAGCAGGACGGCGATGGCGGCCGAGGCAAGCCGGGTGCCGAGCGCGACACCGGCCGCCGCCAGTGGGATCAGCAGCACCGCGCTCCAGCCGGGCCGGACCGCGTAACCCACCGCGTCGACCGCCGCGGTGAGGCTCACGGCCAGGTACACGCCGGTGCCGTCCCGGCCGGGCAGCAGCATGGCGGCGGCCGTGGCGCTGACGATCGTCGCGGCCACCACGATCACGATCTCGACCGTATGGCTCTCGGCGGGCAGCTTGCTGTATTGGCGGCCCAGCCATTCGGTGCCGGCCAGGACGACCAGCGCGAGCACCATGGCGGCGAGGATCGGCGCCATCGGCAGTGCGATCGCCATGCGCGGTGTCTTCGGCTCCTCGGTCTGCGACCAGTTGCGCAAGGTGCTGATCACCAGTAAGCCCAGCGCCACGCCGATCATCCAGCGCGGCGGAGTCTCCAGCACCGCGTACGGATCGGCGTCGATATCCAGCAATTCCGCGAGGTCGCCGAAGGCGAAGAACCCGATGGCGCCTACCGCGAACGCCGCGGCGGGTAGCCGCCGTCGCAGCACCACGGCGCCCAGCCCGCCCAGCAGCACCGCGCCGAACACCGAGTCGATGTAGTTCTGCGTGGTCAGCATCTCGGCCGTCGACACCTGGCGCCCGGCGAAGTGGTTGATCAGCTGGCCCAGCGCGCCTGCCGTCGCCGTCGCCCACCCGGTGAGCGGACGGGCGGTCGTGCTGACCAACACGGCCACCGTGACGGCGACGATCACCGCCAGCGCCGCGCTGCGCGGCACGCTGTTGAGCAGACCGGCGATCCGGTACGGCGTCGTCTGCTGCTGCGTGGTGACGCTGACCGGCAGAAACAGCGTGACGCCCGCGACCACGGCGCCCATGAACGCCGTCGTCGCGTCGACCACCTCGCCGATCCTGCGCACGGTTGTCGAACTTACCCGCGGAGGTCCCGCGATCCTGGAATTGCTGGCGATTTGCCCGAAAATGTCTCGAGTGCGAAAGATGCTCGAAGATATGGTTTACCGAAAGGGTGCTGGATTCGGCTCGATTAGAGGTAGCGGCCCTCGCTGGCCGCGGCATGTCCGCGCTCGCGCGCGTAGCGGCGCAGCGCATCGATCTGCAGCGGGTCGAGTGAGG
The DNA here is from genome assembly GCF_040681325.1 of Nocardia sp. NPDC051787. Classification (NCBI taxonomy): domain Bacteria; kingdom Bacillati; phylum Actinomycetota; class Actinomycetes; order Mycobacteriales; family Nocardiaceae; genus Nocardia; species Nocardia sp. NPDC051787. The sequence continues at coordinate 346,658 of NZ_JBFAYO010000001.1, forward strand.
GGCGCACCATCGCGGTGGCGGCCGCGACGTCGGCCGCGGTCACGTCGGCGGCTTCCATATCCCGGCGCATCGCCGTGAGCGCGGCCTCGCGCAGCAGCGCGGCGCAATCGGCGGCGGAGTAGCCGTCCAATTCGTACGCGAGCGCGTCGAGGTCGACGTCGTCGGCCAAAGGCACCGCTCGGCCCGCGGTGCGCAGGATCTCCCGCCGCGCCGCGGCGTCCGGCGGCGGCACGAAGACCAGTCGTTCCAGCCTGCCCGGCCGCAGCAGCGCCGGGTCGATCAGCTCCGGCCGGTTGGTCGCGCCGAGCACGACTACGTCACGCAGCGGCTCCACGCCGTCGAGCTCGGTGAGCAGCGCCGCGACCACCCGGTCGCCGACGCCCGCGTCGGCGGTCTGCCCGCGGCGGGCGGCGAGCGCGTCGACCTCGTCCAGGAAGATCAGCGACGGCGCGGAATCGCGGGCACGCTGGAACAATTCGCGCACCGCACGCTCGGACGAGCCGACCCACCGGTCCAGCAATTCGGCGCCCTTGACCGCGTGCACACTGAGTTGCCCGGTACCGGCCAGCGCGCGCACCAGAAAGGTCTTGCCGCAGCCGGGCGGGCCGTAGAGCAGCACGCCGCGCGGCGGGTCGATGCCGAGCCGGGCGAAGGAGTCCGGATGCCGCAGGGGCCACAGCACGGCTTCGGTCAACGCCTGCTTGGTCTCCGCCATGTCGCCCACATCATCGAGACTCAGGCTGCCGATCGCGAGCTCGTCCATGCCGGACCGGGACAGCGGCCGGATCACCTCGAGGGCGCCGAGCAGATCCGACTGGGTGAGCTGCGGCTCACCCTGCTCCCTGGCCCGCGACGCCGCACGCAGCGCCGCCTCTCGGCACAGCGCCGCCAGATCGGACACCACGAATCCCGGCGTGCGCGCGGCGATCTCGTCGAGTTTCAGGTCCTCCGTCGGCACTCGGCGTAGCAGTTGCTCCAGCAGCGCCTTGCGCACGGCGCCGGTCGGCAGGGGCAGGGCGAGTTCGCGGTCGCACAGGTCAGGGGCCCGCAGCCGCTGGTCGATCCCGGCCGGATGCGCCGTGGTCGCCAGGAGAGCGACGCCCGGTTCGGCGATGGCCGCGCGCAGCTGGTCGAGGATGAGCGTGGCGACCGGTTCGGGGTCCGCAGGCAGCAATGCGTCGATATCGGTGATGAGCAGGACGCCGCCTTGGCCAGAGCCGATGTCGGCCACCGCCTGCGCGACTTCACGCAGCCGTGCGCCGCTCTCGGCAGCGCCGATGGTGGGGCCGTCCAGTTCCACGACGCGCCGCCGCGCCGTGACCGCGCGGGCCAGCGTCGCTTTGCCCACGCCCGCGGGTCCGGTGATCAGCACGCCGAGATGCGGTTTCGCGCCGAGTGTGCGCAGCAGTTCTGGCTCGTCCAGCGCGAGGCTGAGCCATTCGCCCAGTTTCGCGGCTTGGCCGCGCATGCCGGGCAGGTCCTCGATCGAGATTCGCGGTGCGAGATCCCTGGTCGCCGCGGTCCGTCCCGCCGCGGCGCCATTGGTGCCCGCCGCGGTACAGAACGCGGCGGCCTCGGTGGCGCCGCGCGAGGCCTCGCCGACCGGGATGGGCGTTCCGGCCGAGGCCAGATCGGCCGCGGCGCGCGCGGCGACGGCTCCCGCACCCCAGACCACCGCGGTGTTCGGCTGCACGCTCACCGGGCCGCGCGGATCGGTGGCGGTGACGGTGAGCAACTCGGTGGTCCACGCGATGCCGAAGGTGCGCGAGAGTGCCTGGGTGGCCGCCGTGGAGCTGATGTCGGGACCGAGGTCGCGCGGCAGCAGCGAGACCGCGTCGCCCACCGTGACCACCTTGCCCAGCAGCGCCTGCCGCAGGGTCGCGGCCGGAATCGTGCGAGTGGCGTGGACCGAACCGCTCACCGAGATCTGTTTCGCGCCGTAGACCGTCGCCGGCGAGACCACCACCGTCGCGTTCTCGCGCAGGCCGGCGTTGGACAGCGTGACGTCGTCGAGCAGGGCGACTCCGGCGGGTGTGCCCGAGCGGGCGATACCGACCACCGCCGCCGTACGTCGCGTCCCCACCAGCATGATCCCGTCCCATTCCCGCAGTCCGAGCGCGGTCAGCGCCTCCGGATGCAGCCGGACCACCCCGCGCCGGGCATCGGCGGCGGAGGGATTCAGCCGGGCGGTGAGTGCCAGTTCTGCCACTGTGCCATTCTGCCGCGTATCCCCGCTGTCGGTCACTATGTCGTGCTTCGGCATAAAGCACGCATGCCCCGGAGCGGGGAGACCAAATTGTTAGTGTGGTCACGGAACCGAGGGTGCGGGGCGTTTTCGACATCGCCTCGCGGCCCCGAATTTCTCCGCCGAGATGACGGATCGGGCCCTCGTCGGCAAAATAACGCGTTGGCCGCGTATTGCTACTTCTCGACGATTCCGGCGGCGACCGCGACCGAGGTGTTCGCCACGCTCGGCGACAGGCAGACCAGCTTGGCGGTGCCGAGCGCGACATTCGGGCTGCCCTCGAACGGACCGCCAGGGTTCTCCGCCAGAATCTGCTCGATCAGCGCTTTCTCGCCCTCGGTATCCAGCTTCTTGAACTCACCGCAGGTGGTGCTGGACGCGGGCCCGAGCGAGGAGGTGCCCTCCTTCATCGTGGTGACCGGCGCGTCCGTGCCCGTGTCCGGGTCGGCGTTCGGCGCCGCGATGGGAGCGGTCGAGGTGCGCGCGGGTGTGCTGGTGCTGGTGGCCGACGCGCCCTCGCGGAGTCCGTTCGCGTCGGTGGAATCGTTCGCTCCACCGCAGCCTGCCAGCAAGAAACCCACCGCCCCAACGGCTAGGGCGATGGCGGAAGTTCGCTTCATACGTGCTTTCCCGGGTAAATCGTCGTGCCGGAGCCTCCGGCGCGTTCGGTGCAGCGTACCGGTTCGGGCGGGTCAGTGGATGTGTGCCTGCCAGTCCGCCGGAACCCGCTCGCGCGGGCCGGGCACGCCTTGATCCGCCGGGTGGCTGCGCGGCGCGGCCAATTCCGGCCCACCCGCATACATTTCCCCGTTCTCGAAGTTGTAGTACCAGTCCTCGCCCGGCTCGAAGCTCTGGATGAACGGGTGGCCGGTGTCCTTGGCGTGTGCGGTGGCGTGCTGCGCGGGGGAGGTATCGCAGCAGCCGATGTGCCCGCACTGGGCGCAGCGGCGCAAATGAACCCACCACCCCGAGTTGCGCTCGCATTCCACGCAACCCGGCCCGCTGGGCGATACCGCGGGATCGATGCCCTCGATCTGCTCGGTCATGACTGCCCTTCCGCGTTCGATTCGGTGTCGATCTGATTCTGTTCGGGACGGTGCAGCGGCAGCCAAACGGTGAACGTGGTGTCGCCCGGCTCCGAGTCCACCCGGATATCGCCATTGTGCTTGTTCACCACGATCCGGAACGAGATATCCAGTCCGAGGCCGGTTCCCTCTCCCATCGGCTTGGTGGTATAGAACGGCTCGAAGATCCGGTTGCGAGCCTCCGGCGGGATGCCGGGACCCGTGTCGCCGATCTCCACGACCGCGCATTCGTTCTCCCGCCTGGTGCGGAGGGTCAACGTGCCGTTGCCGTTCATCGCATACACCGCATTGTCGATCAGGTTGGTCCACACCTGGTTCAGTTCGGCGGCGTAGCAGGGCACGGGCGGGAGGGTCCGGTCGTATTCCTTCACCACGCGCACCCCGTCGCCGATCTTGCGACTGAGCATCACCAGCGTGCTGTCCAGCAGTTCGTGGATGTCGACCACCTGGAACGGGGCCCGGTCCATCTGCGAGTACTGCTTGGCCGCGTCGACCAGAGCGGAGATGCGCGTCGTCGAGTCGGCGATCTCGTTCATCATCAGCTCGGTCTCGATGGTGTAGTTCAGCCAGCGGATGGCGCCCTGGAACACCTTCTCCGGCGCGCCTTCCAAGGTTGCCGCCACACGCTCCAGCCAGTCCGCGTCGAAACCGGCCTGGACGAAATTCGGCGCCAAGTTCCAGCCGTCGCCGATCCCGTGGTCCTCCAGCCATTCACCGAGCGCGTCCTCGCGGTCGGCGGCTTCCATCGGTGTGAACTCGGGAGCCTTCGCGACTTGGGCGGCCGCCTCTTCTTGCAGCCGCACCAGAGCGCCGAGGGACTCCGGATCGAACTTGCCGTCCGCCATCATCGCGAGCTTGTGCCGCATGCCCGCGACCCGCTCGCGCAGACCGGCGGTGGCGCGCACCGCGGCGGCCGCCGGGTTGTTCAGCTCATGGGTGAGTCCCGCCGACAGCGACCCGAGCGCCAGCAGCCGCTCACGTTCACCGATGCGCGCGTTGGTGTTGCGGTTGCCGAAGAACACACCCTCCAACAGGTGCACCGCCATCGGGAACCACTCGTGCATCATCCGGGCGAAAACGTTCGCGTCCAGCACGAAGAACCGGGACGGCCTGGTCACGTACATCGAGCCGTTGTACTTCTGCTCGACCTTGTCGCCGATATAGGCCATCCAGGCGCCCGCATAGGCGCCGTGGTGCTCGGTGCGGACCAGCTCGATCTCCGCGCCGCCGGACTGCTTGGTGAGCACCACCTCGCCGTCCATCAACACGTAGAAGCAGGTGGCCGGTGCGCCTTCGCGGAAGACCGGCCCGGGTTCGATGGTCTCGATCCGGCCGTCGGCGCACAGCCAGTCCAGCTGCTCGTCGGTCAGCTTCTCGAACAGGAACAAGGTGCGCAGCTCGGCGGGATCGCACACCAGCCTGCTGCGGCGTTCCGCGGTCTGTTCCGATGTCATTGCCAGCCTCCTGATCACGCGAGATAGCGGTGCACGAGCATGACGGCCATCGCGCCCTCGCCGACCGCGGAGGCGACGCGCTTGGCCGACTCGGCGTGCACGTCGCCCGCCACGAACACGCCGGGCACGCTGGTCTCCAGATGGTGTGGCGGGCGGGGCAGTTCCCAGCCCGCGGGACGCGCGCCCTCGACGAGCAGGTCCGGTCCCGCCAGCACGTAACCCGCTTCGTCGCGTTTGACCACGCCGTCGAGCCAGTCGGTCTGCGGCGCGGCGCCGATGAACAGGAACAGCCGCTCCGCGTCGGCTTTCTCCTCGGCCCCGGTCCGGTTGTCGCGCAGGACGATCTGCCGCAGACGCTCGTCGCCGTCGGCAGCGACCACCTCGGTGCAGGTGTGCACCTCGATATTGGGAATCTGCGCGATCTGCTGGATCAGGTAGTGCGACATGGACCGTTCCAGCGAATCCGCCCGGACCACCAGGTGCACGGTGCGGGCGTTGCGGGACAGGAACACCGCGGCCTGCCCCGCCGAGTTCGCACCGCCCACGATGTAGACGTCGTGATCGGCGCACTCGGACGCCTCGGTCATGGCCGAGCCGTAGTACACCCCGCGCCCGGTGAAGTCGTCGACGCCGGGCGCCGGGTGGCGGCGGTAGTCGACGCCGGTCGCGATGATCACGGTGTGCGCGCACAGGCTGCCACCGTCGGCGAACCGCACGGTGCGCGCGGACCCGTGCACCTCCAGTCCGACGACCTCGCGGGTGGTGATCACCTCGGCACCGAACTTCGCGGCCTGCCGCCGCGCCCGGTCGGCCAGCTGCGCGCCGGACAATCCGTCCGGGAAACCGAGGTAGTTCTCGATGCGCGAGCTCTGCCCGGCCTGTCCGCCGGTCGCGGTCCGCTCCACCAGCACGGTGCGCAGGCCTTCGGACGCGCCGTACACCGCCGCGCCCAGACCGGCGGGACCGCCGCCGACGACGATCAGGTCGTAGAACTCGCCCGCCGGATTCACCGTGAGGCCGACGTGCTCGGCCAGCTCGCTGTCGGAGGGCTGCACCAGCGCGGTACCCGCCGACGTGATCACCACCGGACAGCGCTCCGGCTCGGCCCCCGCCGCCTCCAGCAGACGCGCGCCCTCCGGCTCGTCGGCCGGGTACCACCGATAGGGCAGCTGGTTGCGGGCCAGGAATTCGCGCACCTGCGACGAGCGCGGCGACCAGCGATTGCCGACCACCTTGGTCTCGGTCACCGGCCGGTGCTCGCTGCTGCGCCACGCGTCCAGCAGACCGTCCAGCACCGGGTAGAGCTTCTCCTCCGGCGGGTCCCATGGCTTGAGCAGGTAGTGATCCAGATCCACGACGTTGATCGCGTCGATCGCGGCACTGGTGTCGGCGTAGGCGGTCAGCAGCACGCGGCGCGCGTACGGGTGCAGGTCCATCGCCTGCTCCAGGAATTCGATGCCGTCCATTCCCGGCATCCGGTAGTCGGCGATCAATACCGCGACCGGCTGACCGCGCAGTTTCATCTCTCGGAGCGCGTCGAGTGCCTGGGCACCCGATTCCGCGCGCAGAATCCGGTAATCGGCGCCGTAGCGGCGGCGCAAATCGCGTACCACCGCCCGGGAAACTCCCGGATCGTCATCGACGCTCAGGATGGCCGGTTTCGTAGCAGCGGGTGAAGTCACCTGACGAGTATGGAGCCTCCGGGTGGCGCCTGTCGTGGGCGTTCGCCCAGAGCTCAGAGGCGATGGTGCAGGACGAGATCGAGTTCGGTCGGAGTGAGCAGTCGCTCCAGTCGTTCTTCCTGGGCGGCCGCGCGTGCGCTGCGCGGTGACGCCGACGCGTCCGGGGATTTGAGCCCGTTCTCGGGCTCGATAGCGGGCAGCAGCGGAACCTGGTCCGCTGGGCGACGATGCAACAGGTCGCGCAGTTTCACGGCCGATCACCTCACGTTTGGGACGCCGAAAAATTGGAGGCAGTGTCTGATGCTTCATCTATCCGTTAGTCTGCGCCGCTCATTACAGTGGCTGCCGCCCAAGTGGCGGAAATGTGACGCAACTGCCTTCCCATCTAAAATGTGTGTGAATCGTCAATACGCGTTCGGACGGATGGCCGTCGGTCCGTCGCTCGTATCCGGGAGGCAGCGTTGCCGAACAATCTCGAAGCAACTATCGACATCTCCGCGCCTCCGGAGCAGGTGTGGGCGGTGATCGCCGACCTGAAGCGGATGCCGGAGTTCAGCCCGCAATGTGTGCGCATGGTGGTGCTCGGCTCGCCCAAAGCGGGCACCTGGACGGTCAACCTCAATCGCGACGGCAAGAAGTACTGGCCCACCACCGCCCGCATCGTGCGGTATGAGCCCAACCAGGCATTCGCCTTCCGGGTCAACGAGAACCGCACCGTGTGGAGCTACACCCTGGAGCCGACGGAGACCGGAACCAGGCTGATCGAACGCCGGGACGTGCCCAACGGCACCACCTGGATCTCCCGCAGGGCGATCAAGGCGGCGCTCGGTGGCGAGGCCCCGTTCGAGGAGGCGCTGATGCGTGGCATGAACGAGACCCTCGGCAAGATCAAGACCGCGGTCGAGGCGCGCGCCTGATCCCTGCGGTGTGTCGCGCCGGTGACCGCCGACTACGTCGCGGCGGCCGTCTCCCGAACGGAGTATGAGCGAGGCGGTCCGCCGGACTCACCGGCTCTCCCATGACCCATGCGGAGCGCGTCGCGGTCCGGCAACAAGCATGTGGCGTGCTGGAAGTGGCACCGGACTCCGCAGCGCGGGTTCGTGACCGAGCGAGAGTTCGCCGGGGTGCAGGTACCGCCACCCCGGCGAGTAGCGCTACTTCCAGTTGGGCAGGTTCACGACCTGGGCCGCGTACGAGAGCCCCGCGCCGAACGCGATGAGCAGCGCGGTGTCACCCGGCTTCGACTCGCCGTTGCGCAGCAGCGCCTCCATGGCCAGCGGGATCGACGCGGCGGAGGTGTTGCCCGACTCCTCGATATCGTTGGCGAGCGCGCAGTGCTCGGGCAGTTTCAGCACCCGGGCCATGATCTCGATGATCCGGCCGTTGGCCTGGTGCGGGATCATCGCGTCCAGGTCGGAGGTGGACAGGCCCGCGCGGTCGATCGCGTCGCGGCACACCTTCTCCAATGAGTGCGCCGCCCAGCGGAACACCGCGGTGCCCTCCATGGCCATGTACGGCCGTACGGCGTCCAGGCCCTTTTCGTCGATCTCGGCGAAGTACTCCATCCAGTCCTTGTCCTGCCGGATGGCGTGGTGCTGGGTGCCGTCCGAGCCCCACACGGTGGGACCGATGCCCGGCTCGTCGGACGGGCCGACGATCACCGCGCCCGCACCGTCGGCAAAAAGGAAGGCGGTGGACCGATCGGTCGGGTTGATCGTGTTGGTCAGTTTCTCCACTCCGATCACCAGGACATGCCCGGCGGTTCCGGCCCGGATCAAGTCCGACGCCAGCGCGATCGAGTGGCAGAAGCCCGCACAGCCGGCCGAGACGTCGAAGGCGGCGGCGCCGTTCATGCCGAGCTCGGTGGCGATGCGCGGGGCGGCGGCCGGGGTCAGCAACAGGTGTGTCGAGGTAGCAACGATCACGCAATCGACTTGGTCGACCGCGATGCCCGAAGATTCCAGCGCGCCGCGCGCGGCGGCGACGCTCATGCTCTGAATCGTTTCCGACTCGTTGGCGAACCGGCGGGTCTTGATGCCCGACCTGGTCCTGATCCACTCGTCGCTCGAGTTGATCGGACCCGCCACCTCGTCGTTGGTGACCACTCGAGCAGGGCGGTAAACGCCGAGCCCGAGGATCGCCGTGTGCTCTGCCCCGGTGGTCTGGGCGATGCGAGCAGCCATCTGCGTCTCCTATGTACCTGCCGGCGGCGCCGCCGGGTTTTCCCCGAAGCATCGATATCGGTCCCTCATCCGCCACTGCCCATCCGAGGATAGACATGAGGCTTCCTCATATTAGCCCGAGAGTCGCTCATCTGGCGCGCGTATTTCGACAATCCGTGGGTATCTCGTCGAACACGCCACTGCTGTCCGAGGCGTGGCCCGGTTATTGATGTGAGGACACCATGCTCGGTCTCGGAATCATCGGATGGATCATCATCGGCGGTCTGGCCGGATGGATCGCCAGCAAGATCATGAAGACGGACGCTCAGCAGGGCATCCTGCTCAATATCGTCGTCGGAGTGGTCGGCGGCCTGCTCGGTGGGTTCCTGCTGAAGGTGCTCGGCGTCGACGTCGAGGGCGGCGGCCTCTGGTTCAGCTTCTTCACCTGCCTTGGTGGTGCGGTCATCCTGTTGTTCCTGGTGCGGCTGGTCACCGGGAGCAGGATCAGGTCCTGACCCCGCGTGCCACAGGCTCCTTTCCCGTAAGGTGTGAACGCTTGCGCCGGTCCTATTCTTGACAGGGCGCAACCCGTCTGCATCGAGCACGAAAGAGGAGCCTGTGGCCCGCCGTCCCACCCCGCCCGGCACGCCTGAACGCACCGGAGTCGGCCACGTCGTCGATCTGGTCCGGCACGTGATCCCTCCGCTGCATCCCGCCGGGCTCCCATTCGTGGCCGCGCCGCTGGCGGTTGCCGTCCTGGGCGGCAAGCGCACGTGGGTGCGCCGGACGGGACTGGCCGCCGCGGCGGCCTGCGCGACCTTCTTCCGGCATCCGCACCGGGTGCCGCCGAACCGGCCCGGCGTCGTGGTCGCCCCCGCCGACGGTGAGATCGCCTTGGTCGACACCGCCGCTCCGCCCGCGGAACTCGGGCTCGGCGATCAGCCGCTGCCCCGGGTCAGCATCTTCCTGTCGGTTCTGGACGTGCATGTGCAGCGCACGCCGGTCTCCGGCGTGGTGCGCACCGTGCTGCACCAGTCCGGCCAGTTCCGTTCCGCCGACCTGCCCGAGGCCAGTTCGGTGAACGAGCGCAACAGCATGGTGCTGGAAACCCCGGAGGGCAGCCAGGTCGTCGTCGTGCAGATCGCCGGTCTGCTCGCCCGCCGGATCGTCTGCGACGCGCAGGTCGGCGACGTGCTCACCATCGGCGACACCTACGGCTTGATCCGCTTCGGCTCGCGGGTCGACACCTATTTCCCGCTCGGCACCGAACTGCTCGTCCAGCCCGGCCAGCGCACCATCGGCGGCGAGTCCGTGCTCGCCGTGCTCGGCTCCACCGCTGACGCGTGATGGAAGCGGCGGTACCCACCCAGCGGCGGCGGCGGACCATCCGGCTGCTGCCGAGCATCGTCACCATCCTGGCGCTGTGCGCCGGACTGTCGGCGGTGAAGTTCGGCCTCGACGGCAAGCTCGACATCGCGCTGGCCATGATCGGCGCGGCCGCCGTGCTGGACACCCTCGACGGCAGGCTGGCCAGGATGCTGGACGCCACCACGAAGATGGGGGCCGAGCTGGATTCACTGTCGGACGCCATCTCCTTCGGTGTCGCCCCCGCGCTCGTGCTCTATGTGACCCTGCTCAGCAGCAACAGTGTGGGCTGGATCGTCGCGCTGCTGTTCGCCGTCAGCATCGTGCTGCGGCTGGCCCGGTTCAACACCCTGATGGACGACGACACCCGGCCGGACTGGGCGCGGGAGTACTTCGTCGGCGTGCCGGCTCCGGCGGGCGCGCTGATCGCGATGGTGCCGGTGGCGCTGCTGGTGCAGTTCGGCGACGGCTGGTGGGTGGGCTTCTACGAGGTCGCGGCGTGGACGGTGTTCGCGGCGGCGCTGTGCGTCAGCACGATTCCGACGCTGGCGATGAAGTCGGTGTCGGTGGCGCCGCAGGCGGCCGCCGGGCTGCTGGTGCTGGTCGCGCTCGCGGCGGCGGCGCTGGTGACCTATCCGATCGTGCTGCTGCTGGTGCTGGTCGTGCTGTACCTGGGCCATATTCCGTTCGCCTGGCATTCCCAGCGTTGGGTGGCCGCGCGGCCGGAGACCTGGCAGCACAAGCCCGCCGAGCGGCGCGCACAGCGTCGCGCGAACCGGCGGCTGCCCGCGATCCGTCGTCCGGTGATCCGCGGCTCCTCCGCCCGGCTGCGCCTGCGCCGCCCCGGCGCCAAGCAGCGCCAGAACGGAAACCCCCCACCCGGCGGGAATCTTTTGTAGCTCTCGCGGGTGACAACTGATTTCCTGAGTACATGGGTAACTCGTCGGGCACGCCCAGAAGCCGCGCGGCACTCAACGCAGGACCTGAACGGAAATCTGCAGGTCCCGACTCGTACGACCTGGAGTCCCGGAGAGGCGGAGGAGCACCGATCGCAGGACCTGTACGTGAATCTCATGTCACTCAACCAGTACAGCCTGACGACGCGGAGCGGCGGGAGAGCCTGCGGGAGTTCGAGGAGCACCGGCCGCGGCTGTTCGCGCTCGCCTACCGGATGCTCGGCTCGGCCGGCGAGGCCGAGGACGCCGTGCAGGAGACCTATCTGCGCTGGGACGCTGCCGACCGCGGCGGAATCCGCTCCGCCGAGGCGTGGTTGACCACCGCGCTGGCCAACCTGTGCCGCACCTGGCTCGTTTCGGCACGGGCCAGGCGGGAGAACTACGTCGGACCGTGGCTGCCCGAGCCGGTGCCGACCGCGAACGGCGAGCTCGGTCCGCTGGAGTCCGTCGAAGAGCGCGAACTCGTCTCGTTCGCGCTGCTGACCGCGATGGAGCGACTGAGTCCGGTCGAACGGGCCGTCTTCGTGCTGCGCGAGGCATTCGGGTACGCGCACCGCGAGATCGCCGACATGCTCGACGTGACCGAGGCCAACTCGCAGCAGATCTTCCGGCGGGCGGGCCAGCGCGTGCGAGAAGGCCGGGCCCGCTTCGGTGTTCCCGCCGAGCACGCCCGTGAGCTGGTCGAACGGTTCTTGAAGGCGGCGCGCGGCGGCGATATCGAGTCGCTGGAGCAGATGCTCACCGCCGACGTCACCGCGACGGCCGACGGCGGCGGTCTGATCAACGCGGCCCGCCGCCCGATTCACGGCGCGAACCATGTGGCACGGTACCTCGCCGGCTTGCTGCGCTGGGCGGTGCCGGGGATGCGATTGCTCGTCGAGGAGGTCAACGGCGCGCCTGCCGTGGTGGCGCGCGTGGATGGGGCGCCAATGCTCGTGGTGGGGATGGATGTGGCCAACGGCGCGGTCGCGGCGCTGCGGCTGATCGTCAACCCGGAGAAGCTGGCCTATTTCGCCATGTCGAGCGGGTCGAACAGCGTGGGGGACACGCTCCCCGCGCGGCCCGGCCGTCCCTTGTGACACGCCTCACGGCGCTGTTCTGTCAGGATTCGATGGCCTGTCCGGTCTGAAGGGTGATGGCCGATCGAAAGGAGCCACATCATGACCGGACAACATCGGATCGTCGTCCTCGGCGCCGGGTACGCGGGGCTGGCGGCGGCCCGCAGGCTCGCAGGCACGGCGCGCGACGCGCGAATCACCGTGGTGGACGCCCACGCGGCGTTCGTCGAGCGGGTGCGGCTGCACCAGCAGGCGGCCGGGCAACGGATTCCGGCTTGGGATCTGCGGGAACTGCTGCAACGTAAGGGCATCGACTTCGTCCATGCCGTCGCAGCGGACATCGACACGACCGGGAAGCGCGTGGTGCTCGACGTGGCGCCCGCTCTGGAGTACGACACCCTGATCTACGCGCTCGGCAGCGTGGCCGACGCCGAGCGCGTGCCGGGCGTGGCCGAGCACGCGTATTCCATTGCGACGCAGGAGGACATGAAGAACCTGGTCGTGCCGCGCGGAACGGTCGCGGTGGTCGGGGCCGGGGCAACCGGAATCGAGCTGGCGGCGGAACTGGCCGAATCGAACCCGGATAACCGGGTGTTATTGATCGCTTCGGATGAACCGGGTGCCTGGCTGTCGCCGCGCGCGCAAACGCATATCCGGCGGACACTCGAGCGGCTCGGGGTCGAGATCCGCTCGGACGTCAAGGTGATCGAAGTGACGCCCGCGGGCGTCCGATCGGCCGACGGTGCACTGGTCGAGGCGGCGGCGACGGTGTGGACCACGGGTTTTCGCGTGCCGGGCCTCGCCGCGCGCTCGGGGCTCGCGGTGGACTCCGACGGCCGTGTGCTGACCGACGCCACCCTGCGCTCGGTGTCGCATTCGGACGTCTACGCTGCGGGTGACGCCGCTGTGGTCGCAGGGCCCGGCGGGCGCGAGCTGCGCATGGCCTGTGCGACAGCGCTGCCCACCGGCAAGCACGCGGCCGATGCGGTCGTCGCGCGGATACGCGGGGCCCAGGCGCGGCCGCTGCGGTTCCGGTACGTGCTGCAGTGCCTGAGCCTGGGCCGACGCGACGGGCTGGTCCAGTTCGTGCACGCCGACGACGCACCGGGCGGGATGGTGCTGACCGGACGAACCGCGGCGTGGGTGAAGGAGCGGATAGTGCGCGGCGCGTCCTGGGCGGCCCGGCCCTGAGAAATCGTCAACCAATGGTTGACGGCATGGTGTCGTCAACTTATGGTTGACGCATGACATCACCATTCCGCCTCGACGATCTGATCGAGGGCATCAAGAAAGCCCGTCCCGACAATGTGCTCGAGCAGCTGTCCGACGCTGTTGTCCTGGCGAACCACCTCGACGAATTGGCCGATCACCTGATCGGCCATTTCGTGGACCAAGCCCGCCGCTCCGGGGCCTCCTGGACCGACATCGGCGCCAGCATGGGCGTCAGCAAGCAGGCCGCGCAGAAGCGGTTCGTGCCCAAAGTGCCCGACCCGGCCGCCGCCGCGGCCATGGACCCGAACGCGGGCTTCGCCCGGTTCACCCCGCGGGCGCGCCAGGTGGTGATGGCCGCGCAAGAGGCTGCCCGCAGTGCGGGGAACCCGGAAATCGGCGTGGGGCACGTGGTGCTCGGGCTGCTCACCGAACCGGAGGGGCTTGCGGTGAAGGAACTCCTCACCCACGGCATCGCGCTGGACGCGCTCTCCGCCGCCGCCACCGCCTCGCTGCCGCCGAGCGAGGGCGAGGTTCCCGCCCTGGTCCCGTTCGGCCCGGGGGCGAAGAAGGTCCTGGAGCTCACCTTCCGTGAGGCGCTTCGCCTGGGACACAACTACATCGGGACCGAGCACATCTTGCTCGCCCTGCTCGAGCAGGAGAACGGTTCCGGAATGCTCAGTGACCTCGGCATGGACAAGGCCCGCACCGAAGCGCACCTGATCGAGCTGCTCTCGGCGTTCACGCCAGGGAAGTCCTGATCACGCCCGCCCGGCCAGGCCACCGCCCCACCGCGGCCAGCGGGCCTGCGGTTTCGGCTCGGAGACCAGCGGCTCGCGGTGGATGTCGGTGACGTACAGGGGGAGTTGGGGTTCCAGCCGGGCGAGCAATTCGAGGCCGCGTCCGCCCTGCGCCGCACGGTATTCCGGCATGGTGAGGCCGACGAGTTGCAGGAACCGGACCCGGCCGTGCGGGCTGTCGATGGTGCCCAGTTCGGGGTCGGTCACGAAGCAGACGGCATGACTGGTGCAGTCCGCATGGCCCGCCGCGATCGGTCCGTTCGCCTTGATGGTGTGGCCCGGCTCGAACCACTTGCCGGACTGGAAGACGTAGCGCGCCAGGTTCTGCAGGAAGTTCGTCGGCCACGCGGGCGGTTCGGTCTCCTCGGGCCCGCGCGCCAGGCGGAAGGTGAACTCGAAGCCCCAGCCGGATTCCGCCCGGTTGTCCCACTCCTTCTCGTACAGCTCGGTCATGCCGTAGCCGACGTAGTGCCAGTGCGGTACCGGGTCGGTGCGGGAGTACGCGCTGATCCCGTCGAGCGGGTCGGGTCCGCCGAGGGACCACGGGTGGTCGGGGGCCCAGTGGAAGGGTTCGATCTCGCCGTACAGCGGTCGCAACGCGCCGTCGATGGCATCCCAGCCGGGTTTTTCACTCACCCCGCCACCATAAGCACGCGCCGCCCGGCCGCATCCGGGGCGTCAGGTGCGGTGCCCGGTCAGGAGTCCGGCACGTTGCGGGCGAGCTCGTCCAGCCAGGCGGCCGCCGACGCGTCGCTCGGTGCGCGCCAGTCGCCGCGGGGGGAGAGCGATCCGCCGGAGCCGACCTTCGGCGCGTTCGGCAGCGTCGATCGCTTGAACTGGCTGGTCTGCACGAAGCGGCGCAGGAATTCGGCCAGCCAATGCTTGATCGTGGCCAGGTCGTAGGCATTGCGCTGGTCGGCGGGCACGAGGTCGGGCCAGCGCCCGGCAGCGGGATCGGACCAGGCGTGCCGGGCCAGATATGCGATGCGGCTGGGGCGGTAGCCGAAGCGCAACAGGTAGTACAGATGGAAATCCTGCAGCTCGTACGGGCCCACCGTGGCTTCCGAACTCTGGCTCGGCACCGAGGAATCCGTGTGCGGAATCAGCTCGGGCGAGATCTCGGTGCGCAGAATCGACGACAGCACCTCGCCCGCTTCGGGTCCGAACTGCTCGGTGTCCACCGCCCAGGCGATCAGGTATTTGATCAACGTCTTGGGCACCGAGGCGTTGACGCTGTAGTGCGCCATGTGATCCCCGACGCCGAAGGTGCACCAGCCGAGCGCAAGCTCGCTCAGGTCGCCCGTGCCCACCACCAGCGCGCCGTGCTGATTGGCCAGCCGGAACAGGTGCGAGGTCCGCTCGCCCGCCTGCACGTTCTCGTAGGTGATGTCGTAGCGCGCCGCGCCGTCGGCGGCCGGATGGCCGAGGTCGCGCAGCATCTGGGTGGCCGAAGGGCGGATGTCGATCTCGGTCGCCGTGACGCCGAGCGCCGCCATCAGGCGGTGCGCGTCGGTCCTGGTCCTGGTGCTGGTCGCGAACCCGGGCATGGTGTAGGCCAGCACGTTCTCCCGCGGCAGGCCGAGGCGGTCCATCGTCTTGGCCGCCACGATCAGCGCCTGAGTGGAGTCCAACCCGCCGGACACCCCGATCACCACGCGCTCGAGCCCGGTCGCGCGCAATCGCGTGCTCAGGCCCTCGACCTGGATGTGGTGCACTTCGGCGCAGCGCTCGTTGCGCTTGGCGGGATCGGCGGGGACGTACGGGAAGCGTTCGATGTCGCGGCGCAGCGCGACCGGTTCTTCGGGGATCGGCAGCCGCACCTCGACGCGTCGCATCGCGGCCAGCCGGTCGCGGTGGTCGTGCACGTTGTCGGCGAAGCTCGTAGTGCGCAACCGATCCGCCGCGAGCCTGCGCAGGTCCAGGTCGGCGGTGACCAGCTGGGGATGATCGCAGAACCGCTCGCCCTCGGCGAGCAGGTCGCCGTTCTCGCAGATCAGCGCCTGCCCGTCCCAGGCGAGGTCGGTGGTCGACTCGCCGTGCCCGGCGGCGGAATACAAATACGCAGCGAGGTAGCGGGCCGAATGCGAGGTGCACAGCGCCCGCCGGTAGTCCGCTTTCCCGATCACGATATTGCTCGCGGACAGGTTGACCAGCACCGTCGCCCCGGCCAGCGCGGCGAAGCCGCTCGGCGGCAAAGGAACCCAGCCGTCCTCGCAGATTTCCAGGTGAAAGGTGAAATCCTCCAGGTTGCTCGCGTGGAACAGCAGATCGGACCCGAACGGCGCCCGGTGCCCCGCGATCGTGACCTGGTCGTCCAGGGCTTCCCGCGCCGCCGCGAACTGACGCTTCTCGTAGTACTCCCGGTAGTTCGGCAGATAGCTCTTCGGCGCCACGCCTAGCACGACGCCGCGGCAGATCGCGACCGCGCAGTTGAACAGCCTCCCCTGCGCCCGCACCGGTGCGCCGACGACGAGCACCGTGTCGAGGTCCGTGCTCGCCGCGACGACCCGCTCCAGCGCCGCCTCGACCGCGTCGTCCAGCGCGTCCTGGTGGAACAGGTCATCGGCGGTATACGAGGACAAACCCAGCTCGGGAAACACCGTCAGCACCGCACCGGCCGCCGCGGCCTGTCCGGCCAGCTCGACGGTCTGCTCGACGTTGTAGGCGGGATCGGCCACCCGGATCCGTGGCACGGCCACCGCGATCCGGGCGAACCCGTGCCGGTACAGCGAATCGAACGGCAGGTCGGCCACCGCATACCCCTTCGGGATCACCTGATCATGGTCCATCCGGAATCTACGCCGCGTCGGACGTCCAGGTGCGGTGCCGGGTTTCCGGTGAGCCCAGGACCAGTGCTCCGACCTGCTCTTTTTACCGTCGCAGCCAGGTGCGCCCGATCGTCCGGCCCGAGATGTGAACCGATGACGGCTAAGCTATAGCAATGGCGGATGAAACGGATTCCGACCTAATAGCGGGGGAACGGCGCGCAGACCTGCTGCGCGCGCTTTCGTATGTGTCCACCGAGTCTCAACCCGACGGCAGCTATGTGGTGAACGGCGACCTGCCGCCGGATGTGGCGCCGCCGTTCATTCGCGCGATCATGCGGGTGGAGGCGGAGTTGCTGCTGCACGACGCCGAGCTCGTCACCGTCGAGGGGGGCGAGCCCCGCACGCCCGAGGAACGTCGCACGGACGCCTTCGTCGCCTTGGTCCTGCGCGTCGACGACCGCCCGTAACGCGGCGCGGCGGCGCGGGATGACCTTGCACTCGGCACCCCTGAGTGCTAATAATGCTCTTGGCACTCCCGACCTGTGAGTGCCAGGTCGGGCCGGTGAGACCGGGTTCCATCGACACCCTCGGTCGTCCGTCGCGGGCACCGCACCTGGCCAGCGTAAATGGGGCGATCCAAACCTGCGGTCGTCCTGTGTGTCAGCCATACACATGGAGGATCTCAACAACGCCATGGCCAAGACAATTGCGTATGACGAAGAGGCCCGTCGCGGTCTCGAGCGGGGTCTGAACAGCCTCGCCGACGCGGTCAAGGTGACGCTGGGACCCAAGGGTCGCAACGTTGTCCTGGAGAAGAAGTGGGGCGCCCCCACGATCACCAACGATGGTGTGTCCATCGCCAAGGAGATCGAGCTGGAGGACCCGTACGAGAAGATCGGCGCCGAGCTGGTCAAGGAAGTCGCCAAGAAGACCGACGACGTCGCGGGCGACGGCACCACAACCGCGACCGTGCTCGCTCAGGCGCTGGTGCGCGAGGGCCTGCGCAACGTCGCGGCCGGCGCGAACCCGCTGGGCCTGAAGCGCGGCATCGAGAAGGCCGTCGAGGCCGTCACCGCCAAGCTGCTCGACACCGCCAAGGAGGTCGAGACCAAGGAGCAGATCGCCGCCACCGCCGGTATCTCGGCGGGCGACGCGTCCATCGGTGAGCTGATCGCCGAGGCCATGGACAAGGTCGGCAAGGAAGGCGTCATCACCGTCGAGGAGAGCAACACCTTCGGCCTCCAGCTGGAGCTCACCGAGGGTATGCGCTTCGACAAGGGCTACATCTCGGGCTACTTCGTCACCGACCCGGAGCGTCAGGAAGCGGTCCTCGAGGACCCGTACATCCTGCTGGTCGGCTCGAAGGTCTCCACCGTGAAGGACCTGCTGCCGCTGCTGGAGAAGGTCATTCAGGCGGGCAAGCCGCTGCTGATCATCGCCGAGGACGTCGAGGGCGAGGCCCTGTCCACCCTGGTGGTCAACAAGATCCGCGGCACCTTCAAGTCCGTCGCGGTCAAGGCGCCCGGCTTCGGTGACCGCCGCAAGGCGCAGCTGGCCGACATCGCCATCCTGACCGGTGGCGAGGTCATCAGCGAAGAGGTCGGCCTCTCGCTGGAGGCCGCGGGCGTCGAGCTGCTCGGCCAGGCGCGCAAGGTCGTCGTCACCAAGGACGAGACCACCATCGTCGAGGGCGCGGGCGACGCGGAGGCGATCAAGGGCCGGGTCGCGCAGATCCGTACCGAGATCGAGAACTCCGACTCGGACTACGACCGTGAGAAGCTGCAGGAGCGGCTGGCCAAGCTGGCCGGTGGTGTCGCGGTGATCAAGGCGGGCGCGGCCACCGAGGTGGAGCTCAAGGAGCGCAAGCACCGCATCGAGGACGCCGTTCGCAACGCGAAGGCCGCCGTCGAGGAGGGCATCGTCGCCGGTGGTGGCGTCGCTCTGCTGCAGTCGGCTCCGGCTCTGGATGAGCTGAAGCTCAGTGGTGACGAGGCCACCGGTGCGAACATCGTGAAGGTCGCGCTGTCGGCTCCGCTGAAGCAGATCGCGTTCAACGCGGGCCTCGAGCCCGGTGTGGTCGCCGAGAAGGTTTCCAACCTGCCTGCGGGTCACGGCCTGAACGCCGACTCGGGCGAGTACGAGGACCTGCTGGCCGCCGGCGTCGCCGACCCGGTCAAGGTCACCCGTTCGGCCCTGCAGAACGCGGCGTCGATCGCGGCGCTGTTCCTGACCACCGAGGCCGTGGTCGCCGACAAGCCGGAGAAGGCCGCCGCTCCCGCGGCCGACCCGACCGGCGGCATGGGCGGCATGGACTTCTGAGTCCGGCCACCCGGCAACACCTGTCGAACCGGAAGCCGGTCCACCTTCGGGTGGGCCGGCTTCCGGCGTTCGGGGTCAGATTCCGTAGGCCATGCACTCGCAGGAGAGCTAAGCGGGGTGGGCGGTCTGTTTCTGCTGGCCACGTCGATATTTCGGGGAGTACCGCCCGCTGTCGCCACTTCGGGCCAGCTGATAGGTTCACCAGCATGCCCAGCCGCGATGAGAAAACCGTCGGCCTGATCCTTGTCACCTACCAGTCCGCCGAGGACCTACCTCCATTCCTGGAGTCCATCGATGCTGCGGTCGAGCCGCTGACGCTCGATGTGATCGGCGTCGACAACACCTCGACCGACGCCAGTGCCGATATCATCGAGGAGTTCGGTGGGCGAGTCATCCGCAACCGAGAGAATGTCGGCTTGGCCGCGGCTATCAATCAGGGCGCAGCCGCTACCGACGCCGAGTGGATTCTGGTCGCCAATCCCGACACGCAGCTCGCGCCCGGATCGATCGCTGCGCTGGTCGAGACGGCGAAGTCAGACGACCGCATCGGCATGATCGGGCCGCGCATCGCCCGACTGGATGGCACACCGTATCCGTCGGGTCGGCGGTTCCCATCGCTCGCGATCGGCGTCGTTCACGCCTTCCTCGGCGCAGTTTGGCCCGGGAACCCCGCAACGCGAGCCTACTTCGGTGATCCAGTCGATTCTGTCAGCGATGTCGACTGGATCTCCGGCTGCTGCATGTTGTTCCGTCGTGAGGCATTCGACGCCGTGGGCGGGTTCGACACCCGGTACTTCCTGTACTTCGAAGAAACCAAAATGGCGCTCGACATGCACCGCGCCGGATGGCGGGTCGTGTTCGATCCGAGTGTCGAGATCCGGCACCGAGAAGGCGGCAGCATGCGGTCGGCGCCATTCCGCAAGATCCGCAGCCACCACCGCAGCGCGCTGCGGTTCTACTGCGACTATCACCGGGGATCACCGTGGCTGTTGTTCGCTCCGCTGGTCGCGGCAGGCTTGGTGGCGCGTGGCGCGGCGTCGGTGCTGCGGACTGCGATCAGCCAGCGCTTGCGCCGCTAAGCGAACGGTTGCTCGTAGAGTGCGATTCCGGCCGCGAGGTCGTCGAGCAGCTTGTGCAGAACCTGGTTGCCGGTCCGGGAGCTCGGCATGCACTGAGCGCAGTCGTCCGGGATTCGTCGCCCGGACGACGCCGCAACCACATCAAGGATCCGCGAGCCCTTCACCGAGCCGAGGTCGTAGCCGGTCTGCGCGAACCGTGGCTCGGCCTTGAGATCGCACGGCGTCAGGTGCCCGTAGGCGCCGATTGTGGGTCGGAAGTAGCGGCCGAGGCATTCGCTGGTGCGTGAACGGTCGGGTATCTGGCCGTTGGCGATCGAAACCAGTTCGTCGCCGATGTCGATTCGAATGCGGTCCGGCGGTCGCCGCCGTACGGTGCGCAGTTGGTCGCGGACGAGCTCGAGCTGATCGTGGGTGAGTCCGGTGGTGACGTCGACCTCGTCTTTTCGTAGGTCGAGCCAGTCGGCGCCGGTTTCTGCGGCGAAGTCTGCCATGGCTTCGATCTGCAAGTGGTTGAGCGGTTGGACGACGAAACCGATTCCGACGGTGGGGAATCCGTCACGTTCCGCGACTATGGCACCGAGGCTGCTCACAACCCTATTGAGCGCACGCTGTCGCGGGCGCGTGCCTGCGATGCGGTCGTAGGTGCCGGGCTCCGGTGAGTGGATGCTGAATCGGATGCGATGGCAGCGCAGCAGCGTGTCGAACAGCGGGCTTCCCGGTCGAATGCTGTATCCGGTCGTATAGACGTGGATTTCGAATCCGAGGTCGGCCGCCGCGGTGAGGATAGTGGGCAGCTCCGGGTTGATCATCGCTTCACCGCCTCCGGAAACGACGAGGCGCTGTACGTCGTTTGCTCGAAGTTCGGCGAGTACGCCGATCCACTCGTTGGATGACATCAGGCCCTTGTTGTCGAGTTGCTTGGTGGCGTAGGTAAGTTCCTGTTGGTCCGACCACAAGCACATCGCGCACCGGTAGTTGCAGGTGCCGCGCGTGGGGTGAATTTCTACCGTTTCCGACAGCGCTGGTTGACCGGACCTGATCCGCACAGGTCGCTCTGGTGCACGCTGCCATTCCTGTACGGTCGCGGCGGCGAACGCCCACCGTATCCGATGCGGGTAGTACGCCGAATTCACCAAGTGCGTGATCTCTGGGCTGCCGTGGCACGCTCGGTAGGCGGCCCGCACCGTGTCGAGACTGGCGCCGAGGTATTCAGCGAGCTGGGTAGCCGGTGTGGACGGTGCTGCGAGGTGGCACAGCAAGATCGCGCGGACAAGTTCGCTGTCAGGGGCGGAGCGCATCGCATCCGTGCAGAGCTGTGCCAAATCTTCATCAGCGTGCATTACTCGGTGAGCGGAATGGATGAGGTTCATGGTGCTCATGCCGGCTCCGATCCAGTTGCTGCGAGTGCCAGGTCCGCGACGGTGGCCAGCCATTCCTCGGCGCGAAGCAAGGTGATCAACGAACGGGATCGGTCGAAAAGTAGGACTGTCCCGGTTGGATGTTCCACGATCCGATGCGTCAATGGCGCTGTACGCAGCTTCGCAGCGAGGTCGGCTGTGTCGATCGGGTTTCGCATCAGCCAGTGCTGGTCAATGCTGGCGATTGGAACCATCTCCACTTCAGGTACCGGACCTTCGAGTCGGCCAATGAGATGCTGGGTAGCATCGCGGTTCGCATCGGTGCCCAACTGGAACTTGTGTCGCGCTTCGATCTCGCGTGGCAGTTGGCGGGCCAAGCCCTCCGCAAGCAAGGATTCAGCGCTCCCCAGCAGGTCTGAAATATCATGGGTGTAAACCGATCCGAGTGCAGCATTGCCGACCATCTCGCGGCCCCAAGTGGCGGCCTGCAACCGGAACTCCCCATTCGGCCGGATATTACACAGGGTGTCTTTGACTTGTTCGGAAAGCTGTTGCAGCGTGATAGACCTGCTGGGGTTCACAATCGCGCTAGCGGCGCCGGTGGCCGGCCAGAATGAGTTGAATGTCAGGTACATGCCACGGCTCAGCATCTGCTGGTGGTGCTGGTCGACGATGGCCTGTACGCCGCGAAACTCCCTTTCCCGTAGCGCAAGTTCTGGATAGTGCTCGCGTGCCTGACCGGAAAAGCTTGGCGCGCAGAGGTGATGCTGCTCGGCCAGCTGCTCGCCCGCCAGATAATTGGTGAGCTCGATTACACGTTCCCAATTGCCTCGGTGAACAACTGTGATGACGGTGATCGGCTTGCCTGTGTCCCGCAGTTTCCGTAGCCCGTCGAGTACCTTCGGTAGATTCTTGCCACGTGCTGAACCATGCAGCTCGTTGGTTACACCGTCCACACTGGTACAGAGGCGGGTAAGGTTCGATGTCGCGATAGCGCGGTGAGTTGCGGGAGTCACCATCGTGGCGTTTGTGATCAAGGTCGATGCGCAGCGATCCAGGACGTGTGTGGCGTCCAGAATCTCTTGCAGGTCATCGTGTAACGTGATCTCGCCGCCGGTCAGGACCACTTCCAACACCCCGTACTGTTCAGCGGCGGCCAGCGCCTGCTGGATCGCGGTCGACCGCAGTTGCTGCTGGCGCCACACCTCCCCGGGATGGCAATAGCGGCACCTCAGGTTGCATTCGTTGACAGCGTCGATAACGAGCCGCAGTAGGCGTCCCGTCGGCTCGATTTCTGGTCCAGCGGCATCTGTGGTTTGCCGGTTGCCTTTGCGGTTTCGCATGTTTCCCCCTTGGGAGTGTTGATGTTTTCACATTGAAATCAGTGAGGCGCGATAGATTCCAGTCCCGGCGCCGATGTGTTTTTGTCGAAGACCTCGAATGGTCTGGTCAGAGCTCCAGATAAAGGCGTTCGTTAGGGAGGCGCGGCAATCCGGTTGTGTCGCCTGGAATTATTGTCACCGCGTCGTGGTAGTGGTGAGTGCGCCAGTCCTCCGCAAACGTCAACGCGGCTGTTAGGCAGGCGGCAAATTCGAGACGCACATCATGGAATTGGACCGACAGGTGTACGTCAGCCTCATCTGGCCGCGGAGAACCGTTCTTAGTCAAGACATTCCACCGTGCTCCACCATTGATCGACGGGCAGATATGGACTCGGAGATGCCACGGCGCCTTCCGGGATGTCGTTGATCGGCGCATTCGCGAATTGCCTCGACTACTGCCATTCCGGAGGGCCGGAACTCGTCGCGAGGCGGTTTGACCCAGACGCGGAATCCATTGCTGCGGGGCGCCGGAGACGGCAGCGCTATCTGGGCGCCCATGCAGGAGACGGAGACATTGAGCCGGAACAATTCTGCGAACAGGCGTACCTCGTCGGGCACGTCCGGGATGACAAGGAAGGTCCATCGTTTAGAGCGCGGATGCGAGATGATCGGACCGAGCTTGATCCCCCGACTCTGCACATGACTCTTCACCGTGCCGCCGAGCTGATGAGGCATGGTGATCGCGCCCACGCTGCCCGCAGGCATGACGATGCCGAGTTCGGGCTGAATCCTGGCGGGTAGCCCGCAGGTTTGCCGATAGAACCGGCATCGTGTAATAGGCGTATCGGCCTGTATCGGCGGCAGTACCTGAGTGTCGTCCAACCCCATCCGCGTGTCTCCCCTCGTGGTGTGATGAGCACCCGACGCCGGGGAGGCTGTGCCACCGGTCGACCGCTCACGGTGATCGGTTTGCCGTTGCGGGGCAACGGCATCGACCCGGCACCGGGTGCTGGTTACAGCCTGCGGCGGATCTGTGGAAGCGATAAGGCAGCGAACCGGAATTGTTCCGGCAATGTGTGACCAACCGCGCGTGCTGGGGTTAGCCTGAGACCACTGTCGGCTGAAACGCTGCGGAGTTACTGATGAAGGGTCTCCATTGAACGGGTATTGAGGTCGCGTGCCTACGCGAGGCCATGCTGCTTGGTGTCGACGAGTTCGGCCACGCGATCGGGTGCTCGCCGAGATCGGTTCGGCTGTGGGAATCCAAAGGTATTCGAGCGCACCTCAATCCGAGCAGTAAACGCCTTTTGGAAAGGGAGTACGCGAACCTCAATGAGGCCGGGCGGCAACGCTTTGAAGCTGCGCTCGAACAGGCCGGTCGGTTGCCACAGGCCACAGCAGAACCTGCAACCCGGATTCAGATTTCGGTTTCGTCTCAGCAAGGTGACCTGCTTGCGACGTTCGACGGTCTCCGGTTGGTGGTCGACCAAACGCTGTCGAGGTGCACGGTGACTCCGGCGCGGGTCGAACTGATCGAGGAACGTGTCGCTGACCGGATCCGGACCTACACCACGACGCCGCCTGCGGTCGCCTTGGCCGAGATCGCGCCCGATTTTTTCGAGGTGCAGACCATCTCTGAAGAGCGACAGCCCGCGGCCATCCAAGCGCGGCTGTCCGAGTTGTCGGCCGCGCTCGGCTTGCTGACTGCTGATGCCTTGATGAAGCTCGGTGAGATCGGGCGTGCCAACACATGGTACGGCACCGCTCGGATGGCAGCTGACGACAGTCCGAATCGACAGCTACAGGCGACCGCCCGTGCACAACATGCAATGCTGCCCTACTACTACGGAGATCTCGGCAAGACGATCGCGCTGGCCAGGTCGGCGCAGGAACTCCTGTCGGATACCGCCTGCGACGCCACCGCACTCGCCGCCGCAGCCGAGGCCCGCGCACTTGCCAGGCTCGGCGACCAGGCAGGCGCCGAGCAGGCGATGAACAAGGCTCAGCGTCTGACCGAAGCACTGCCGAACACTGGCAGCGACGAAGCATTTCGCTTCAATGCCAGACGACTTCTGTTGTACATGTCTGGAACACTGACCTACATGGGACGCATTACCAGGGCGCGTCGGATCCAAGACGAGGCGTTGCAGCTTTACCGGGACACTCCGGTGGTAATAGATCCAGCACTGATCCAACTCGACACAGCCCTGGGGTACGCGATGAGCGGATCAGCTGACGACGGCTGCCGACTCGCCGAGCATGTACTTGACAGTCTGCCTGACGAACATCGCACTCGGATCGTGGCCACCCGAGCCGGCGATGTTCTGGACGCTGTGCCTACAGGGCATCGACTGCTTCCCTCTGCGGCCTCGTTGCGTAAACTCATCAGCGCCGAGGCGGCGGGGTGATGATACGCCAGGACATCGAACCTCCCCGGCTCACCGAATCGACCTTTACCCCAGAGCGGACCCGAGCCATCCTCGACGCCGCGTGCCTCGCCGCCGGGTTCAATGCGACGGGTGCCGAATTACTGCGCCATCACACCAACGCCGTATACGCGCTGACCAGCGAACCGATCGTGGTGAAGATCGGTCGACCGAACCATGTCGGACACATGGATGTCGTCGCCCTCGTGCGGTGGTTGGAAGAACAGGCTGTACCAACAGTTTCGCTCGTTGATACCGAACAGCCGCTGAACCTGGGTGGCTGCCCGGTCACTTTCTGGAGGTACCTCGACCAGGAACGCGGAATCGCGACTGCGGCCGAACTCGCCGAGCCACTCGCCAGTTTGCACGCGTGCTCCTCCAGCCCGCCGGACATACTGCCGAACAGGCATATTCACAACACTCTCACGTCGATTGCCTATGCCATCGATACCAGCAGTATCCTCACACCCAAAGACCGTGCCCTACTGCATGCACGGCTTGATGAGCTCGCGAGTCAAGAACGCGATATCCGGTACGCGCTCACGCGGGGTGTTATCCATGGCGACGCGCAACATCGAAATGCCCTGTGGGACAATCACGCTGGACGCGCGGTTCTGTGCGATTGGGAGAACGCGGCTATCGGCCCGCCCGAATGGGACCTGGTAACCATCGAGATCCACTGCCGTCGCTTCGGGCACCCGCCACACGAATACGAGGCGTTCAGTCGCGTGTACGGATTCGATGTGCGCGACTGGGCCGGTTATGAGTGGTTGCGTGACATGCGCGAGTTGCGGATGATCACCACCAATGCACGCAAGTGCGGGCCAGGATCAGCGACTGCCGCTGAGGTCTTGCGGCGGGTGGAGGCACTTCGGCACGACGTGCCGATCATCTGGAACATCCTGTAGCACCCGCCAGCGCCAATCCGGGCCGAGCAGTGGTCGACCCCGAGCGTCAGGGAGCAGTCCCGACGTCGAGGGCGAGGCCCTGTCCACCCTGGTGGTCAACAAGATCCGCGGCACCTTCAAGTCCGTCGCGGTCAAGGCGCCCGGCTTCGGTGACCGCC